>NZ_SMME01000871.1 GCF_009711465.1 Parendozoicomonas verongulae | reverse complement strand
GACGCCGCCAGACTATGCGAAATCAATGGTCCGGGTACTTAGACAACCACCATACAATGCACGGCTTAAACACCGTGCATATCATCCAGAAAAGCTTTACCGCCATTGGTGAGCACCAAGTGCTCCTGAGCATTCCAGTACGCCAATGCGCGAGTAATCAGGGTGTTTTCAACTTCCGTCAACAAACGCTTCTTTAACCCCACAGCCGCAAGAATCTGCTGATTCTCTTCCTCGTTACCAATCTCCTCAATCTGACCACGGCTCAGCCCGCCCCGGACATCCGTAAGAATGCCGGTGTACAGATTTCGAGAACTCACCCCTCGGGATAATATCACCAGCAGGGTCTGCACCCGCATGGCCACATCGGAAAGCACATCATCCTTGCCCACTTCGTTGAGGAAGAAACTGTCCCCCAGCTGTTTCAGCTCATAACCGATATAGGCGTACAGGTGATCGTAATGTTCACGATTCTCCTCACTGGCCAGCTCATCAAACAGCGGGTTGGGAACAAGCAGGTCGCCGTCCAGCATATCCTTGTTGATGATATGGCCGTTAATCAGCTCACGGTAAATCTTTCGGCTCAATCCCTGGTTCATAGGGCCTCCTTCTCAAGCTGTTTGCCCTTGGCACTGCTTTTGGGGTTGTAGCGTCTCACCCGGTAAGAGAGCTGCTGCCCACGGTAAATCATTTGCTGGAACTTCGGTGGCGACACCAGCTCTATCTCGCCATGGGCGGTGAGAAAACCCAGAGCATCCACCAGATAGGGCAGACGATGATTGGGCAATTTTTCACACAGGTGACGATGCAATTCCTGATAAATATCAGAACGTTGCTGACCATAATCAAAGTGCTTCATCGCCTTCATAATCCTCTCAATCACCGTGCGTTTCAGCAGCTCTTCTTTGGAGCGGGGCTGAGCAGGGACGGAACTCTCCGCTGACATTTTCGGCGTACGCTCTAAACGCACCCGCAGCACTTCATCCAGCGCATCCATACCGGAGTTGGCTGGCCAGTTGATATTCATCGTCTGGGTACGGCTGAGATTGCGCAGGTTGCCAAACACACGGGCAGGTTTGAACACAGGGTGATCGGGTTTGAGCAGAAAGTCCCGCTGCTGCCCCTGCTGTTTGTCACGGGCCGCCATCAGCAGTTCGTTGTACAGCTCTTCCGTTTTGTTGTAACGGTGACGCTCCTGCTGGGCGTAGCGTACATACACTTCCAGACTCTTGGCGATGGCGGAGACATCCTCCCCCAGTCGCAGGATATGAATCTGGATACGCTGCAGGCGAGTGACATGCTCACCCTGCTTATGCTGGTAAAAACGCTCAACAATCTTCTGCACCAGCGCCATGGGGGAGTGACTGGAGCCGTGGAGCTCCGTGGATGGCCGCTGAATATCCAGATGTTCATCCAGAAACTGCAACATCGGCGTCACGTTACGCTCATGGATACGCAGGATTTCATTCAGAGCAAAACCCACTTGCTCACTGCGTTCCATACGGGTGTAATCCTGCCGGTCCACCAGCTCTGCCAGATGGGACGCCTGGCCTTTCAAGGCACGGACATTGGATTTCAACCGGGAGCTGACTTCGTTGAGGGTGCCGTAAACAGAGTGCACCATCTCCTCAAAGTCAGGATTATCTTCCAGCCAGACAATTTGCTGATCGCTCACCTGACGCTCACACTCCTCCAGCTGTTTAAGCAGCTGGTTCAGCTCCGCCGACGACAGCTCCCGCAGGCGTTTACTGTCCAGATGGCAGAGCATATCCAGAATAAACTGCTGCAGACGAAAACGGCCACTGCGGCGATCCAGGTAGTTCAGCAGCCCGTTCTGCTCCAGATTCTCCAGCCCGAGAGTATCCAGAAAACGACGACGATCAGCCGTTTTCATGGTGGACGCGGTATGGGCCAGAAGCTTCTGGTAATCACTGATAGTGAATTCCAGTGACGGGTTGTTCAGGTCTTGCTGCACAAAATCCATCAACTGAAAGAACAGGCCCTTATGCTCGAGAATGGCAATCAGGGTCAGGTCGCTGTTAACTCTCATCGGCAGAGGCCTCTACCGGTTCTTGCTCGTGCTCTTGACCCTCATCCAGCTCTGTGAGGGATTCACTGAGACCGGTATAAATCGCCAGACACTTGCCTATGGGGTTGCCTTCAGTCATCTGGTGCAGGAACAGATCGTGCCACAGGCCGATATGCTGGGCGATATTCCCCTGATTGGTGGGGTTCGCCACCAGCAGAGTGAAGTTATGCTCTTCAACAATGCGTCGCAGCTCGGCGAGGTTGCTGTCGTCCAGACTGCCCACCTCATCGAAAATCACCGGCAGGGCAAACACCACATCGTCTGGCACCAGCTTGTACATCAGAATGGAGAGCAGCACCGCGTTCACCATGGAGCTGGTGCCGTTGGACTGGGGCGTCACTTCATCCTGTCCATTGATCTGGTAGATAAACTTCACGCCTCGGACGATCTTTTCCAAATCCAGACGCCCGGCATTGTGCCCCGTCATCAGGTACTTTTCACAGAATTCCCGGAGGCGGTTGTAGAAAGACTCTTTCATCAACCGGTCAGACTCTGTGCCGTGCTCCTGCAGCTCCCGACGCAGGGTGTTGAAACTGTCCAGCGTACTGATGTCCACTCTCACACCGGAGAGGTTGGAGATACGAATCTGGGACAGCTCTTCGTTAATGCGATCCTGAAAGTTGCGAATGGCCAGATCCATTTTATCCAGCAGACTGATCTGACGGCCGGTATCGTGGTTGTGGTTCTGCACCTGAATCCGGTGCTCCTGCTCTTTAGATTCGATATTGTCGAATTCCGATTTGAGCTTCTGGTAAGCATCAAAAAAATCATGGCCGGAGATATCTGCACGGAAAGCCAGCTCCGGATCAAGGGAGGCAATGCCGCTGCCCACAAGAATCCGGAAAACCTCAATACAATTCTGTCGCACCTCTGACACATCATTGTGGAACAGCGCGTTCAGCTCATTAGCCTGGCGGGCAATATCGTTGGGGCTGATGGCCTCAACCTCATCGGCAGGAGCGATATGTTTAAGGCCTGCCACAGCACAGAGATTGGCTAGGCTGTCTCCGGCGCTTTTCAGGCTGCTTTTTTGCGCTTCAAGAGCCTTTTGCCGTTCACGGCACCGTTCCCGCTCTTCATCCAGCTCCTGACGTTGGCTGTTACGCAGTTTGCCCCGCTCACTGCCCTCTTCCACCTGCAGGGTCAGCGCCTCCAGCTCGGCCTGTTTCTGCTCAAGGCTGGTGCGGTTGAAGTCCAGACTGGTGAGCACCGCCATTTCCCGACGAATCTCCCCTATCTCCTTCTGCTTCTCGCGGGCTGACTCCTGACGCTGCTCCTCACTGCCGGTCATGGCACGGCGCAGCTCATCAATTTTGCGCTCACAGTTTTTCAGCTGATCCTCAAGATCATGCAAACGCTGGGTGCGGCTCTGCTTCAGGGCAAGGGCATCGAAAGGAATGGTCTGGCTGTCAGGCAGAGTCTCGCCGCAGAACTGCAGGTTGCCCTTTTCACTTGGGGAGAACAACTGGGCAAACAGAGCAATAGCTGCTGCCTGCTGTTCATCCGGTTCCAGCACCATTTCCCCAAAGCCGCGGTGCAGGCTGTTCAACATAAAAGCGCTGTGGGCATCGAGGTAGGACAGCGTACTGTCTTGCTGTTGGACCAGCACCTGTTCCGCCTGAGCAACCTGCTCCTGCAGAGTCGGTTTCAGTTGCAGTTCCCGTTCAAGGGCATGACGGGTTTTCTCCAGGTTGGCAATATCCTGCAGCTCTTTCTCCACGGATTTCAGGCAATCATCAAGATAGCGATGAATATCCATGGGGTTTTCACTACCCGCAGCGGGAGCTTCCCGACCAATCACCTCATTGGCCAGTGTGACGGCTTCCTGCAGTTTGGTAACGTCTTTGGTCAGGGTGTTGATCTGCCCTTTACCCTGATCCACCTGAGTGCGCAGTGTTTTGAGCTGAGCGTAAATCTCTTTAAAGCGTTCGTTGGCCGTTTCAAAATCACTGTGAACATCCGCCAGCTGGGGATCAATATGTTCCCGGTGCTCATTCAGCGCTGCCAGCAATGCCTGATAACGGCGTCGCAGTTCACCGCTCTGCTCCTGATAAACGAGGTAGTTTTTCCGCAGCCCTTCCCACTTATCGCCGTGTTCACGGATGGTGCGAATATCCTGATGGTTGCGGCTCAGCCGTTCCCGGTCATCCTGAATACGGCGAAAATCAATACTGATCACATCCTTCTGGGTCGAAAGGTCTGCATCAATAATATTGGCGATAGCCTGGGGCAGATTCTTGTGGTCCGCGCCTTTGATATCAAAGGACAACTGCAGCAGCGCCTTAATGGAGCGCATCATATGCTGGCTGGGGACCTGCACCAGTGGCATCAGGCAGAAGCGGGTGTCGTCGTTGCTGGGGTCTACCCGTGTGTAGAGGGCTTCACGAATTGCTGCCACATCGTTGAGGGGGCGGCCACCGAGCTTTTTCAAGCGGCTGATAACCGTCGCCAGCTCCAGATCTTCAGGATGGGCACCAACGCCGCGATTGCCTTCCCCCTGCTCCCAGAACAGGTGCTTGATATCCTCGTAGGCGCGGGGCACGGCCAGTCGGCCATAGCCCAGTTCCTGATTGCTCTGGTGCAGGACAATACAGAAATCCCCTCGGGGGTTGTTCGCTTCCAGCACAACAAACGAACGGGGGCTTGGGAAGTAGTAACGGTAGCTTTCCAGCCCTGTGTACTCCCGGTCTTTGGAGGCGAAACCGAACTTGTTTTCACAGTTGCGGAAGTTCACCTCCGGCAGAAGAAACAGCTTCAACGTATGAAGGCCGGAGGTTTTGCCCTGATTGTTACTGCCCAGCAGCGCTGCAGTTTTGTCCAGGGGCAGTTCCACATAGGCGGAGCTGCCGGAGTTCACCATTACCAGCCGCCGAACCTGATAACGGTCACCTTCAAACAGGGAATCTTCCAATAATCTCATGTTGCTATCCGTCTAACCGTTCAGATATGTTTCCTGTTCCAGCTTTTTGTGGCTGGTGTACATAACCCGGAGCAATTCACTCAGCTCCGGGTGGGCGCTTTGCGCCTGAAAAATTTTGGTTCTCTCGCTGGCTGTCAGTTTCCATCGGGAGGCTTGCAGCCGGGCCTGCACATTGTCCGGTACAAGAAAACGCAGAGTGTGACTCTGAAGCTCTGGCATCGCCTTGATATTTTCATAAATACCCAGCCCGCCAACATCCAGATCAAACAGGCAGTTCACCGATAAAAACTGCCGATAATACAAACCATTACACGCCTTTGATGCAGCATTGCCTGAACCATAGACCAGCAGAATCTTATCTGCATTCACCGTCAGGCCGCACTGCTGAATAGTTAGTTCTAAGGTTTCCCTGGGGCGCAGAAAATTCTCCAGATTCTCCACCAGCAGCAGGTGTATGTCCTGCTCCGGTTCAGGGGACCATACTGCTCCATCCCAGGACACAGCCGTTCTCGGCTCTGCCCAGTCAGGGCGATAGATATTCAGCAGGCTGCCACTCACAGGTTTACCATGAGAATTGCCAGCCATTGATGCACTGGGGCGATCAACAACCAACACTGGTTCAGGAAAACGCTCCCGCAACACATCAAACGCGTCCTGATCCAGAATATCCACGACTGTAGTCGCTTCATAGTCAGAACGGGGAGAAAATATGCGGGACAGCTGCCCCGGCTTGAGGCCATGGGTTTTGTTGGTCAGCAGTCGACAGCATTTCACCCAATGCACAGGGCGACCTTCATGGATGGCCAGCAGGTATTCAAAAGCGGATTTCATAATGCCAGTGTGCAAGGTTGGCTGGCGCAACTCAAGCGCCAGCCAGGAACGAAGAGTTAGTGACGGTGAGTCAGTTTCCAGCAGCGGTGAATCTTCTGGTTCCGCTTAAAGTCCTGATCAATGGTCTGGCCAGAGATTTCCTCAATAGCAAACGTCTCAGACAGTGCATCATCCAGCTTAAACTTACGGAAATTGTTGGAGAAATACAGCACGCCATCCCGCGCCAGACAACCCATGGCTCGCTCCAGCATATCTTTGTGTTCCAACTGGATATCGAATACATCCCGCATCTTCTTGGAGTTGGAGAAGGTGGGGGGATCGATAAAGATCAGGTCATAGGTTTCGTTGCAGCCCTTCAGCCACTTGATGCAGTCGGCGTTTTCCAGCTTGTGGCGATCACTGAAACCGTTCAGGGACAGGTTCTGACGAGCCCATTCCAGATAGGTTTTGGACAAGTCCACACTGGTGGTTTGAGATGCACCGCCCGCCGCTGCGTGCACAGTCGCTGCGCCGGTGTAGCAGAACAGGTTCAGGAATCGCTTGCCCTTCGCTTCTTTCTGAATGCGCAAACGCATGGGGCGGTGGTCCAGGAACAGGCCGGTATCCAGATAATCTTTCAGATTAACGAGGAAGCGGCAGCCACCCTCAGTCACCTCAAAGCGCTCCTGCTGATCCCCCATACGGCGGTACTGGTTCTTGCCAGACTGACGACGGCGCTGTTTCAGGGCAATCTGCTCAGGCTTCACCGGCAGCACTGTTGGAATCGCCTGCAGAATGTCGTGCAGACGCTCTTCGGCCTTCTGCTCATCTACGCTGGCAGGTGCCTTATATTCCTGCACCAGCACTTTGTCTCTGTAGAGGTCGATAGCTACGGCGTATTCCGGCATATCCGCATCGTAAACACGGTAGCACTCGATATCCTGCTTGCGGGCCCATTTCTGCAGAGGCTTCAGATTCTTGCGCAGGCGGTTGGCAAACATCTCTGCGCCCTTGCCCAGAGTAATGTCCGTGTTAACGGTTACCTCTTCTGCTTTCTTATCACCGCCCTGCTCAGCTTCCTGCACCTTTTTGTGATGGCCGAAATGCCATTCTGGCTTGATATCGAAAGTCAACAGTTTGGCTTCCAGAGCGCCATTAAAGAAGCTGTAGTTCTTGCGGGCACGCAGCCCCATGCGACGAGCCAGGCTCGGATTGCTGGTGATAATGGCACCCTGCCAGCCATCAAAACAGGTGCGAAAGGTTTCTCCTAAACGCTGGTACAGCCACACGAGGCTGGACTCTTCCCCCAGACGCTCACCATAAGGCGGGTTGCTGATCACAAGACCCTGATAGCCCTTGATTGGCTCCACAGTGGCCAGCTCACGGGTTTCGATATGAATACGCTTATCCAGGCCGGCACGGCGCAGGTTATCGTGTGCCTGACGCACAACCCGGATATCCCCTTCATAACCGATAAAGCGGTTCTTCATGGCCGCCAGTCCAGCAGTACGACGTTCCCGCGCTTCTTCCAGCAGTTCACGCCAGAGTTTGGGAATATGGCCAGACCAGTTATGGAAGCCGTAATTCAAGCGCAGCAGGCCCGGGGCGATATCCGCCGCCATCAGTGCGCCTTCCAGCAGCAGGGTGCCGGAGCCGCAGAGAGGGTCCACCAGCGCGGCGCCTTCTCTGGCCAGATTCGGCCAGCCCGCACGCACCAGCAGTGCTGCGGCCAGGTTCTCTTTCAGGGGAGCTTTACCGGTATCCAGACGGTAGCCACGGCGGTGCAGACTCTCGCCGGAGAGATCCAGAGAAATGTCTGCACGGTTGCGATTCATGCGCACATGAACACGAATATCCGGTGTGTTCTTGTTCACCGATGGACGGAAACCAGCCTTGTCTCGAAGACGATCACAGATAGCATCTTTCACAACAAGTGCACCGAAGTGACTGTTATTTATAGCTTTACTGGTGCCATTGAAAGTGATGGCGAGGGTTGCGTTGGGCTCGAAGTGGTCTTCCCAGGGAATGGCTTTTACACCGTCGTAAAGGAAATCCCGGTTTTCCGCATCAGTCTGACGCAGGTGAAGCAGAATACGGTTAGCCAGTCGTGACCACAGACACGCGCGATACGCGGCCTGCAGGCCACCCTTGAAGTGGCAGCCCGCCACTGTCTGGCGAATCTCTTCGCCGCCCAGGGCAGCCAGTTCTTCGGCCAGCAGACCTTCCACCCCTTTGGGGCAGGAGGCAAAGAATTCGTAGTTTTCGGACATCAGAACCTTCAAAGCAAGATGGTCACCGCATATCTCAGCAGTCATCAAAAGCAGATAGAAAAATGGAAGGGATTGTACAGCCTGCTGTGGGGATTACGAGTCGTAAGGGTCGCACTCTGCAGGGAATTTATGTAGTAGCTGAAAGTGCATGGCTAGCCACAAAAATCAGACAAACGGTCAAATTCTTTTATATTCAGTCAGTTATTTGTAATCTTTTTTTGATATATGGCTTTTTAAACTAAGTAGTTCTACTGCTATACCCATTGATTTCTCGACAGGGCCACATTATTCCGATAGAACTTACCCCGTAGTGATGTGAAAAACACATCCCCTCCCAACTATTGGAAAGGCTCTCCAGAGGAGGACTGGATTGATGTTCCTTTCCGAGCACATGAATTTCGAACAGCTGGCGAGCTCTTCGGAATGTTGTTCCCGAATAAGGAGGCTACTTCGCAATGAAGAGACAAAAAAGAGACAAGACAGAACGCGCTTTTGCCAAGGGCTATCAGATGGGAGCTCAGGGGCGTCCAAATGAAAACTGTCCCCACTCCGATGGAAATGACCAACGCCAGGCCTGGCTGAATGGCTGGAGAGAAGGTTGGTCAGATCATGTGGAAGGCTACACCGGCGTGTCCGGCCTGCATAAGGTAAACCAGCATCAGCTTTAGGTACCCATTCACGGTATTGAACTGTTTTCTCACTTTTCTCTTCTTGTAGATGACTCTCTCTTGAAGAAAAATACCTCAGCCACCCGCTGAGCACAGTCATTAAAGGGCCCGAATCCTCTTATGGAGTCGGGCCTTCGTTTATTACAGACTTTTAGTCCTGTCGACCAGCCAGAACCGCAGATACCGCTTCAGACGCTTCGGCAACCAGCTCTGGACCGCGGTAGATAAAACCAGTGTAAACCTGTACCAGGCTGGCTCCTGCCTTCACCTTCTCCACTGCGTCTGCCGCACTCATAATGCCACCCACGCCGATCACTGGAATCTTGCCATCGACAGCTTCTGCCAGCACACGGATTTTGTCGGTCGCCAAACCGGTCAGCGGCTTACCACTCAAACCACCCTGCTCGCTGGCATACTCATGATCTGCCACGGCATCACGTTCCAGAGTGGTGTTAGTGGCAATTACGCCATCCATGCCAAAGGCAACCAGCTGGCCGGCAATCTCCCGCAACTCATCATCGCTCATATCCGGAGCCAGTTTGATGGCAATAGGTACGTAACGGTCGTGCTGCTCTGCCAGACGGACCTGCTCATCTTTCAAGGCTTTCAGCAGGGAGGCCAGATGCTCACCAAATTGCAGTTCACGCAGTCCGGGGGTATTGGGGGAAGAAAGGTTAACGGCCACGTAGCCAGCCCAGGGATACACCTTCTGCAAACAGGCGATGTAATCGTCATTGGCTTTCTCCACCGGGGTGACCTTGTTCTTGCCAATATTTACGCCGATCACAGCCTTAGTGGTGGCTTTGCGCAGGTTAGCCACCATGTTGTCCACGCCTTTGTTGTTAAAACCCATGCGGTTAATGAGAGCTTCGTTTTCTATCAGTCGGAACATGCGAGGCTTGGGGTTGCCGGGCTGGCTCAGCGGGGTCACTGTGCCCACTTCCACAAATCCGAAACCGAGACTGCCAAAAGCGTCGATGCACTGGCCGTCTTTATCCAGACCAGCCGCCAGACCAACAGGATTAGGGAATTCAAGGCCCATGACCTTAACAGGTGCGTCAGGAACAGGACGAACAATACGCTTGATCAGCCCGAGACGCTGGCCGGCGCCCAATAAATCCATAGTCATGTCGTGAGCTGTTTCAGGGGTAAGGCGAAACAGCAGCGAGCGAGCCAGCTTATACATTGTGATTCCTTGTCGTTGCAGGTGGGAGGGCTGTTCCGGTGAAAAGCCCACGGAATTATAAGGACACAGATAGGTCTAATCCACCGTTATCAGTACGGCTTTCCCACAGGAACCAGCACAAACGGGCTACAAAATTATCAATATTGTTATCAACCTTTAGTCTCACGCCCACAGCTTCTCGAAACTAACGCAGTCAATTGCGGTCATAAATTGTAACCAGATTTTTTTAGGCATTTCTCAGAGGCTGCACCCTGTGTATGGAGGCATGATATGACTTGTCAAACATCGTTAACTCATTACAGCCCGTCTAATCACTTGCCCACGGATGACGAGCTGTTTTCCAGCGCAGGTAGCAGTTTTATTGCAGCGGTGAACCCACGCCTCAGCCTCAACTGCCATGGCCAACCAACCCTTTTGCCTGACCCGAGCATTCTAGCCAGGAAGCTGGCGCAATATTCGATCATGAGCAGGGAAAGCTACAAAACCCCTTCTCTCGCCTCCTCTCATTATGAAAGTGACAGTGATGAGAGTGACATCGATAGCGATGATGAATTTCAGTCTCTAACGCCAGACACTGTGAAGACGTCTGTACCATCACCTGAGCCTGATGACAGCTTCAAATCCCTACCCGCAGAGTCACTGGCCCCAAAACAACACTTACCTCTGGAAAGTTGGGTAAAGGTAGCGCCAGACGCCGACAGACTCACCAATGATTTCCCTTCGGAAGAGGCCTCATTTATTAGCGCGTCTTCTGAACTGGAGGAACAAGACCTGCCCAGCGATGAAGACATCACGACTGAGCAAGCAATCCAAACCCAGAAGTCCATCCGTCAGGAACTGGCGGGCACCACGCCAGCGATTTACATTTCGGAGCTGCCCGGTAAGAACATTCTGACCGCCCAGTTCCGTAAAGACCCTGAAGGCACTATCGAATTACTGGGGCATCGTCTCGATGCGCTGGCTGGTGATGTCACAACTTTCATGTGTAAAGGGGATGCTCCCACACGGCTTGAGCAGCTGGACAACGACTGGAATGCTCTGGCGGATGAGCCGACAGAAGACAAGCTTCTCACGGTGATTGACGGCATACGTGCCTACGAAATCGCACACACCAAAGACTCCTGGCTGGAAAAGCTGAACATTTGCTTTATAGGTCTGGCCTCCATGGTGAGCTCGCCCGTTATGGCTCTGCTTCAAAAAAATCTCCCGGTAGAGTGCCTGAAAAATAATGATGCCAGTGAGTTCAATCTGATGGATCCGACGGCCATTACTCATCAAAATCGTGGCCGTATTTCCAGTGATCCTGCGGTTCTGTCCCGTATTGTCAGTGAGTTTACCAACCACGAAACAACTCAACGTTACGATGAGCGCACCCAGGCTCTTCTGGACACTCTGATTCCAGAGAACTATCCAAAATCCCGGGAAGCCAGACACCCACGATTCCTGATTGAAAAACTGGCACGCACCCGCCCTGACGTGGTGTCACAGTTATTCCAGCAATTCCTGCGTAACCAACAGCTGATAACACCTGCCAGCGACCATAGTGCTCATCAGAGACTGGATACCGAGCTGGCCCAGGTAGAGGCCGCTGGCGAAGATATCGAAAAACTGCTGGATATCATCGAAGAATGTCCCGAACTGGGCCAGACGATCAGCGCCCGCGTACAGCATCACTACCTCAACAGTCTGGCCGGACACCTTATATCTACCATCAGTGCACAGGTGGAAGCCTGCGCATCACAATCTCATGACATGATTGAGGGTTTGCAAACTGATCTGGAAAATGCCATCACAATTGCAGAGCAACTGGGTCAGAAAGACCTGGCCACACAGCTGAGGCCCCTGCGAACCGGCATACTACAGATTCAAGCTATTCCAACCCACAGAATTGTGACCAGCGGTTACCACAACGGTGAACACGTATGGTACCTCGATGCCACACCGGACCTGGCACAAACAGCAAAAGCCCTGCAAGAGCAATCCACCACGGATATAGATAAGGCGATTATCGAGCTGGAGAACTACCGCAAGATTCAACCCGGTGCAGATATTGGCCAGCTGACAAGCCACATGAAACGTCGGGATGAACTGCTCAAGACCCAGATTGAGGTTTTGAAGAGCGAAGCCCGGCAAGCCATCACAGATAAAGAGTCTGATCGTTTTGAGCAGCTGTGTGCCCGTATCCGCTATCTGGAAAATGAGCGCCCCGATCCTCAGTATCTGGATGATTCCATGGATTGCTGGAGCAAGGCAGCCAAGATGGGCACCACCATGTTGCGAGGTGTGGACATTCCCACCGAACACACCCTGCAGGATCTCGAGCTGGAACGTGCGCTTAAGAAGGGCCACGATTACGATTTCAACGATGAATGCTACAAGCTGCTCAGTGCTCTACCAGATCTGGGCCTTGCCGCCCTGACCAAAGCCGGTGAAGAGGGCGCAAAAGGTGTTCAGGGTATCCGTGATCTCTATAACGGTAAGATTGGTGCCACAGACGCAGCCGTTGCCGTTGTCAAGGCCACTGCTTATCTCGGCGCGGACGGACTGGTGAATCTGGCAAAAACATTCCAGACCGAACTGACCGCTGCTGCTGCTATCGGTGCCAAAAACCCCAAATTGCTCCGTGCCCTGGCCGGTAATATCGCTCAGGCCAAAGCCGTAGCCATTAACACTCTGGCTGGCAACTCCCCTGTTGTGGCCATGTTTGATGAACTGCATAACCGACTCTGGGCAGAAGCCGCGACCACTTATTTCCTGGAAAATGTGAATCCTCAGGCAGTGACTCTTGACGGCCTGACGCCAGAAGAGCTGGCAGCTGTGAAAAAGATTGTCACCATCAGTAAACTCATGGAATCCGCCCCCTACGTACCTACGCTGCTGGATGCCGCCTTCAGGGCTTATAACAACGGCACCAACGTTGTGGCACAGGTCTGGAACTTTGCCTCCACGGGAGCCAGACTGCTGTGCACTCGCATGATCAAAAATGTGAACACCCTCGACACCGCTACCGTACGCGACTGTAACTTCATGATGGATCTGTTCAGTGAAGGCCTGACAGTGGCCAACAGCCGTCAGCGCATGATGGCGAGAATGGGCAGTGTGGCAGCGGACATCGCCTGCAGGTATACCCCCACCGCCATTGTCGCACGGGCCACAGTTCTGGAGCCTTTCAAGACTCTTTTTAACGGTTTCCGGGATGCCCTGGGCAAGTTCTGGCGCCGTGAGAAGAACAGCCTTACCCCTCTGCTGCTGCAAGCCGGGCAAGTGGCCAGTGTATTCGGCCCCAGCGTTGGAGCCAGCCTGATTCTGGTTGCCACTGTCGCCAGTGGTGGTATCGCCGGCATTGTGGCGGCAGTCGGCATGCTGGGAGCCTCCTGCTACTGGGCCTGGCACCGTGCCGATGCCTTGAACCACTATCAGGGGTTAATGAGCCTTGGTTGCCGGGTTGCCAGCCTTGTTGAAGGTACGGTCACCAAAGGTCTGGCAGACCTGAATATTCAGGTGAAGACCCTAATGGACGAGTCCGGCTACGAAAAAAGTATCGATAAGATGGCCAAATCTCACGGCCTGCGTAACCTGTACCAGCAAAACTGGAACCACTGGCTCACAGAACAGCGTGAAGCGTTCGAAAAGGCCAAAGCCATCATCGAAGAAAGGATGGAAGCTAACCTTCAACAGCTTCCACAGGAACTGGCTGAACTGAAGCGTGAAGGCTGGGATCTGGACATGACCGATGAAGAATGGCTGGTTCAGGAAGCACAAAGTATCAAAGACGATACCGAGCATAAAATAGCCAAGGCCAAAGAACAGCACCTCTGGATGGAAGGAGCCCGGGACAAGAGACTGACCGAGCTCAAACAGAGTCTGGCAGCGAGCGATACCCATAACGAAGAGGTAGAGATTCTTTGCCAGCAGGCCTGCATGGTTAAACAGTTAGAAGACGATAGCAGCAGAGACTACAGCACGCTTTCCATTGACGATATCCGGAAAATGCTGCCCAAAAATGAAACGCTGGTGATCCCAGGTAACCCGCAACGCCGCATCTACTGGTTGATGGCACTGGTTGAACGTTACCGGGAAAACCTGCATCACAAACTGGGCTCCGAGAACATCCCGGCCTCCCGCGAGGATATGATTGAGGCACTGGAAACATTCCGTGTGGATGCAATGATGGGCTCTATGCTGAAGCAGTATCACAAACCATCCCGGGATGCCTGGGTAGACACCTGCGCAAATTCACGTACCAGTCTGACACGGTGGTCTGAACAGCGTATGGTGGATGTCATGAAAAAGACCATGACCATGGTGATGAGTGATGTATACACCCGCTTTGGCAAGAACTGGTGCAGCGAGGGCGATAAGCTGACCGAGCGCGAATTTGAGAAGGCCCGCAGGGACAACCACCATATCGATGCTGCAATCCAGAGTGATATGGAGCTTGTCGTCAGTGAGATCTGGCATAAGGTTTTCGAACAGAACCGTAAGGACACCCGCAGAAAACTCAAGGACAGGAAGATCGACTTTGCCGATACTGACCTGCCCGAAGAGGTGAGATGGATGGGCAAGGCCAGCTGAAGAAAAGAACGGGGAGCCCGGAAGCTCCCCGTTTTTGCTCAACGGGAAGGCTAACTTTGCTGCAGGTCCAACAGGGCCTGCCTGATACTTTTGTCCCCCAGCCAATAGTTAATCATGTTCTCAACCCCGCGGCTGGTCATAGTCGCTCCCGCCAGGGCATCAACAGTGAAATCATCCTGACGCTGGCCACGCTTATCCGTCACCCGGAACTGAGGCTGGTCATTAATCCATACCCGTTTACCGGGGAACTGAGCCAACCATGCATCATCCGTCATAATATGGCCGCCCTTGGCCGGGGTTTCCCCCTGTTGATAGAACCGAATAGCCTCTATCTTCAAGGTGTGGATATTGAGTGCCAGGTAGCCTTTCAGCAAAGAAATGTACCCCTGCCCGGCGATGGGAACCACAACACTCCTTGGCTCACCCTGTTCGTTCTTCACAACAAACAGTTCAACCTGTTTGGGACGTTGATTCAGGCGTACCAGGTTTTTGGCCGGATTAAGGCTGTCTGCAGGGACCGTGTTTTCAGCTGTCTGCTTTTCAAAGCGAGCAATAGCTTCAGGGTCCGTAGAAACTTCACCGGTGGACAATGTCACCAATTTAGGATCGATATACGTTTTCAGCAGCTCAGATGCACTTTTATGAATACGACCAAGGTTCGCTACGTCGAGCAGGACACGGCGGCTGTCCTTATAAACAACTTCTTCCTTGGGAATGGTTGGGGAAGCCGCCTGTTGATTTTTGGAGCCCGTCTTGTCAGAACAGCCACTCAGTGCGGCAACAATAAGGGTCATAGCCAACGGCAGGCCCCAGCGGTGATATTTAACAGTCATAATTCAGTGATTAACAGTAACCAGCTCATCCAGATTTAAGGAAGGACGATAGCCAAAGTGGCGTTTTCTCAACACGCCATCGGCATCAATAACAAAGGTCGAGGGTGTCACCTGCACCTGATAACGCTCCTGGGAAATACCCAGCTGATCCAGTTGCAACGGCAGATCGATCTGCAGCTTTTTCTGGAACGCTTGCATGTCATCGGGCTCTGGAGGAATGCCAACAAAGACAAACTGAATCTTGCCAGGGTTCTCATCCTGATATTTCTGCAGAGCCTGCAGCATCATAAGACAAGGGCCGCATTTTGAGTTCCAGAATTCCACCACCACAGGCTTGCCACGAAGATCAGCCAGTTTGACCTGCTGACCGCTGGCATCAAGGACTGCCAGCTCCGGTGCCTGCTCTCCCAGAGTTGCTACAGGGTCCTGACATCCTGCCAGAAACAGGAATGCTACCAGAATACATAGTTTTTTCACTGTTAGCACGCTAGTTCTGAACCTCTTCAATCACCTTTCCATGCTGAAGACGAATCACACGGTCGGTATAACGCCCTAAATCAGGGTTATGGGTCACCATGATAATGGTGTGTTTGTTAGCATGAAGCTTCTGAAAAATATCCAGAACAATTTTTTCATTGGCTTCATCCAGGTTCCCTGTGGGTTCGTCGGCAAACAGAATGGGACAGTCGTTCACCAATGCACGGGCAATACACACCCGCTGTTGTTCACCTCCGGAGAGCTGGCTGGGCAGGTGATCCATACGGTGACCAAGACCCACATCCTCCAGCACTTTTTTCGCAGCGTCTTCTTCTGTCACACTGTGGTAATGCTGGGCCAGCATCACATTTTGCAAGGCTGTGAGATAAGGAATCAGGTGGAACTGCTGGAACAGCAGGCCGATTTTCTCAGCCCGGAAGTTCCGGCGGCCATCTTCGTCCAGCAGAGAGGCCTCCTGGCCGTCGAGGAACACTTGCCCTTCGGTGTGGGTGTCCAGACAGGTAAGAATATTCATCAATGTCGTTTTGCCAGAGCCGGACGCCCCCATAATCGCAACGAATTCTCCCTTGCGCACTGCGATATTGACATTATCCAGCGCACAGACCTGCCCGAATCGTTTCACCAGCCCTCGTGTTTCAATAGCAAATTCAGACACGTTATTCTCCCTTTAAAACTTTTGCCGGATCCACTTTCATAGCGCGCACCGCGGGAATATAAGCCGCCAGCAGAGCAGCACTGACAGACAACAGCACAGTGAGAACAAACACCGGCAGACGTATATTAATTGAGGCGCTGAAGACTGTGTGTCCAAGGATCTGTGCCAGCACATAGCCAAGAGCGAGACCAAGAACAATAGAGATTCCGGCCATTAACAGGGTTTCCTGCATAATCTGGCTCATAATTTGTTTACGGGGTGCCCCCAGAGCAATTTGCAGGGCAAACTCCCTGCGCCGTTCAGACATCATGGCCGTGAGTGTGGTATTCACACACAGAATGGACAACACCAGAATGACCAGAGCGACAACGCCCATCAACAACTTGATTTTATCCAGAACCTTGCCCTCAGAGGCCGATACTTTCAGGATCGGTCGACTGACCAGGTTCGGAAACTGTTTTTTCAGCTGCTGAGCAATGGTACTGACTTGTCCCATGTTGTTATCAATACTGAACAACGCGTAGTGAGCCTGATCTGACTGGTGCAACCATTTCTGCAGGAATGACAGGTTTACGATCAGATAGTTATCTTCATCGCCACCGGAATTCACAATGCCTTTGATTGTAAATGTGTGTCGTTTATTACCTTGAAGCAGATTGATCTTTGCCCCTACCTTCAGCTCTAGCCGTTGGGCCAACTTACTGCCAATCATGACATTGCGCTCATCAAAGGAGACGCCAACACGCTCCCCTAGAACCTGCCAGAACGGGGCAAGTTTTTTCATCTGGCCAAAGTCCACGCCCATGGCAACAACCTGTTCCAGGTCGGTTTGCACCAGACCGTAAAGGTAAGGGCTGGAGGCCACACGATCAGCCTCAGGCAATAAGGCGACAATATGCTGATAGTCCGTAGTCGATAACGTGCCCTGATCTTCCTTGGGTCCTACGAAAAAGTTGGCGCCATAGCTTCTCAGCTCATGGCTCATCTTTTCGTTGATATCAAAGTAAACCCCGGCCATCGCCGTGATAATGGCAGCTCCCATGGTTAAAGCAGCCAGTACAATCACCACCCTTCGCATACGCAGCTTGAGGGAGCGAATAACCAGTAGCCGCCCCATTGACTGTTTACTTGCGGCCATACAACACCTCAATCGGATACAGTGCCGCAATACGTTGTGCGGGGAAGTAAGTGCCACAAAGAGTGATCACAACGGAAATCATCAAAACAATCGGAACAATAATCCAGTGGAAGTCCAGAGCCGAGCCAAACAGCCCATAACCCATAGCGCGGGACAGACCATAGCCACTGATACAGCCCAGAAGACCGCCCAGCAAACCACACATGGCGGCCTCAACATAAAAGAGCATGTACACCTGCCAGTTGTAGGCCCCCAGTGATTTCATCAGGCCAATCTCTTTGGCTCGCTGCAAAATGGCATTGGTCATTAAAGAGGCAATACCCATAGCTGCCACAATAAAGGCTGCCAGTGTCACCATAATCAGCAGACTCTGGATTTTCTCAATCACAGCACCTTCGGAAGCAGCCACTTGCCACAGCGGGCTAACTGACGCACGACTCAGAGCCTGCTCCAGCTGGAACGAAATAGACGACACAAATGCTGTACAGAACCAGAGGTCATACTCATCAGAATCCAGAGACTCCAGATTTTCCTGGGCTTTTCTGGACAGTTCGTTTTCCGGCACAGTGAGGGCAGACACTTTGATGGTCTGCACCCGTCCTTCCAGCCCGGTCAGCTTTTGGGCAACAGCCAGAGGCACAACAACAGCACTTTCTTCCTGTTCACCGTTACTGAGAATACCGGTAATGGTCATAGAAACAGGCGACACCGAATCTTTATCAAGGGACGTCAGCGTCAGAACATCACCAATTTCCCAGCCCTTACGCTCTGCCAGTGCCTGACCAATCAGCGCCTGGTGTTCTTCATCATTGGGCCAGCGTCCCTGAACCTTCCAGTAACTGGCAATCACCTTGTTACCTGTGTGATAACCCGGTTCATCGGGCACCTTCAGTGACTTATCAAAGAAAGTACCCACCAGCGGTATGCTTCCTACACCGTCATTCACCTTAACCTTGGTGCGCACAAAGGGCGCAAAGCCCATGATATTATTGCGCCAGAAGATGGTTTTGATGTTGGCAAGCTCAGACTCCAGAAGAAGAGTATCTTTCCCCAGAGAACCGGTATCGCCCCCCAGCGCATAAGGCAGGGGCACATCCCCTTCCGGAGTGATTTCGATATTGGCACCGTAGCTTTTCATTTCCACGGAAATCTTATCGCCAATGGAAATGGACACTGCCAGCAAAGCGGAGATCAAACTGGCTGCGAGAAAAATCGTTCCCGTAGCCAGAGCTTTCCGCCCTTTGTCATGTCGCCAGGATTGGTACAACTGAGTAAAAAACATAATCACTGCTCCCCGGATTCAGTGGGATCGTCAACATAATCCCAAGGGTTATCGCGGAAAGCGTTGTAGGAGGACTGCTCAGTAAAGAAGTAGGTTTTGCCACCAAATTCGTAGCTGTAATCGGCATCCACATTGGTGAGGGTCTGACCGTTCACAGGGTCGACCACCTGAATTTTTTCAACCTGACTGAAATACTGTAGTCCGCTTTCCATAGCCTGATGGGTGATCACAATATCGCCATCCTTCACCTTCCAACCCTTAATAGGAATCGGGTTACAGCCACCAAGGTGCCCAATGGAAGGAATAAAGATATGAACGCCGCAGGCCAGACAAATCACCTGATTGCCTTCCTGGATATAACCGGTATCGCCGCAGAGCATGCAGGCATCAAACACCACCCCAAACTTCTGCTGGCCGGGGTAACGGTCAATGATAAAGAAGCGCACCACCTTGCCGTCGCTGGCAACCCACTTGAACCGGTGGAGTTTGCCATCACTCAGTTGTTCGGTAATCGGCAGATGGAGCGCGCCATCTTCTGCCATCTGCACTGGTGTTGCAGGGGAAAGTTTGGGAGGTTGTGAAGCTACGGCATCCCAATAAAGGAGAGAAACAAACACCAGCACCAGAACGCTGAAAAAACTATAGGTTAAACGCATCTGCTGGTTCAGACGAGCCTGCAGTTTGCGCTTTTGAATGGGGTTATCCTGTACCTTAACCAGCTGTTTAAGCGGCTTTATCCAGTGCAGAAAGTAAGCACACAGTGGCAACAGGCTGAGCAGCAGCACACCGTAGGTATACAGGGAATAGAAGTTCGTGACCTTTGCCACATAACTGAGCAGAGTGGAATCAATGGGCAGCACCTGAAGCTTCATGCCTGCAAGGAGGATATCGCCAGACAGAGGCAGCAATGCCAGCACAACCAGAAGCACCAGAACAATCACATGCAGCGAGCGAGCGGGAGGCTTGGCCTCACCTCTTTTCGGCAGCGGAGACATCGACAGGGCAGAAAACAAACGCCCAACAAAATAGTGGGACAGAATAATCAGAATAAAACCACCGGCCAAAGCACTGACATTCAAAATCAGGCCGGTGTTGATCACCGCAGTCGGGCTCAACATACTCAGTTTTGCGGATCGTGCCCAAAGAAAACCGCCACAGCACAGCAGTAAAAACTGCCAGAACAGTAGAACACGCCCGCGCTCACAGCTGCGCAGCCCACTCACCAGCAGCGCTACGAGAGAAAGTGTATAAACACCATCGGCAACCAGTACAGAAGACTGTCCGTAAGGGAGCCAGCCAAAAAGCCCTGCCCCACCGGCAATCGCCAGCACCGAATACCAGAATCGCTGCAGGTAGCGAGGTTGACGGTGACTCGCCCAGAGCTGCGCCAGAAGAACGGACGGCAGCACAAAATAAGCAAGAACCTGCGAAAGATAAAAACTCATTCAAACAACTCTTGGCTTTCCTCTACAAGAGGCTATCTATCGACATGGGAAACAGGGCAAGGCGGGATGCCCTGTTACGCATCCCGCCCGGCTCGGAACGGAGGGATCAGTTCAGGCCAACGTACTGGAACTTGTAAGTGGCATCGAAGGGCTTAAACCAGCGACCAACACCCGTTGCCTTATCGGTATGACGGAGCAGACCGGCCTTGGAAGGAGGGTCAATATGGAAGGTCAGTTCATAGTTGCCCACACCCAGCATCTTCACATTGGAACCATAGTGAGGGCCGTCAGAGGCGATCATAGGCATGAAGGTGCCTTCCTGGGATTTCCCTGTATCCAGGTTTTTCAGCTTGTAGGCGATGGTCAGGTAAGGAATCCACTCACCGGCGGCAAAGCCATTCTTATTGCCCTTGAGAGCATGAATATCGGCTTCCAGATGCACATCCGCCTTGGATGCCGCCATCATCATGCCCTGAGGCTCCATGGTCACGGGTTCCAGATAAACGGCGGCAATTTCCATACCGTTCATTTCCAGTGTGTCACCCGCTGGGTGCTCACCCGCAAACGCAGTGCCTGCCATCAGCAGAGAAGAGGCAACAGCAGCAGACATCAGAGTTTTTTTCAACATAGCTAACACCTATACATTAACAACGAATTAAGCCAGAGACTTTCGATTGGAGGACTGGTAGCGCATTACAACAAGAGCAATAATCGCAGCCACCAGCAGTACGCTCTGGGGCAGCAGGGTTTCCACATAGGGGTAAATGCCCAGCAGACTGATTTGAGGGAAGCCTTGTACCAATGTAGGTTGAACAATGCCGGCTTCCACAAGCTCCTTTACACCGCCGCCAGCAAAGGCAAACGCCATGAGATACATAAAGCTTCCGGTAAACAGGAAGAAAGGTTTAAACGGCAGGCGCACGACACTGAAGCGCATAATAAAATACACCAACGCCAGTACCACAATGCCACAACCCAGGCCGGCCAGGATATGCATCACAGATTCCATGGAGCCGTTAATGCCCAGCGCGAAATAAAACAGTACGGTTTCCGCACCTTCACGGTAAACAGCCAGGAAGCAGGCAAACCAGAGGGCTGCTACAGAGCCCGATGACAGAGAGTCAGACAGCTTGCTTTCAAGGTGCTTTTTCCAGTTCTGGGCTTCTGCTTTGGACAGCAGCCAGTAACTCATGGAGAACATCACAACGGTTGCAATCAGCATGGTGACACCTTCCAGAAACTCACGACCAACACCGGCATTGGTCAGCAGCCACTGGAAGATACCCGCCGTCACAAGGCTGCCCAGAAGACCAACACCTACGGCATTTTTCACCACGTTGAGTTTGTCCTGATGACCGTTCTTCACCAGATAGGCGACAATGGCTGCCACAATCAGCAGTGCTTCAAGACCTTCCCGTAGAATGATTGTCAGACTGGCAAGGAACAGCGCCCAGCCACCTTCGGCCTGTTTACCCAGCAGTTCGGCACCCTTTTGCAGATCTTGTTCCAGCGCCGCTCGCTCTTTGATCATCACAGCGGGGTCTTCACCTGAACGCATCTGGCTCACCAGACGGGTGAAATGACCTTCAATAGTGGTTTTCAGATCAGCATTATGGGCACCCACTGCGTTTTCCATGCCAGAAGCCTCGAAGTAATCGAAGTAGCTGTCCTGAACCATGGCGATGGCATTATCCGTATCACCGCTCTTGTAGGTGTCGATAGCCCGGGTAATCGCCTTGTAGATATCGGATGACACTTGTTGCCAGTCTTGTTGCTCCTGCTGGTCAGCCACCTGTTCACCGGCACTTGCGCCCGTATCAAGAGCAGGCAGATTCTGAATATCGTCTTTCAGGTTTTCAGTCAGGGTTGCCACCTCATAGCCAAAGGCCACCAGATTGCGGGGGGAGAATGGCTGGGAGGCCAGCTTGCCCATTTCCTTAAACTGATCGTTGTAGGTAGCGGCTTGCTGCAGGGAGCGGTGGGTACGAATGGCCGCTTCCAGATCGGAGTTTTTGTAGGATTCAAACTGCGCCTGTTGAATCTGCTGGCGGGCACGCTGGCGCAGTTTCTCCTGCTCTTCAGGAGTGCCGTTCTGGGACTTTCGGTAACTGGCCAGACCGCTGTTCACCAGTGCCTCAATACGCACAGTCTGTTTGGCCCAATAAGGAAGAATGGAGCTTTGGTCGGTGGACTGGGTTTCTGCCACCAGCTGATGCCCGGCTTCCAGTACAGCAGGCAAAGCTTCCAGCTGACCAATTAACCAGTTAACAGATTCCTCGATTTCAGTGACCGGTGCCTGAGCCGCTATCTGTTTGCGCAGCTCACCAAAGCGCGCCTCAATAGCGTAACTGGCCTGACGGGGATAGTTCACCCGTACACCACCTTCAAGCCCCTCGTACAGATCAAAGTACGCCCCTTGCACGACAGACTTCGCCTTGGCCGCATCGCCACTTCGGTATATTTCAAGACTGTGATTCAGGCGTTTATTGATTTCATCAACAGACGCTTGATAGTCGACTGCTGCCGCATAGAGCGAACAGGACAGCACAAGCAGATATGTGCTGAATAAAAACTTGAATAACCGAGACATGGGGGCTTCTTACAGAGATGAATAACAACGTGCCAGACGAATCAACATAATGCTTATACGCATGGTAACAATAATAATTCGTATTTAGTGTTAAGTCTTATACCTAGCACCGAGGAAAAAGATACAGGCAAATGCTTACGCATTAAGCGGTTAGAAAGGATAAAATCTGGAAAGCCTCTACAGGAAAAGAGCGTTACGAAAAAGAAGGCAAGCCACCACACGGAAAGCACGCATACCTTTGTAGAAAACACAGAGCAACCACCAGCTTCCCCTCAGTGGAAGCTCCGTATTTATAGCAGCATATTAAGCCTAACTCTTCTGAGCCAGATCCAGCAGCTCCCGGGTAGCTACGGTATACATTGCCAGCTCACTGCCAGCCGCTCCCCGTAACTCTTCGAGAATAGCCTGCCATCGAGCCAGGCCTGTGGCGTTCGCTTCGCTCCAGCGCTGGAGCAGCTCGCACACATCCTCAGCGGTTGGATCAAGTTGAAGCATACTCACCGTCAGGGCACGCTGCTGCAGGGCCAGTTCATCCCGAACCCCCTCTCGCGCCAGCCCCTGCCAGTGATTCTGCACTTCCAGCTGGCTGAGTTCCTGATAGAACCAGTGCAGGTCCAGATGTTCGCCCACTGCAAAGAAGGCGGACGCTACTTTCTCCAGCTTCTCACCAGTCTGGTCAACCGCCTGAATCACCGACAGCATGCTGAACAGGTGGCGTACACCAGCAATACGCTGAGCCAGATATTCAGGAACATTGCGCGCCACCAGCTGATCCACGCGGGTCTGCCACTCTTTACGCTGGCGTTCGGGCAGCAGCTCTGAAAGATTCTCGATCATTTTCTGCAGGCGGCTCTGATAGTGCTCCACACAATCGGCCGCATCGCGATCCACCTGACGCATGCGCACAAGCCAGCGAGTAGCACGGCGCAACAGACGCATCACCTCACCCATCAGCTCATGCTGCAGCTCGCTCCTGACCACATGATCCAGACTTTCGATATCTGCCCACAGCTGCTCTGCACCGAAGATATCCCGGGCTACCACAAAGCCTGCCACAATATCTGCGGCATCAGCACCTGTCGATTTCTGCTGACGGCTGACAAAGGTGATTCCCATCATATTGATGAGGTAATTAGCAATCTGGGTAGAGACAATTTCACGGTGCAGACGGTGCTCCGCCAGCGGCTTGCCGTACTTTTTCACCAGTGCCTTCGGGAAGGCAGTGACCAACTCCCGGGCCAGATAGGGATCATCAGGAATAGAAGACTCCAACAGCTTCTCTTTCAGGTCTGCCTTACTATAGGAAATCAGCACCGACAGCTCCGGACGGGTCAGCCCCTGACCGGCTGCCTGCCGTTCGCGAATGGTTTCATCATCAGGCAGAAACTCAATGGCACGATCCAGACGACCACTCCCTTCCAGATCATGGATAAAGCCCTTGTACTCCTCCATCTGACTCAGGCATTCCGCCTCAGCCATGGTGATCGCCTGGGTCTGGCGGTAGTTATTGGCCAGCACCAGAGTAGAAACCTCTTCAGTCATATTCTCCAGCATGCGGTCCCGCTGTTTGCGGGTCATATCACCGGTGGCCTCGATCTGATTCAGCAGAATCTTGATATTTACCTCGTGGTCAGAACAGTCCACACCACCGGCGTTATCAATAAAGTCCGTATTCAGGGCTCCACCGTTAAGGGCGAATTGAATCCGTCCTAGCTGGGTAAAGCCGAGGTTACCGCCCTCACCCAGCACGCTGGCCCGCACCTGAGAACCATCAATACGCAGGGTATCATTAGCCTTGTCACCTACATCAGCGTGGCTTTCACTGGATGATTTCACATAGGTGCCGATACCGCCATTCCAGATCAAATCCACTTTCGCCTTGAGGATGGCGGAGATCAGGTCGTTCGGGGTAAGGCGGTTTGCCCGAATACCAAACGCCTTTTTCATTTGAGGAGAAATCGTGACCGCCTTGGCACTGCGGGAGAAGATTCCACCACCTTCAGAGATCAATTCACCGTCGTAGTCTTCCCAGCTGGAACGAGGCAATGCAAACAAGCGTTCACGCTCCACAAAACTGGTTTCAGGATCAGGGTCAGGATCCACAAAAATATGCATATGGTTGAAGGCTGCCACCAGCTTCAGGGCTCTGGAACTGAGCAGGCCATTACCAAATACATCACCAGCCATATCGCCGATACCCACAACGGTGACCGGATCTTTCTGCACATCAATGCCGCGCTCACGGAAGTGGCGCTGTACAGACACCCAGGCTCCTTTAGCGGTAATCCCCATCTTCTTGTGGTCGTAACCCGCTGAACCGCCGGAGGCAAACGCGTCCCCTAACCAAAAGCCGTAGCCCTCTGCGATACTGTTAGCAATATCCGAGAACGTGGCTGTGCCTTTATCTGCTGCAACCACCAGATAGGTATCATCTTCGTCGTAACGGATCACACCCTTCGGATGGACAACTTCGTTATCCACAAGGTTATCTGTAACGTCCAGCAAGCCCTTGATAAAGCGCTTGTAGCAGGCAATACCTTCCGCCTGAATCTCTTCCCGGGTGCCATTGACAGGCAGACGTTTGGGCACGAAACCGCCCTTTGCGCCAACGGGAACAATCACCGCGTTTTTCACCTGTTGGGCTTTGACCAGACCCAGTACTTCGGTGCGATAATCTTCCACCCTATCCGACCAGCGCAAACCTCCGCGGGCCACCTTGCCACCGCGCAAGTGCACACCTTCCACCGCTGGGGAGTACACAAATATTTCAAACAGGGGCGCAGGCCTGGGAATGTCAGGAATCTCCCCGGGTGAGAATTTGAAGGACATATAATCATGATGGGTTCCCTGAGCATCCAGCTGGTAAAAGTTGGTTCTCAGAGTGGCGATGATGGTGTCCATAAACCGGCGCAGTATGCGGTCCTCAGACAGTACGCTCACCTCATCCAGTGCCTCAAAAATACTCTGCTGATATTGCTGACGGCGAGCATTGCGCTGTTCCTGCGTAAGATCCAGCTCAGGATCAAAAGACACTTCAAACAATTTGAGCAGCAGCAAAGCTATGTTGCTGTTGTTGCAAAGAGTATCGGCAATATACTCCTGACTGAAACCAAAGCGAATCTGCTTAATATAACGGGCGTAGGCACGAAACATGCTCACCTGACGCCAATCCATACCGGCCACCAGCACCAGATGGTTAAAACGATCATTTTCCGCCTCTCCGTCCCAGGTATGCCGGAAGGCTTCCTGAAATTTACCGGCTACTTTGCGCAGAGGCAGATGCTGACCGTGTGTGAGAGACAGAGTGAAATCATGGAGGCTTACCCGTTTACGTTTTCCGTTAACGGTGCGATAGAGAAAGTAAGGGTGCTCCCCTATCACCCGTAAGCCCAGATTCTCCATGATAGGGATCAGGTCAGACAATGGCAGCGAGTCACCACAGTGGAACACTTTAAAGTGCAGGTAGCCATCATCTTTAATGGGCTGGTAAAAGCTCATGGCGATGGGTGACTCATCACTCAGATGCTGGATATGATCAACATCTGCCACCGCAGTCAGTGGTGTAAATGCATCCCGGTAGCTGACCGGGAAGCCACCATCGAAGCTTTTCAGCAGGGCATGACCATCCACTTCACCACGGGTTTCCAGAATGGAGTCGCGGAACTCATCTTCCCAGGAATAAGCCGCCTGATGAATTTCAGCAGTAATCACCTTAGGATTAAAGTCATCAAGGGCATGCTCCGACAGGCGCAGTACATAGTGCACACGGGCCAGAATCGATTCGGAGAAATGGGTGGTAAACTCAGCATCCACTGCATTCAGACGCTTGCAGAGGATGTGTTGAATCTGCTTACGCAGGGTGGTGTCGTACACTTCCCTCGGTACATAGACCAGCACCGAACAGAACAGGTCATTAGGATCCCGGCGCATAAAAACCCGTATCTGGTGGCGCTCCTGAATCTGCAAAATACCCATCAAGGTTTTGAACAGCTGGTCTGCGGGTGTCAGAAACAACTCCTCCCTTGGGAACACTTCAATGGTCTGCACCAGCTCCTTGCCGTGGTGCCCCCCCATATTCAGGCCAGCCAGCTTGATAATGTGGTTTACCTTATTGCGCAACCATGGAATCTCCCTCGGGCTCTGGGTATACACCGGAGAGGTGTACAGGCCCATAATCCGGCACTCCCCAATCACGTTGCCGTCCTTATCAAAGCGTTTTACCAGAATAAAATTCGGGTAAGCCGGACGGTGCACACTGGAACGTGCGGCGGCCGTAGCAAAGGACAACAGAGAGTGATCCTCCAGAATATTGCGATCCATCTCTGGCTCAAGAGTGCCGCGGTCCAGCTGGCCACTATGGCGAGGGCGCAGCAGACCAAGGCGCTGGCCTTCCACCGGAACGACACCCGGGTGCTCCTGGGAGCGATCAACCGCCAGCTCTTCATAAGCCAGAAAGGTGAAATTATCATCCAGCAGCCAGCGCAGATAATCCACCACCTCTTTCACTTCACTGTCTTTGGTAGATGCGCCTTGTTCAAGAGCGCTCACCAGCTCCTCAACCTTGCGGGCGATGGGACGATAGTCGGTGACAACCCGGCGCACATCCGCCAGCACATCCTTGAGGTCCTGCTGCAGGGCCTCCAGCTCACTATCCTGCCCCAACCGGTTCACTTCGATATATAACAGAGCTTCTCTGCGATTATTGCTATCTCGCGTAGTGAAGGTGTTACTGTCGTCCCGACTCACACTGAGCACACAGTTACGCAGGTGGTGAATGGTGGCCCCGCGTTCGTTCAGTTTCATGCGGATGGAATCCACAATAAACGGCATGTCCGGGTGCACAATCTGAATAATGGTGTGGGTGGAATGCCAACCATTATTTTCGTAATCCGGGTTCAGTACTTCCACTTTGGGTGCGTTATGATCGTGGGTCTGGAAAAAGCGCCAGAACGCCAGTGTACTGCCCAGAAGATCACGCCGCCGGTAAGCTACCAGCTCGTCTGGTGTCGTAATCGAGAAAAAGGGTTTCAGAAAAGTTTTGAGCCCATCCCTGTGCTCTTCAGGAAGGTGGCTGAATAACTCCAGCTCCAGCTTTCCTAAAAATTCATCCCTGCTATCTTCGTAAACATGCCCCATTGAACCGTTTCCCCTGGCATTGAATCAGGCCCTGCGTTTTCATCAGGTACTACTTAATTGGTGTATCTGCGGTTTACTTCAGTCCGCTAGCTAAGAGCTTCGAATAGGAACAATTACTCACACAGATAGGGTATGTCCATAGCACAACTCAATAAAACGACGTTTTTTTGTAGGTTTTCTTAAAAAACAGCCGGGTACTTATTACCGGGAACTTTTACAAATCCTTGTTGTCTGTGATGACACAGCTATGTTTGTGTGTTTTATGGCACATATCATTGACAGCACCAAGACATTCGCTGATAAATAATCAGCAATTCTTAACTGCAATGTTTCACCGTTTTTAGAAAGTGAGTTTATTTATGGAACCAGCGACAAATGCATCCCCTTCACGTCAATCCATTCTGTCGCTAAGAGACTACCTCCGCAAAATGATCATCGGCCAGGACCGGCTTCTGGACCGACTGCTGATCGCCCTGCTGGCGGACGGTCACATGCTGGTTGAAGGCGCCCCCGGCCTTGCCAAAACCAAGGCGATTAAAGACCTCGCTAACGGCCTGGCCGCCGGTTTCCAACGCATCCAGTTCACCCCCGATCTTCTGCCTGCTGATATCACCGGCACCGAGGTGTATCGTCCGGAAGATGGCAGTTTCCGTTTTCAACAGGGGCCAATTTTCCAGAACCTTGTGCTGGCCGATGAAATCAACCGCGCCCCAGCCAAGGTGCAGGCAGCTTTGCTGGAAGCCATGGCGGAGCGTCAGGTCAGTGTGGCGGGCACAACCCATAAGCTTCCCGAACTGTTTCTGGTTATGGCAACCCAGAACCCCATCGAACAGGAAGGCACCTACCCACTGCCGGAAGCCCAGCTTGACCGTTTCCTGATGCATGTGAGCATTGATTACCCCTCCATTGAAGCGGAACGTTCCATTCTGCATCTGGCCCGTGGTGAAGCGCTCCATATTGAACAGGAGCTTCCAGCGATGATTCCTCAGGAAACGATTTTCGCGGCGCGTCAGGAGGTGCTCAAACTGCATATGGACAGCGCAGTGGAAAATTACATCGTGCACCTGATTGATGCCACCCGGGATCCCGCCAGATACCAGCAGAACCTCGGTAAGCTGCTGGAGTATGGTGCCAGCCCCCGTGGCACCATTGCCCTCGACCGGTGTGCCCGTGCCCACGCCTGGCTGAATGGCCGTGATTTCGTAACCCCTGATGATGTGCAGGCGATTGCCCACGACGTGTTGCGTCACCGTGTTATTCCCAGCTATGAGGCAGAAGCGCGAGGCATGAGTGCCGACAGGATTCTCGCCCAGCTGATGCAGCAGGTTGCTGTGGCCTGACCTCTCCGCAAAGAAAAATAAGGAGAGAATCATGAGTGGCGCTTATACCAGCCTTGAAGAACTGACCCGTCTGGCCGTACCAGCCCGGCGGATACCTCTATTCCGCTCCGGCCCAGCCAAAGCCCTTATGGCGGGTGGACACCAGTCCCGCATTCGTGGCCGGGGCATGGATTTTGAAGAGTTTCGGTGTTATCAGCCCGGAGATGACATCCGCACCATCGACTGGCGGGCCAGTGCCCGCACCAATAAAACCCAGACACGGGTTTATCGTGAAGAGCGCGAGCGCCCTGTGCTGCTGGTTCTGGATCAGGGGCCGGAACTGTTCTTCGGCTCCCGGTTGAATTTCAAATCTGTTACTGCAGCCGAAGCCATGGCCCTGCTGGCGTGGAAGGCTCTGCACCACGGAGATCGTGTGGGTGCTTTAATCAGTGGCTCCCAGAATGGGGAGCATAAGCAGCATAAAGAGTTTCGCCCTCGCCGTTCCCGTCAGCATCTTCTGCAGCTGCTGCAACAAACCGCCAGACTGAACCAGTCTCTGAAGGCTGGACAGCCCCGCAATGACAAGGCGCTGGATACCATGCTTGTCAGTGCTTCACGGCTGGCTCATCCCGGTTCTCTGGTGGTTGTAATCAGTGATTTCCACGGCATCAGCCAAAGCGGCTTAAAAGAGATGGCCCTGATGGCTCGCCATAACGATGTCATGGCCGTGCAGGTGTTTGACCCGTTTGACCAGCACTTACCCTCTTCCGGCCTGTATAGCGTGAGTGATGGCAACCGCCGGGGCATTCTCAACACCCGATCAAAGCAGAACCGGGACAACTACCAGCAACAGGCAGCCCGACGTCAAAAGACATTGACCGACTATTTGAATCAGTACCGCATTCCCCTGCTGCGTATTGACAGCAGCCTGCCCACCGATGAACAAATGCTTGGACATACTCCTGAACATGCGGGAGGTGCACAATGACACCTCCGTCCCCTATGCCCCCCCAAGCCCCCAATCCATTGGATGCACTGGAACCCAATATCCTTCCCGCTCCTATTGGCTTCTGGCCGCCAGCTGTGGGTTGGTGGATTGTGGCTGGCCTCGCCCTTCTGCTTATTCTGGTTCTGGCTTACGCCCTATGGCGCTGGTACAAGAGCAATGTTTACCGCCGTGAAGCCGTAAGGCAACTGACGGCTATTCAGCAGAGTTATACCACCCACAAATCAGCGTCCAGGCTTGTGCAGCAATACAACCATCTATTGAAAGCCGTAGCTTTGCAGCGTTATCCCCGTGAACAGGTTGCCTCCCTCCATGGCAATGAATGGCTGACCTTTCTCGACCAACAGTTGAAAAGCAGCACAGATTTCACCAAGGGGGCAGGCAATGTTCTCGGACACTCCGCTTACAGCAAGAATGTGAATCTTGAAGCCGATATCCTGCATACAGTTGCCACCCGCTGGGTGAAGAAACACCGTGTGAATAAGCCTGTGAATGTGAAGAAGAAAGAAGGAAAGCCCCATGTTTGAGTTGTTAAAAGGGCTTGAATTCACCCTCCCCTGGATTCTGCTGTTACTGCCTTTGCCGTGGCTGGTTTATCGTTTTTCTAAACCGGCAAACCGCCAGCAAAGCGCATTATTAGTACCGTTTTATAACGACCTGCCTTTGCAGGACTCGTTAACCAGCCCGGCACCCGAGAGTCGTGCACCTCTGTTTCTTGCAATACTGGCCTGGTGTCTTCTGCTGCTGGCTACTGCCGGCCCTCGCTGGGTGGGTGATCCCGTTGAATTACCGGTGACCGGCCGGGATACCCTGTTAGCCGTGGATTTATCCGGCAGTATGAAACAGACCGACCTCCCTTTGAATGGCCGGGAAGCCACCCGTCTGGATGTGGTGAAAGATGTTGTATCCAAATTCATTGATGGTCGCAAGGGTGACCGTGTGGGGCTGGTACTGTTTGGCACTCAGGCTTACCTTCAGGCTCCCCTTACCTTTGATATTGAAACCGTGCGCACCCTTCTGGATGAATCCACTATCGGCATTGCCGGGCCGCTCACAGCCATAGGCGACGCTATTGGTATGTCAGTCAAACAACTGCGTAAACGCCCCAAAGATCAACGGGTAATGATTCTGCTCACTGATGGCGACAATACCGCAGGCAATCTCAGTCCGATCAAAGCCGCTGATCTGGCTCAGAAAGAAGGTGTGACTATTTATACCGTGGGTGTGGGGGCTGAGGAAATGATTGTGCCGGGCATTTTCGGTTCCAGTTTTGGGGCACAGCGGGTCAACCCTTCTGCTGACCTGGATGAGGAAACCCTCAGCAAAATTGCAGACGTCACCGGGGGCCGTTACTTCCGTGCCCGCTCGGCCGACGAACTGAAACAGATTTACACCATTATCGATCAATTGGAGCCAGTGGAACTCAGTAAAGATACCTTCCGCCCTGTCAAAGCGTTGTTCTACTGGCCTCTCGGGTTCGCCTTTATGCTGGCTGCCCTCTTAGCCTCGCTTAAAGTGTTTGCCACCTCCGCTCGTACAGGGGGTGAAGCATGATGTCAGCCATAGAACAGTTTCATTTCCTTCGCCCATTGTGGTTACTGGCCCTTATTCCCGTAGCCATTCTGGGCTGGAAACTGTGGAATCTGGCTCTGCAATCAGGGCAATGGCAAAAGCTGATTCCGGACCACCTGCTCCAACACCTTCTGGAAGGCGAAGAACAAAGTCGCAGTCGTTTACCTGCCGGTGCTTTTATTGTGGCCGGAATGATAGCCGTGATTGCATTGGCAGGGCCCGCCTGGCAGCAAATCAGCACGCCCGTTGAGAAAAGCCGTGCACCGCTGGTACTGGTTGTAGATCTGTCGCGCTCCATGCTGGCCGCCGACCCTAAGCCCAACCGTATGGTACGCGCCCGACAGAAGCTGACAGATATTGTACGACTGCGCAAAGATGGTTTGACAGCCCTTGTCGCCTATGCCGGAGACAGTCATGCGGTGACACCACTCACTGACGACAGTGCCACCCTGAACAATATGATCCGTGCACTCAGCCCCGACATTATGCCGGTTCCCGGCAGTCACCCTGAGAAAGGTATTGCTCAGGCGATTGCCCTGATGGAACAGGGGTCTGGTCAGGCAGGCACCATTCTTCTGTTAACGGATGGAATGGAACCGAATCAGAGCAAGGTCATTGAAAAAATGGTGAATGATTCGGGAAACCGGCTCTCCATTCTGGGTTTTGGCTCACAGACCGGGGCACCGATTCCTGCAGTGGGTGGGGGATTCCAGCGTGATCGCAATGGTGCCATTGTGATGGCTCAGCTGGATAGCAGCCTTCTGGCACAAACCGCCAAAGCCACTGGCGGTCATTACAGTGATTTATCATTGAGCGACATCGATATTCAATCACTGATCCCCCAAGCCTCCATCCACGATGCCACGGTGCGGGTCGACAGGAGCTTTGATAACTGGCACGACGAAGGTCGCTGGCTGGCACTGCTGCTGATTCCCTTTGCGGCATTCGCCTTCCGCAGGGGCTGGATACTGCCTCTGCTGTTATTGAGCGTATTGAGCATTCAACCTGGAGAAAGTTACGCCATGGAATGGAAAGACCTGTGGCAAACCAGGGATCAACAGGCGCAAAAACTGTTGAACAATGGTGATACCAAGGGGGCCGCAGACTCTTTCGAAAATCCGCACTGGAAAGCCGAAGCTCTTGACCAGAGCGGTGACTATGAACAGGCCGCCCAATTGTTTGGTGAACAAAAGACGGCTGAGGGTTTCTATAATCAGGGCAACGCGCTGGCCCGTGCGGGCAAATTGGATGCATCTCTGAAAGCTTACGAAAAGGCGCTGGAGAAAAACCCTGATCTGGAAGCGGCCAGCAAAAACCGCAAGATTGTTGAAGATTTGAAAAAGCAGCAGCAAGATCAAAACGATAAAAATAAAAATCAGAATCAAGATCAAAACCAGCAGGATAAACAAGACTCCCAAAACTCTGAAGGCTCCGAGAATCAACAGCCGGACAATAGTGATAAGAGTGATGATTCTCAATCTAACCAAGAACAGAATCAAAAGCAGGATCAAAACGGTTCGGAAGACCAAAACAAGGATCAACAACAAAACCAAAACCAAAACCAAAACCAAAACCAGAATAAGGAAAGCCGTGACGACGCTTCCGAGACAAATGAGCAACAATCTCAGGCCAATCAAGGCGAGCCTAAGCAAGACAATAGGGATGAACAGCACGCCCCTGAACCACAAAGCCGGAATGAACAGAATCCTGGTCAGGAACAACAACGTTCTGTACAAGCGGATACTGATGAACAACCTAACCCTGACGAAAAACAGATCGAAGCCTGGTTAAGACGTATCCCCGATGATCCCGGTGGTTTGCTGCGACGCAAGTTTGAGCAGCAAGAGAGACTTCGGAACCGACCTGTCCAGCAGGGAGAGAAGACATGGTAAAACCCACTACACAATCTTTAACACTGGCTTTAGCTCTGACGCTGACACTCCTGCTACAAGGTGTGAGCATGCCGGTGTTTGCAGCCCTGACAGCCACCGTTGACAAGCTCAAAATCACAGAAGATGAGCCTATTCGTTACTCGCTTGAGAGCGACAATATGTCCTTAATGGGCAGCCCGGACTTTTCTCCACTGGAAAAGGACTTTGTGATCGTCAGCCGTGGACAAAGCCGGATGATGAACTTTTCCAATGGTCAGAATAACTCCACCACAACCTGGAACCTGATTCTTCAGCCCAAACGGCTGGGCACCCTGACAATTCCTTCAATTACCTTCGACAAGGATGCATCTCAGCCAATCAGTGTTGAGATCCTGAAAGCGAATAACAACGCCGGTACTCCAGCCACATCCAGGGTTTATATCCGCTCCAGTATCAGCACAGAGGAGCTATGGCAGAATCAGGAAGCCATCCTGACCCTGAGAATTTATTCTCAGGCCGATTATGCGGATTCCCCTAACCTGACGCCTCCCGCGGCGGATAATGCAATTTTTAAAGTGCTGGGCAAGGACGAAGATGAAGAGCAGGTTGTGAATGGTATACGACAGCGAGTAATCACTCGCCGCTATGTCGTCTCCCCTACACAGGCGGGCACTATCACTATTCCAGGTCAGGTCCTTACAGGCTATATCGAAGGTGAAGACCCTTACGGAAGAAGCCGTTTGATGCGTATGACACGGCCGGAGCCATTCCGGGCCATATCTGCAGACATGACGTTGAAGGTGAATCCAATCCCTGCCAGCTGGCCTGCGGACAAGCCCTGGCTGCCTGCTGAGAAAATAGAACTCACGGAATCATGGAGCAGCGATACTACAAACATCACTGCCGGAGACTCTGTCACCCGCACCGTCAAGATTCGCGCTCAGGGCAGTAACAGCGCACAGATTCCCCCACTGCCAACGGTGCAGCTGGACAGTGTGAAGACTTACCCTGATCAACCTGTAACAGAAGATACAGTAAATAGCCGTGGGCCGTTGGGTGTGCGTAGTGAGTCTGTTGCTTTTGTGCCAACACAGGCCGGTGACCACAAGATTCCGCCCATAAATATCACCTGGTTCAACACCCGCACCCAGCAGGTGGAAGTGGCCCATCTGGCAGGTCAAACCATCACCGTACTTCCAGGCTCAGCCGCTTCTGTGCATGCACAGCCCGTTGTAAGTCCGTCTGTGGTTACGCAAACCCCAGCTATAACAGCACCTGCCCCCATACAGACTCAGGCCGTAGAAGACAGCGGGTCTTTACTTCTCTGGAAAATCGCAACAGGTGTATTCGGAGTGTTGTGGCTGGGAACCCTGGCCGCTTACCTGCGAAACCGTCGTCTAACTTTGCAACAGCCCCAAGTATCATCCCCCAGGGGGAATAATGCGTCCAATGATGAGCAGAAAGCCTTCAAGGCGCTTATAGCATCCTGTGACACCAACAACCTTTTCCAGATTGAAAGCTCTCTCAAGGGATGGGGGCGCCAGTTTCTGGGTAGAAGCTTTTACTCAGCCGGTGAAGTGATTGAAACGTTAAACACGCCAACGCTGTCTCAGGAATGGGCGTTACTTCAAAAATCCAGTTATAGCGAAAACAGCCAGAAACATATTGATGCAAACAAACTGGCTGAGGCATTAAAACTTATCAGGAAAAAGACTGTGCATACCGGGACCAAAACACACGCTTTGACGCTGGATGCTATTAATCCATAAGAGCCAATTCCCCTCCATTCAGGTGCGAGGGGAATTCCATTTCAACGTTTCCTTCCGGATCCGCTCCTGCTCTATGGTTCTGTATTTATCCGTGCTGGTATTTAAAACCTGATCGGCCAGATTACTCTGGAACAAGCTCATCTGCATATAGGGAAGAGCCAGCACTTCATCAATTGTTGAGCGATTATCCCGCAAAGGGGCCAGTGTTGCGTTCACAAACTGTATGTAATCACGACCAATTTTCTTGGCGGTATCTGTTTGCCGGACGGCTTTAGCAAGTTCATGTTTGGGAAACATTTTCCGATCCAGGTGAAGGGGCAGCACAGGGAACTTTTGGTAACGCACAGGCAGGCTACTGAACTGCCGTTGAATAGCAAGCTCTGTATTTGCCCGAATGCCTGAAATATTCGCCCCCAACGTAAAGATTTCAGGGTCCTCCCCGTCACTGAGCCCCTGCATATAGGCCATCTGTCCCAAGCCGTAAATATCCACTTTGGGCTCTGTCATCGCCCCCCTTGGCAGTTCCTCCAGTTCTCGCTCAGAAAACTTATTCAGCTCTTCACGCCCGGCTGGGGGAGTAGACATATAACGACGACGGTCGTTAACTTTAAACGAGACCGCAGCAGGATCGACAAACCACTCATGACCAGGTCTTGCCTTTTCCCCAACATGGGTGGTGGTGCCCAGATCAATCAGGCGCAAATGTTTCTTTTGGGTATCATACATCAGGTTATGGGGGCGAAAATCAGCATGCATGAAGCCTGCATCGTGTACGACCTTCATACATTCTGCCGCCTGGCAAAGAAGTCGTTGAGTAGCGGTTCGAAATTGTATTGAATTAATAACCTTCTCCTGATGCAATACCCGTAACTCTTTAAACTTGTCTTCCAGAGTGGAGCCCTGAATTTTCTCCAGCAGAATGCCCCGCCGCTCGTTAATGGTATGCATACCAAAGCACTGCACCAATTTCTCACTGCTGGGAATATGCTTGAAGGCATAAGCTTCATTCTCAAGACTTTTCAGTGCCCAGGCTTTCTTGCCTTCCTTACCTTTTGCCTCAAGCGACTCCGGCAGAGTTTTCAATAGCAGGCCTGTGTCCTGCCCATTGGCATCCAGAAGTGGTATGAGTTCGACACTATCCGTGCAATAAAGAGGGTGTTCCGTATCCAGAGAGCTACTTTCAATATCGATGGGAGGTGCAGGATACTCATACTCGACTGCAGAGGGCAGAGCTTTAACCGACTCAAAACGACTGAGGTTCGGAGAAGGCGTCTGGGGGCTGTTGTAACCTGAGTCACCGCTGCTGGAGAGGGACAGTTTTCTGACTGGATCCGGGTTTACCGCAAGCTGTTTATTGCGATGCTCAACAAGTTGTTGTCGCTGATACTTCACACGTGCTTGAACGTCTAATTTGTCTGGCCGTCTTTTACCCTGCCCTGCTCCGATGGGGCCCATGCTCAACTCCTTGAATACATCCTTAATACTCCGAGCTCCCTGACAGTATAGGTATCAGCTCTCCCCGAGCTGTTACAGCGAAGTTTGAAAATAGAAATGCGCGATAAACCTGCGTTTATCGCGCATTTAAGACGCCGGTTTAGACTGTTTTTTGACTCAGCGTTCCCAGAGGACGATTACAGTGTTCCAGCAGAACGAACGTCACCCTTGTCTGGCGTGACAATCTTCTCAGGGCGGATAAAGAACCGCGCCAGAGCAGGCAACAGCCAAATGGCACCAAACATATTCCACAGGAACATAAAGGTAAGCAACATACCCATATCTGCCTGGAACTTGATCGGCGAGAAGATCCACGTGCATACGCCGATAGCCAGAGTCACACCAGTAAACACAACCGCCTTACCGGTGGTACGCAGTGTTTCATAGTAAGCCTGCTGCAGGTTCATGCCCTGTTTCAGGAAGCCTTCCAGCCGAGTAAAGATATAGATACCGTAATCCACACCAATTCCCACGCCCAGTGCAATAACCGGCAGTGTTGCCACCTTCACACCAATTCCCAGATGCACCATCAGTGCCTGACACAGCAGTGAAGTGAGCGCCAACGGCACGATAATACAGATTACAGCCCGCACTGAGCGGAAAGTCAGCAGGCAGAGCACACTCACTACAGAGTACACCCATACCAGCATCAGGTTCTGGGCAGAAGAGATAACTTCGTTAGTGGCCGCTTCCACACCGGAGTTACCGGTGGCCATCAGGAACTGAATGTCGTCGGTATTATTGGCTTCAGCAAATACCTTGGTGGCTTCAACCACTCGTTTCAGAGTTTCAGCCTTGTGATCTTCCAGGAACAACAGAACCGGCGCCAGACTGCAATTGTCGTTGTATAACTGCCTGGCTGTACCGTTACTGATGGCGTTGTTCAGCACATACTGGTTACGGGAAAGCGCCTGCCATTGCGGGTTGCCTTCGTTCAGACCACGAATCACCTGCTTAGCAACGGTCACCATCGACACCGCATCCTGAACACCCTGCACTTGTGACATATGCCACATGTACTTATCAACAGCGTTCATCACCTCGAAACTGGAGCATTGCTCCACACCAGTTTCCACCATGGTCACGAAGGTATCAGCACTGGTGGAGTAGTTGCCGGTGATAAAGGCATTGTCCAGATTATAACGGGAGTCGGCTCGCAACTCGGGAGCACCCGGGTCAAGGTCACCAATCTTCAGCTCAGACTTCATTATCCAGCCATAGCTGAAACCCGCCAGCGCCAGAACAATGGAAACCGGAGCCACATAAGGATGTGAGAACTTGGAGATCAGCGTCCATGTCGGCGATTTCTGCTGGCTGGTATCCCCACGCTCGCGTACATTCTTGCTGACACCCACCCATGACATCAGCACAGGCAGCAGCACAAGGTTGGTGAGAATAATCACCGCTACACCCAGACTGGCTGCGATAGCCAGATCCTGAATCACATCAATCTCAATCACCAGCAGGGTCAGGAAGCCGATAGCATCGGACACCAGCGCCAGCATGCCGGGAATGTAGAGTGCGCGGAAGGTAAGGCGAGCGGCCTGCAGGCCGTTCGCGCCTTTGGCGGACTCAATACCGATGTTGTTGATAATCTGAACGCCATGGCTGACGCCAATAGCAAACACCAGAAACGGCACCAGTACAGAGTACAAATCCAGAGAAAAGCCAAGAGCACTTAACAGGCCCAACTGCCACACCACCGCAATCAGGGAGCAAATAATCGGCACGATAGTGGATTTCAGGCAACGGGAGTAAGCAAACAGCAGTACAGCGGTGATAACCAGCGCCACCACAAAGAACAGGCCGATGGACTTCACACCTTCAAACAGATCACCCACCACTTTGGCAAAGCCTATAATATGAAGGTTTACGCCCTGCCCTGCATACTTATCACGCATCTCTTCCAGTGCGTTGGAAAGCTCAGAATAATCCAGTTTCTCACCGGTTTCCGGATTTAGCTCAAACAGCGGAAATTCCACAATGCTGGACTGGAAATCATTGGCCACCAGTCGTCCAACTGTGCCGGAGCGAAGGATATTCGTGCGCAGTTCTTCCAAGCTGGTCGTACTGCCATCATAGGTCTGAGGAATAACCGGGCCACCTTCAAAACCCTCTTCCGTCACCATCAACCAGCGAACATTGGGTGTCCACAGGGATTTTAACGACATGCGATCAACACCGGAAAGATAAAACACTTCATCGGTGATACTCTGCAGGGTTTTCATATAGCCCGCACTGAAGATATCACCCTCTTCAGGGGCTACGGCAATACGCAAGGTATTGGCGCTGCCCATATCATCCCGACGCTCAAGCCAGTTCATAATAAACGGGTGCTTAAGAGGGATCATTTTTTCAAAGCTGGCATCCACCTTCAGACCGGTAAGTTTCCAGCTCAAAAAGATTGATGCAAGAATAAAGAACACCAGTACGGGCAGACGGTTATTAAAAAACGCGCGCTCCAGTACCGGCTCTGTGGAAAGATGATTACTCATAAAATAAGATCCAAATCACTGCCCGAGAATGGATGGGTTCACACGCTTCACACCGTTAACGCCGGTCACGATATAAGCATTATCACGCGCCAGCACAACGCCGGTCAGGGTGGCGCGATCTGGCTGATTGGCAACCAGACTGTCGTCACCATCGTTCAATGCCAGCGTGCCACTGCCACCGACCAGCAGAGGAAGATTGCCCGGTAACACAACGGCACTGAACAGCGACTGTTCAGTTCCCGTATCCAGCTCTTCCCAGGTTTTACCGCTATCGACGGTAATAAACGCATTCCCCCGCAAACCATAAGCGACTGCAGCATTAAATTGCTCCAGAGACTGCACACCAAAGAAGGAGCCTTCATAGGGGCTTTCGAGGGTTTCCCAGTCGGAGCCATTGCTGGTAGAGCGGTACAGGGTGCCCGCTTCGCCGGCCATCACCAGCGTGCCATCTTTCAGACTGGTCATTGCATTGAAGTGAAATTCGTCTTCGTTATCTACGGAGTCCCTGCGGTCGTGCCAGGTTTTACCGCCATCTGTCGTATGAATCAGATAACCGTAGGCACCGAGGGCAAAGCCGGTATTTTTGTCGGTAAAATGCACGTCCAGCAGAGGAACCTCTGCTTCCATATCCTGATACACCCGTGTCCAGGTCTGGCCGCCATCTAGGGATTTAAACACTTCAGCATCATGCCCTACGGCATAGCCAACAGACCCGGTTGGAAAGTCAACAGCTGTCAGCAGCACTTCAGAAGGGGTTTGAGTCTGCTTCCAGCCTTTACCCATATCGTCGGACCACACCACATAACCCCGGTCGCCTACTGCAACAACCCGTGAGCTGTTACCAGCGCGGTCAATATCATTAAACAGTGAGGAGAGAACACGATCAGAAGCCGGTTCAGCAGCTGCAACTCCCCCCGCCAGGGCCAGCCCCAAGGCCAGTAGCCCCGAACAGGCGGAAGGTAAGGATGAGGGAAACTTCATAGCAGACCCTGTGATAATTATTATTGGTTGTTCTGAGGCTGGAGCCCGGCTTCAACAAAAGCCGGACACCAGAAAGGTCATACAGATAATTTAGCGGCGACCACGACGGCGCAGTGCGGAAGGCTTGAAGTACTTCTCACCGGGGATCGCATTGGTGAAGTTCAGGAATTCGGACTCTTCGTTTGACAGACCCTGAACATGGTAACGACGGGACTGCAAATCATGGAAAGTATCCAGTACAGTCCAGGTGGTTGGCATGTCGTAGATGTTAGTCAGATAAGCCATGTTTACACGCCACAAATCACCACGGCCATCGTACTGATCTACAACCGCGGCACCCCAGCTGTCTTCATCCAGGTAGATTACACGCTTGGAGTAGATGTGACGCTTACCTTTCTTCAGGTTGCCTTCCACGACCCATACACGGTGCTTCTCGTAACGGGTGTGGGCAGGGTTCAGGTGGCCGGTGCCCAGTATGTCTTCATACTTCAGCTTGGGGCTGAGCAAGTCGTAGTTGTTGTAAGGAATGTAGACTTCCTTCTTGCCCAACAGCTTCCAGTCATAGCGGTCGGGGGCACCGTTATACATATCGGTGTCGTCGGCTGTACGCAGGCCGTCCGCTGCCGCAATTGGTGTATCGTAAGCCAGGTTTGGTGCACGGCGTACACGACGCTGGCCTGCGTTATAACCCCACGCCTTACGTGGCTGCCTGACCTGATCCAGGGTTTCGTGAACCAGAACAGCGCCACCAGCCAAGCGTGCAGGTGTCTTGGTAAACGACAGGTAGTAGAAGATGATGTTATCCAGATCGGCAGCAGACACCTTGGGATCATTGTACTTGAAATACACTTCCTGTTGGGAAGTGACCAGCGAGTAGCTACCATTCCTCTGCACGGCTACCTCGGAAGCACGGCGGACAAGGTATTCACCACGGTAACGAACGATGTGGTTCCACAGGGCTTCCAGACCATTCTTGGGAATGGGGAAAGGATAAGCATCACTGATACCTGTAAAGCCATTACCACCGGGCAGAAGCTGGGCTTGTTTAGCGGCTTTTTTGGTGTTCTGGTAGATACGCTCAGGGTAGTAAGCGTTACGGCGAGTCTGATAGACCGGCATCTGGAAGGTATCAGGATACGCCTTGAACAGGGCAATCTGACCAGCAGTCAGATTGTCTTTGTATTTTTCCAGATTCGCGGCTGTGATGGTAAACAACGGTTTATCGTCAGGATAAGGGTTAGGCAGGTGCTGACCGGGCTTGGTGTAACTGGCCGGAAAGTCTGCTTTGGTAAACGGTTTCCACTCAGGAATACTGCCATCAGCATTCCCCTTTTGCTCAGCCCCCAGGGGAGTGAGTTCATTGCCCAGCTTATTGGCTTCGACGGTGGACACTTTTGCCGAAACCGGACCGGCACATAACATAAGTGCAGCCAGACTGGCTATGAGTGTTCTTGTTGTTCTCATAATTTTTGTTCTCGCTTAGCCCTGATATCAGCCCCGAATGAGATGGCAACGAAACAGTGTAGTGGGGCCAGCCAAAACCAGCCCCGTTTTTAGCAATCTCTTCGATTAGAAGGAGTATTTCACACCGATGGAGATATTGTCACGGTCACGCTGACTGTAAGTGCCTGGGCCAGTAAACTCGGTGTACTGGATTTCACCTTCCAGATCCAGGTACTGAGCCTTCATGCCTATAGTCATGGAGTTCTTTCCTTCCAGGAAGTTACCGGTACGGTGGGAATTACCCTTTACGTCCTGACTCCAGCGCAGGTAGGGGTTCAGGGTTACACCAGCGTAAACGTCGTTCCAGGAACCGGCGAGAACTGCGCTGTAGCCGTAGGCGTTTTTGGAGATTTGGTCGTCTTCGTTACATTCACCGGAATTGAAGTCAACGTACGCACAGTCGCCGCGCCCAGCAAACTTACGTTCACCTCCAATAGAGTTATACGTAAAGTTAGAGCCACGCAGATGTTCAGAGGCAACTTCAACAATGCCGAACAAGGAGTCAAAGCTCATAACTGGGCCAAAGTTATGGATAGCGGAAAGAGAAATATTATATGACTCGACACGCTCGTAGTTATTAACTTCACCACCTAAGGCTACAGTCTCACCTGCTATGAGGCCTGTATCACCATCAGCGACTGTTCCCCCCTGAAGAATCATATCGCCTAGCAGGTCATTTGTTGTTGCTATACCAATTGGTAAATTTGGACGATAGGCTACTTCACCTGCAAAGGAAGTATTACCGTATGTTGTACTGAAGCTGAAGCCGTAAACTCGGATATCTTCAACATACTTCCGATTCGCCTCTACATTATCCAGTAGTTCTATAGTCGCCAACCCTTGAGCCGTTGTTCCAGCTGCTGATCCATAATCAGGAGTTAACGCCCCGGTTAGTGTGGCAATATCTACTCCCGTGAAGTCCTTATCCAGTTTTGCATAGATAAGTGGTTCTTTATTGTGATAGTTCACAAAATAAAAACCGAACTCCGTATCATTTAGCTCTTCAGCGACATATCGGAATGATACACCAAACTGCCCATCATCACTCGCGTTTATATCTTTTCCTATGCGTGCTACCTGCGTCACTCCAATTGAGGAAAAGGAAGTATTTGCTTCACCAGTAATACCAAGACCCCTTAATGCACCTGACTGCACCGCAGCAGACCCAGCATACCCTTGAATAACAGGCCGCTCAGCTGTCCCTAAAGATTGGGTGTAGGCAGTGTTACCACCCTCAGCAAAAAGATCCGTCTCAGCAAAATAAGTGCCCACTGGATCAATCTGAGTCTTACGGAAGTTGAACTGATAGAACGCATCCATAGACAGATTATCCGTCAAACCAATGCTCACACCAAAGGTTTCTACAGGAATCAGAGCTTCTTTCAGTTCAGAGCCGGGCAGGCGGAATTTGGCAGCGTCAAGAGGGTTGGTGGTGTTAATACCATTACGGTAGAAGATACCTTCCCCCCAGCTCAGAACCTGCTTACCCAGGCGGACATCAACCGGACGATCCATTACATCCCAGCTGCCATAAACATAAGCATCCAGTAGTTGGGCATCCTTACCGGAAATATCCCTGGCATCTTTGGTAAAACGGTTTGCAGGGTTATTGGGGTTAGCGTTCTGAGCTTGACTTGGCTGATCAGCATGCCAGGACTTCTTCCCGTAGTTAGTGCTTCCACCCAGTTCGGAATCATAGAAAGCCGTACCACGGGCGAACAGGCCATAGTTCTCGTAGTTCAGTTCCAGATCGGAGGTAATTTTGTAAACCTGAGATACGATACCGGTGTCGTAGTTACGGTTTCCATCGTTGCCGTTCATACTGTCGTTATTCTTGTCCTGTCCCTGCACACGCCACATAGCGCCGTAGGAAACAGTGGTATCCAGAGAGCCGGAGACATTGCCATCCATCAGGTCAAACTCAACAGCCTGAACCGGAGCCACTGCCAGAATACTGGCCAGGGCAAAACCTGCCTTCGCAGGGGCGATATGTATAGGGGTAGAAACAGAAATCCTGCGCAGCTTCATTATTATTATCAACCTTATGGCGTTCTTATTTTTGTGTGATGAATTTTTCACCCCGGGTGGACTCTGGCCATTCGTTCAAGCGACAAGGGTTCCCCTCCACTTCACTTGCCCTGATTAACAGCTGACCATCCCACCTCAGGCTGCGGTCAATTTATCCTGATTTGTAATTTTTGTATAGTTTTATGTACGTATTTTGACGTACAAAGCAGACAAGTTGTAGACAAATTCACTACAAAGAAGAAACCGGCCATACAAGCCGGTTTCTTATGCCAGTTAAAATGTCAGTTTACGCCAACGATTTGCTCACCACTTCAAAGATGTCCGCAGACAATTCATGTTTCTGGATACGTTTGAGTGCTTTCTGCATCAGCTCTTTGCGCGCTTCATCGTAACGCTTCCAGCGCGTTAATGGGTTAATCAGGCGGGCAGCCATTTGAGGATTCAGGGCATCGACACGAATCACTTCATCAGTCAGGAATTCATAGCCAGAGCCGGACAGATCATGAAAGTTCACAAGATTACGCACACAGAAGGCAGACACTACGGCACGCATCTTATTCGGGTTCTTCTTGTCGTAAGAAGGGTGCTCCATTAAGGCTTTGACTGTCTCAAGCTTTGTGCTTGCACTGCCGGCCTGGGAAGAGAACCACATATCCATCACATTGTTATCGTCTGCCCACTTCTCGGCAAACTCTGCCAGCACCATCTTCGCGGCTGGAGCCGCACTTTCATGGCTGGCATTGATCAGGCAGCCCATGGCGGCCATGGTGTCAGTCATATTGGTAGCAGATTCATACTGGGCTTTTGCCAGATCAACACCCACAACGTCGTCCAGCTCAGTCAGATAGGCCATACAGGTGTTCTTGAGGGAGCGCTCAGCAATATCAGCAGCTTCGGGCTGGTAAGGCTTGTCTGTTCTCAGCTTCTTGTAAGTGTCTACCAGCTGATCTTTCAAACCTGCGGCAATCTGCTGCTTCACAAACTCGCGGGCCTGGTGGATAGCATCAACATCGATAACGTCCATCTGCTCGGCCAGATACGTTTCGGAAGGCAGGTTCAGCATTTCTGCCACCATCGCCTTATCCAGAGACTCATCCGCCAGCAGCTGCCCGTAAGCGTTGATCAGGCTGGTGTCCACCACCAGTTCTTTGCCTTCCTGAATGGCGCTTACCAGCTCCATCAGTACGTCGATAGCCAGACGCTGGCAGCTGTCCCAGCGGTTAAAGCCATCTTCATCGTTGCTCATCAGGAACACCAGATCTTCACGACTGTAGTCGTAGTTCAGGCGAACCGGTGCGGAGAAACCCCGCAGCAGAGACGGCAGTGGACGTTCATCCATACCGGCAAATACAAAGGTCTGCTCTTCGTCTTTCAGATCCAGAACCGTGGTCGTCTTACCGTCTGGTGTCACAGGCATAGGCTCGCCTTCACCGTCCAGCAGGCCGATTTCCACGGGAATATGGAACGGCAGCTTGGTGTTCTGCCCCGGTGTAGCCGGGCAGCTTTGCTTGATGGTCAGGCTGTATTCCTGCTTCTCTTCGTCGTAAGCATCACTCACATCCAGAACAGGTGTACCGGCCTGGTTGTACCAACGCTGGAACTGGGTCAGGTCAACGCCGTTGGCATCTTCCATGGCGGATACGAAGTTTTCAGTGGTCACCGCCTGACCGTCGTGGCGTTCAAAGTACAGGTCGGAGCCTTTGCGGAAACCCTCTTTACCGACGATGTTATGAATCATGCGCACAACTTCCGCACCTTTTTCGTAAATCGTCAGGGTGTAGAAGTTGTTGATTTCGATAAAGGAATCCGGACGAATGGGGTGGGCCATAGGGCCAGCGTCTTCCACAAACTGATGGCTGCGCAGCAGGTTCACATCTTCCACACGTTTTACAGTGCGGGAGTTCATATCCGCAGAGAACTCGGCATCACGGAATACGGTGAAACCTTCTTTCAGGCTCAGCTGGAACCAGTCACGGCAGGTTACACGGTTGCCCGACCAGTTATGGAAGTATTCATGAGCCACTACCGCTTCAATACGCTGAAATGCAGCATCGGTAGCGGTATCGGGGCGAGCCAGCACAGCGGAAGAGTTAAAGATGTTAAGGCCCTTGTTCTCCATGGCCCCCATATTGAAGTCATCCACCGCTACGATCATAAACATGTCGAGATCGTATTCACGACCATACACCTCTTCGTCCCACTTCATGGCCTTTTTCAGGGAGCGCATGGCGTGGTCGCACTTGGTGATATTATGGGCTTCGGTGAAGATTTTCAGGTTCACTTCACGGCCACTCATGGTGGTGAAGGAGTCTTCAATAAACTCAAGGTTACCGGCCACCAGTGCGAACAGGTAAGCTGGCTTTTTAAACGGATCATTCCAGGTCACCATATGGCGGCCGTTATCCAGCTCCTGTCGCTTAATGGCATTACCGTTGGAGAGCAGCACAGGGTACTTCTCTTTATCTGCAATCACGGTGGTGGTGAATACAGACATGACATCCGGGCGATCCAGATAGTAGGTAATTTTGCGGAAACCCTCGGCCTCACACTGAGTACAGTACATACTGCTGGAGCGATATAAGCCTTCCAGAGACGTGTTCTCCTGAGGCTTAATGCGGGTCACGATGGTTGTTTCAAAAGCGTCAGACTTGGGCTGCAGCATCAGCTGGTGTTTATCAACCTGATACTGATCTGCTGGAATCACTTCCCCATCAATCGCTACGCTCACCAGTTCCATGTCGGTGCCGTGCAGTGGCAGCGGTGGCAGGCTGTCGTGTGTTTTGGATTCGTTGAGGTGAAAGTTCAGGGTAGATGTCACCAGCGTGGATTCTTCACCCAGCTCGAAGGTCAGAGCTGTGGTATCAATCCAGTAATCAGGCTGCTGATAATCCTTGAGATAAATAGCCCGTGGTTGTGCGTCTTTCATTCTTTCTCCCTTAAGCCTCAGCTTTTGGCCGAGTATGGAAATGTGACTTCACTATAGAGTTTCGGCCGAGGTTTCACAGGGTATTTCCGCTCCGTCAATACATCTCTGTATTGGGTCGCTCTCACGCCATCCATGGTGTGTGAAATACTCTGTAAAACCTCAGCCTTTCAGATATCGCGATTCGCCGCTTGTAGCTTCTGCGCGATCAAGAAACTTCGATATTTAATTCGTAGGCAGTGTACTTGCGGATATTGATAACGCCGGTATCGAAAATCAAATACTGTCCTTTAATGCCCATCAATACCCCTTCTGCCACAGGGTTCTTATCCAGATTAAAGGATGTCACCTTGGTGGGATATTCGGTTACAGGGTAGTGGATGTCTAAAGGTACAGCGTCTGTGACTGGCTGAACAGCCTGCAGGCCATGTTCCTGCAGCAGAGCATCAATGCCATCCGCATATTTATCCAGCAGGCGTTCACGCTCCTGTTCCAGATCAATTTCAACTGTCTGGCCTTTGAGCATGGCACGCCAGTTGGTTCTGTCGTTGACGTCCTGACGCAGAAGGTCTTCCACAAAACCGGAGAGTTGTCGTGTGGCAACCCGAAGAACAGGCAGCGCCTGCACCGCACCCTGATCAATCCAGCGAGTCGGCACCTGGCTGGCGCGGGTTATGCCCACTTTGATGCCGGAGGAGTTTGCCAGATAAACGACATGGTCCGTCATGCAGAATTTTTCACCCCACTCCGGCTCACGACAGGTGCCGTTATGGTAGTGGCACTTTTCCGGACTCATGATACAGCTATCGCAACAGGCCAGTTTCTGGAAGCAGGGCCAGCAAAAGCCCTGACTGAAACTCTTTTTGGTTTTACGGTTACAGTGGGTACAGAAAATTTTTCCAGTGTATTCCAGGCGAATTTTACGCCCGATAGCCTCGTTCATGGAAATAAATTCATCACCCACAGGCAATTTGTAAGACACAGGCTGACCGTTCTCGCCCAGCTTTGTGTGCATTTTGGCGACCGTTCCGGTCAGTTGAATTGCATCATTATTTACAACGGTGGACATCAGGCATCCTGAAATCGAAGAATGGTTTGTTCGCTGTTTTCTATCTTGGCGCCAGTATCAGAGCGAGCAGCCGAACTTTTGCAGGCCTGGGGCATATAACCGGTACGCTGCTCTTCCGGCAGGTTGCGGGCTTCCCAGGCTAACACCGCCTGCAGGCTTTGCTCTTTTTGTTCCTGAGTCAGACTGCGACCATCGGACCATTTGCCCAGTTCTACAGCACGCTTCAGGCTGGTGACAATGTCTGGCGTCAAAGTAGACAACAGCTGTTGGAAATCCATAATCTCCCCCTCTTTTATGGTTTATGCTGTCTTTCTACCAGCAAACCGGTTAAACAGCCACCCCGCCAGCACGCCGGAGAGCAAACCGCCGACATGGGCAGCGTTGGCAATTTTGCCAAAGCCGAAAGCACCCAGCACGCCGGTGGCGCCAATCACCAGCCACATCAGCATAAAGAGGTAGATGCCGGAGGGAACCTGATACAGACCCGGTTCCTGTTTTTCCCGTACCCAGCAAAAACCCAGAAGACCATAAATCACCCCGGACATGCCACCAAAGAGCGGATAACCTTCCCCGGTGTAGAACTGCACAATATTGGAAATCAGCCCCGTTGCCAGCACCAGCGCAACAAGAAACGGCGTTTTGTGGCGGGATTCAATACGGTAGCCAAAATCCAGCACCCACAGCATATTAAACACAAAATGGAATATGCCGAAGTGCAAAAAGACAGGGGTAATAACTCGCCATAGCTGCCCCAGCCCCAGCATGGTGCTCAGGCTGGCGTATTCAATGTAGTTACCTGTGATGCGAAAATCGGTGATTGTGAACAAAGACACCAGTTCTTTGTTTTCACCAAGATGGGTGATAATGGCAACCACTGCACAGATGAGCAGAAAAATCAGCGTGGCTGGCATCTTTTTCCAATTCGCCAGCGGCCCGGCCACCAGCCCACCGGAAGATTTCCAGGAGACTTTTGCCTCTTCGAGCTGTAGCAGCCCAGCTTTCCAATCCTCGTAGTAGCCAAGTACGGTACGCATCTGCTCAGGGTGCTGTATCCACAGCACCTGCCGGCCGCCCTCTTCCGTAATACGGTGGGGAATACTCTGTTGCCAGAGAAAAGCGGAAAAGGGCAAGAGGTCCTCATCCGAAGGGCGATCAAAAACCCGAATTATGTCCATAGTGAATTCTTTAAGTGTCCAGGCGATTGCCCCAGCCTAACTTGGAGCGACACACTTCGTAGTAGTTATGATTTAAAGGATGAATCAGCCGCAGTTTAAACGGCTTTTTTTGAATCGACAGTGTATCACCGGGCGCAGCGGTGATATGTACCTGACCATCACAGGAGAGTTGCGGATAAGTCGGGTTATTGCGGCCAATCACGATTTTGATTTCGCTGTTGCCATCGATCACCAGCGGGCGGCTGTTCAGGGTATGGGGGAACATTGGCACCAGCACTACCGCATCCAGCTTCGGGTGCATAATAGGCCCTCCGCCAGAAAGCGCATAGGCTGTGGAGCCAGTGGGTGTGGCGATAATCAGACCATCGGAACGCTGGCTGTAAACAAACTGGCCCTCTATAAATAGCTCAAACTCAATCATACGGGTCGCCTTACCGGGATGCAGCACGACCTCGTTCAAGGCGTCCGCATGGCCGATAAGTTCGCCATTACGCTTTATCGTCACATCCAGCAAGAAGCGATTCTCAATAAAGTACTTGCCATCCAGCACATCCCCCACCTGTTCTTCCAGATGATCGGGCTGAACATCAGTCAGGAAACCCAGACTACCCCGATTTACCCCCAGCACGGGAATATTATGACGGGCCAGCGCCCGTGCTGCGCCGAGCATGCTGCCATCGCCGCCGATCACAATAACAAGGTCACACACCTCGCCCATCATCTTTCGACTGCATACCTGAAGCCCGTGCCCTGGCATCAATTGCGCCATAGGCTCTTCAAGAATGACCTGGAGCTCACGGGAAAGCAGATAGCTTTTCAGGCGCTTCAATGTATCTACTACCTGAACATTACCCTGCCGCCCTATCACTCCAATATGTTTGAATTGTTCCATAAATGCCGGAAATTCCAATAATATTGTTCGGCCATCATCCATCTATGCGCTGAAATACGCAGGATTGGCACTCTTACCCCTTATTATCGGCGAAGGGATTGAAGCAAGTCCATTTGTCTTTGCTCTGGCTGACCACATTCCTCTTGAAGAGTTCCTCATACCAAAGTCGTAATTGCCACTAAAGGCCCATAGCTGAATATTCAATCCCGGCCAAAACTGAGAAGACACAAAGCAAATTCACTTGCGTATTACAAAAGACACAGCAGGGAGAGATCACTATGGACATGTCACACTCAATTTCACAACCGTTTGCCGACCCAGCAACCATAGGTGTCAGCAGTATCGCCCCGGCCACAGAAAGTGCTGCCCCCGCGATCAGCACAGAGAACCATGTGGAACGCCATCTGTCAGAAGGCATCAGCGACGAATTGCGCCCCCTGAAAAAGAAACAACTGCGGCATGATTACAAAGTCACTGTACCCAGAAAGATAAAGCTGCTCCTCAAAAAATCGCTACATGCGGCCGTGAAAGGTGCAATCACTGGTGGTGTTGTCGGGCTGGCCGTCGGTAGCCTGGGTGCACTGTTCACCATGCACATCGCAGCCATTCCTTTAGGCACCGGGGTTGGGGTAGTGGCAGGAGCAGGCATCGGCGGCACCATTGGTGCACTGAAAAGCGCTCGCTCCGTGCTCAACCTGACGCCAGCCGGCTTACTTGAAGATAAGATCAGTGACGCGAATGATGCTGTGAAAAAAGCCAGCTCCAGGTTCACTGCCGCTATAAACCGCGCAGATGACTTGATGCACAAAATGCGTAAGCAAACAGACTCAAAGCAATACCGTTCACAGCCTTCATGGCCCGAATCCACACAAAACATTGAGGACCAGCTGAAGAAAGACATCAAGGCTCTGAATGCTCTTAAGACTCCAGATAAGGCAGACAAGGCCAACCTGAAAGCTATGAAAAAGACATTGGCACAGTTGGAAAAAGCCAACACGCTGAAGGCCACACTCACATATAAGCAGGAGCTAAAGCAAAAGCTTGAGGAAGATCTTAAGCTTCTGACAGAAACGATCAATCCAGGCACTACACCTCACGAAGAGTCTGTTTAAACTCACCTCAGCCCCTGCTTTCTCAGGGGTTTTCTTTCGTGCGGTCTGCACACTTTATCGTTACACTCCTGAGATTCAAGCACCCTTTGCCAAACTTCCGAATGGAGAAAAACATGTCCCAGACGATTGTGATTACAGGAGCCAGGCGCGGTATTGGGCTGGAGTTTACACGTCAGTACCTTGAAGCCGGAGACACCGTCTTTGCCATTATCAGAGGCACACACCCCTCCGATGGTTTAGCGGCCCTCACCAACCAGCACCCTCAACTGACAATTCTCTATGGCGATGTCACCAGCCAGAGTGATCTGGATCGTCTGAAAGATGAACTGACAGAAAAGCTCCAGGGCCAGTCCATCAGCCTGCTAATCAACAATGCCGGTATTTATGGCCCTCGGGATGCCCTGTTTGGCAAAGTCCAGCCCCAGGACTGGCTGCAAGTTCTGCAGGTGAATACTATTGCACCGATGATGGTGAGCCAAAGCCTGTCAGGGCTTTTCAGTGCCGGCTCAAAGATTGCAATCATTAGCAGTAAGATGGGCAGTATGAGTGACAACACCAGCGGCGGCAGTTATATCTACCGCTCTTCCAAAGCGGCTGTGAACGCGGTGGGAAAAAGCCTGTCCCACGATCTGGCCGAGCGTGATATCGCCGTAGGCATTTATCATCCGGGGTGGGTACAAACAGATATGGGAGGGGCAAGTGCCTTGATTAGCACGCCAGCATCAGTCAGTGGCCTGCGTACCACAATTGCTGCCTTAACCATGGAAAACTCTGGTGAGTTTTTGAACTACGATGGTTCGTCTATTGGCTGGTAACTTTACAGCCTGGAACGCCCTGTACGAGACAATTATTCTTACTTCCCGGCCTGGCCAGGCCGGGAAGAGGCTCTGAGCTTTAGAAGTCAGGGTTCAAACTTCAGCCGCAGCACTTCTTATACTTCTTACCACTCCCGCAAGAGCAGGGATCGTTCCGGCCCGGTGTTTTTTCCAATACAGTTGTTGTAGTTGGAATCTTTTTCAACAGCTCCAGGTCGCTGACATCTTCAACAGCTTCTTCATTCACCGCAATGGAGAAAGCCCATTCATGTTCCTGAAAAATTTTTTCCAGTTCGGCCTTGCGCTCTTCTGTCTGCACAGTGACGGAGGCTGGATTTTTCTCAGTGCCCAGACGTGCCTGACGCTTACCACTGAAATCACGCTGACTTACGCGGTCGTCAATCTGAAGGTTGGTCTGGGTGTAATGTTTGCCCATTAGGTCACCTGTAAAATAGAGATAAAGCCCCGAGGCAGGCAAAAACATGTCTACGGGGCAGTAAACCGGTGAACACTACTAGAAAAACCCGAGCCCGGCTAGGTTTACTTTTCCGCTTTTGAATTAACTGTCTCGTTAAAACTCCACTTCTTTTTCTCCAGCACCTTGCGTATCCCCTTCCTATTTACCTTGAGCGTGTAGGCTTTCCAGGTACTTCTCTGCTCATCTCCATAATGCACAAGCAACTCCACCTCATAGTCCGGCAGGGCAGAACCGGTCACCACCCTCTCCCCTTCCAGAAAATAAACACTGCGGGATTCCCAGGCCGTATTGCGCAGCATAGCCTCGACATTCACAAGGGTACGATCTGACACGCCAGTGATAAAAGGTGGAAGTGACTGCCTTTCCAGCCTCAACTTCCGGCTGTAACGCAAAATACTCACACAATGCTCGGGCCGAAAGCGGCGCTTTTCTTTCAGGAAGCCTTGAAGAAAAGGCTCCTCTTCACCATTCTGGCTGGCAAAGTTCACCACCTCACGGACACTGACCATTTTCTTGCCGCTGTATTTATTAGTGGCCTCACCAAAATAGTCTGCAAGAACCCGTCCCAGACGCCGGTCGGTGAAACTGGTGCCCAGTGCCTTCACCCGATCCTTCAGCATGTACCCCAGCACCATGCATATCATAAAGTTCATGGTCAGGTTGCCAAACCTTTTCTGGGACCAGAATGCAATCACCGTAGCAATCGCCATAGCCAGGCCTGCTACAAGACTATAAGCCATCTGCTGAACCAGAACCCCGTGGGGGCGTGAACTGTTTTCAAGATGCAGCACACTTTCACTGTATTTACGTTGCGTCGCCAGACGACGGTAAGCCTTTCCGGCCCGGTGGCTGTTATCAAAACTGGAAAGTCCTGCGCCCTCCCGGTATTTGATTTCCAGAGCGATAGTGTTCAGAAGCTGCTGGCGGGCCTGAAAGTCAGGGAGTCGAGCAAACAGGCTCAAATAAGCCTGATTCATAACAGTGCTTAAATAGCCATCAAGAAAGCGGAAGTAACTCTGTCGCTTGTCTCCCTCGGGAGAGTGCCGGCGCAACAATGCCAGCATCAGTCGAACATTGTTGTCTATAGCCAGAAATTCCTCGCAGGCATCATTGTCAAGATTGTCCAGCGTTCGTTGCAGGGAGCGGGAAAATGCACAGCTGAATAGCTTGAGAAGATGACGATAATCCTTATCGGTACTGACGCTCTGGGGGTGAAGGAACACTCTTATCGCTCGACAGCAGGTCAGGGGTGAGCCGGTCAGATCGATCATCTCCGGAAGAAGTTGCAAACCACTCTTTTTATCCCGGTAGAATGTACTTCTACGATAAGTTTTGGGTGTGATATCCAGAGCCTTGGGAAAGCACAGGTACATATCAATGTTTTGCTTGCGGCTCTCATCGGTGTTTTCCACACAGATTTCCAGTTGAAAACGGTCATGACGCTTGACCGCTACTCCATTTCGCATAAAGACCCTCCGTGCTGGGGAGGGTACAAAAAATGTCAGTGTAAAATATTGATACAAGACATCTCTTCAGGAGGCTGTACAATACCAACACAATAAAATCACAGGGGGAGACACCATGCTGTTAAAGGCCATCCGCAACCTGCTCGGTTACACCATTGCCACCGCCGACCTGATGACCCGCTTTGGAAGATTAAAACGCTCTGCAGAGAATCAGGCTGCGACCAACGCGACCACTCAATCCATGGTTCTCTATCAGTTCTATGCCTGCCCATTCTGCATAAAAACCCGCCGTGCGATTTACAAGCTCAACCTGAATATAGAAACTCGTGAAGCCAGTTACGGCACTTATCGCGAAGAGCTGGAAAGTCAGGGTGGAAAAGTGCAGGTGCCCTGCCTGCGTATTGAGGAGAATGGTGAAGTCACATGGATGTATGAATCCAGCGCTATTATTCAGTATCTACAGGAGCGCTTTCCTGCATAAATGACTACCCTTGCCAGAAGATCGAACCATAGTATTGGAGATCACGCACATGGCAGCCAAAGCTGTGTCAGTAAGACTGGAAGAGAAAACCATACAACAGCTCAACAAAATTGCGGAGCTGGCAGAGCGTGACACCTCATATATCATGCGCAAGGCCATTGAGCAGTTTGTCGAACATGAAAGGTGGATTATCGAAGAAACCAGTCGACGTTTGAAAGAGCTGGAAACAGGAAAGTATTAAATAAATGCGGCTCAGACCTTATCCATAACTCAACAAGGTCTGAGTCCAACGCATCAAGATTTACGCCTGCTCCAGCCAGCTCAACCAGGCCTCCATACCTTCCCCAGTGGTAGCAGAAAGCTGAATTACCTGAATATAAGGATTCACCTTCCGGGCATTCTCAATGCATTTTTCAACATTGAAGGCCACATAAGGCAGCAGGTCGATTTTGTTGATAATCATCAGGGAGGAAGCTGCGAACATATTGGGGTACTTCAGCGGCTTATCTTCACCTTCGGTAACAGACAGAATCGCTACCTTGTATTTTTCGCCCAGATCAAAACTGCTGGGGCAAACCAGATTACCCACATTCTCAACAAACAGCAGGGTTTCAGGTTCCAGCTCCATCTTGTGACAGGCGTCGTGCACCATCTGGGCATCTAGATGACAGCCTTTGCCGGTATTCACCTGCAACGCCTGAACGCCGGTTTCACGAATACGATCAGCGTCGTTAGTGGTTTGCTGATCCCCTTCAATCACCGCCAGCTTACGCTTGCCTTTCAGCAGTTTCAGGGTCTCACACAAGGTGGTCGTTTTGCCGGAACCGGGGCTGGATACCAGATTCAGTACCAGATGATTATCTTTCTTGAAATGCTCACGGTTATGGGCTGCCAGCTCATCGTTCTTTTCCAGCACATCACGCTCAATCTTCATCAGACGACGCTGGCTCAGGCCAGACACATGGACACCCGCTTCACCATGACCGTAATGCAGATCCTGACCTTTGTTGACTTCATCTGCAGAATGAGTGTGTTCCTCATGATGGTGATGGCTATGATCACTGCGGGCGTGGCTGTGAACGGCAGGAGCCCCTGCAGCAGGAGGCATCACTCCGTAGTAGTGGTGATGATGCACAATCACTGTTGGCTGAGGCTGATGCCCATGGCTATGGCCGTGATGGTGATGATGTCCGTGCCCATGATCGTGGGAATGTCCGTGATGTTCATCACCTTCAATATGGCTGTCTCCACAGCCGCAAACGCCGCACATACTACTCTACCTCAATATCTTTGATCCGCAGCTCATCGCCTGCGGTCAGTCGTAAGTTAAAACCGTTGCAGTGTGGGCAGGCCATGCCCCGCACTTCCAGCTGAATCTCTTTCTCGCAATCCACACACCAGGCCACACCTTTGGCTCGCACGATATGCAGTTTTGCGTCTTCCGCCATCGTCGTACGACGAGCGACATCAAAACAGTATTCAATAGTCTCTGGCTCAGCACAGGACAGCGCGCCTATCTCCAGCCAGATACCAGTAATCTTCTTCACAGAGGGATCGGCCTTACGGCAATGCTCTTCCGCAAGCTCGATCATGCTCATAGTCAGGGACATTTCATGCATAGGGGCATTCTCAACAAATCCGAGGCAACAACTCTCCACGGGGCATATCCAGATAACGACGACTCCCCCAGGGCGTAGTCAAAGTCACCCGATGCTTATCTGCTTCAGCAGCACAACCAATACAGGCTGCATCCGAATGAAACTCCCGCAAAACAGCCAAAGCCTTTTCAGCCTCAACCCTGGGCACCGCCAGAATCATCGTGCCTTCATTCGCCAGATCACAAGGCTCAAAACCATACAGCTCACACAAACCATGAACTTCATCCAGAATCGGAATAGCCTTCTCCTGAACATGAATGCCGACCCTGGACGACGCCGTCCATTCATTCAGCACCGCCGCCAAGCCACCACGGGTGGCATCCCGCAGGCTGTGCAGCTCAACACCCGCATCCATTAACGCCTTCACCTGAGGCCAGAGCGTGTCGCAATCACTCACAAGGTCAGATTCCAGCTTCAGCTCATCACGGGCCATCAGAATACAGCTACCATGGCTGCCCACATTACGGGAAACCAGAATCGCATCATCCGGCTGCACATTGCTGGCAGACAGCCCCGCATACTTTACAGAACCCACACCGCTGGTATTGATAATCACCCCATCCAGCGTGCCCCGGGGCACAACCTTAGTATCACCACAGACGATTTTAGCGCCAGACTTCTCCAGCTCCTTCGCCATGCTTTCCACAATAGTGGTCAGCTGTTCAATGGAGAAACCTTCCTCAATCACAAAGCTGCTGCTCAAATACTCCGGCTGAGCACCGGCCATAGCAAGGTCATTCACTGTGCCGGCAATAGCCAGCTTGCCGATATTGCCACCGGGGAAAAACAACGGCGACACAGTAAAACTGTCGGTGGTAAAGGCAATGGGGCCATCCATCTGCAGCATGGCGGCATCTTCCGCCTTCAGCAGAATATCGTTGGCAAAATGCTTGTAGAACAGACGTCCCAGAAGATCATTCATCTCCTGGCCGCCACTGCCGTGGCTTAATTGAATCTCTTTGGCTTTCATTCGGAATCCGTCAGGTCGGAGTAGCGGAAATAAGCATTGCAGGCACCCTCAGAGCTGACCATGCAGCTACCCATAGGGCGAGACGGTGTGCAGGCTTTACCAAATGCACGACACTCATAGGGTTTCGCCTGACCACGGAGAATAGATGGGCAAAGACACACTTTATGGTCGTCCAGTTCTTCGGTAGAGAGCTTGTCGCTGTAAATCAGCTCCGCATCACGGTGAGCGTACTTGTCCCGCAGTTTCAGGGCAGAACCGGGAATATCTCCCAAACCACGGAAACGGAAGTGCTCACGGGGTTCAAAGCAGTCATCGACCTTCTTCTGGGCTGCTGTGTTACCACCGGGTACCACAGCACGGGAGTACTGCAGCTGTAATTTAGGCTTTTCACCGGATTTCTGCTCTTCCAGCTTCTGCTCAACAATGTTGAGCATGGTTTCCAGCACATCCACCGGTTCAAAGCCACTCACTACCACTGGCACGTTGTATTCATCTACCAATGGCTGATAAATCTCTGCACCGGCAATCACACTCACGTGAGACGGGCCAATAAGCGCGTTGACCCGGCAATCATCATCAGAAAGGATGGCATCCACAGCCGGAGGCACCAGCACGTGGTTTACATGGAACAGCAGGTTTTCAATACCCTGAGTTTCCGCCAGTTCCACCAGTACCGCCGTCATGGGGGTAGTAGTTTCAAAACCGATAGCGAAGTAGATAACGGTTTTCTCAGGGTTTTCCTTAGCGATGGTCAGAGCATCCATAGGATCGTACACAGAGCGCACATCACCGCCACGGGCACGGCACTCAGCCAGAGAACCTTTAGAGCCAGGAACACGAATCATGTCTCCCAGTGTCACCAGAATCACATTGGGCTGTTCCGCCAGTTCAACAGCATGGTTGATACGTTCCTTGGGCATAATGCACACAGGACAACCGGGCCCATGAATGAACTCGATGTTGTCCGGCATCTGCTGATTAAGGCCGTATTTCATAATGGTGTGGGTATGACCGCCACATACTTCCATCACCTGAATGGAGTCGTTCAACTCTGTCGCCAGCTTGTTAATCTTGCGGGTCAGGGAGTGGATCACCTCAGGGTCACGGAAACCGGCACTGAGGGTTTTCAGTTCAATATCTTTCATTTCGTTACTCTCAGACTGACTGTTATACCAGCAGTCTGCTGAATTCTTCCTCACCCAGTTCTTCTCTGAGGTTGGCGTATTCCTGCAGGCTTTCGAGGGCGTCCTTCTCATCGATTCTGCTGATGGCAAAGCCGACGTGGACCAGCAGATAGTTGCCCACAGCCAGCGAATCACTTAACAGATGGACACTGACTCGTTTACGAACCCCCATGGTTTCCACAGTGGCAGTGGAATCCTCGTGGAGTTCAACAATTTGTGAAGGAACACATAAGCACATAAAAACTGTTATCTATTTTGAAGAATTGAGTGAATGCCATACCACAGCTGTCCGGCTGCGATTCCACCATCATTCGGGGGGATACTTTCGCTGGTCAGCAACTCTCTCCCGGCAGCATGGAATTGATTAATCAGACGTTCCATAATAAAGCGGTTCTGGAATACCCCACCGGATACAGCTACAGGAAACTCAGGGTGGCACCTGGCTATATCCATAACCAGCGTTGCTACAGAGGTCAGCAGACCGGTGGCAACAGAAGACACTGGTTTGCAGTGCAGATCATCCAGTACCTGCGCAAGCATAGCGCTGCAATCCATCAGCCCATTCTCAGACACCTGAAGCCTGTACTCGCAGCCTTGGCCATGAGCCACTCGCTCCAGCGCCATTCCGCACTCGCCTTCAAAAGCTGTTTCCTGCACCAGATCAAGCAAGCTGGCCCAGGCATCAATCAAGCGCCCTATGGAACTGGTTAATGGTGAAACAGAAGGGTTCTGCCAGAGCCTGTAAAGGTTGTTGAACACCATCGGCGCCCATGTCCGGAAAGCCGGGAGTTGAAACTCTTGAATGTCATCAAGTGAGAAATACTCTAACAGCAGCCCCAGAAGAATACGACGAGGCTCTTTAATCGCCCGCTCACCGCCAATCAAGCGAAAAGGCTTGAGGTGGTAAAGTCGCTGTGCCTGTTCGACATCCGCCAGCAGTACCTCTCCACCCCAGATATGTTCTTCTGAGTTGTCTTCATCACCAAAGCCAGTACCGTCAAAGGCAAAACCGAGCACTGTATTGGTACGGCCATGCTCTGCCATCACCGAGAGGATATGGGCATGATGATGCTGAACCTGACACAGGGACAGATCATGCTCTTCTGCCTCTGACTGCGCTAAAAGCGTGGTTTCATAAGCGGGGTGCTGATCCCCAACAACCATCCCGGGTTTGAACTGATACAGGCCTGAGTCAGACTCCAGATTTGCTTCATAACGCTCCTGCATATCCAGACTGTTCAAATCCCCGATAAAGGGGTTGATCACCGCCTGCTTACCCGTTGCAAAGGCGAGGCTGGTTTTCTGCTGGGCTCCCAATGCAAGCACGTTTTTCTCTACGCGCGATTCCAACGGCAGAATTAAGGGCGCATAACCACGGGAAAGGCGCAGAGTCTGACGACGACCACCCACAATCTGTACAAGGCTGTCATCGCAGGGGTGAACAATCGGGCGGTTATGATCGAGAATCAGATCAGCGACATTGGAGAGCTGCGCCCTCACCTGCTCGTATGCCGTCAAGATAGGCTGACCGGATAAGTTGGCGCTGGTTGCCACCACGGGGACATCCAGCAGTTCCAGCAACAAAACGTGCAGCGGCGTATAAGGCAACATCACACCAAGACAATTCACATCCGGTGCAACATTCTCTGCCAGCTCTTCACCGGATTTACTCAAAAGTACGATGGGGCGCTCCTGAGAGCTCAGCAGGCCATACTCCTGCTCTGTTCCTGCGGTGTAAGCCTGAACCTGCTCCAGATGAGTCATCATCACCGCCAAAGGCTTTTTCGGGCGGTGCTTACCGTTGCGCAGTCGTGCAACAGCGTCAGAATTGGTGGCATCACAGAACAGGTGGTAACCGCCAATGCCTTTTACTGCAACGATTTTACCCGTATGAATAGCGGCAGCGGCCTGAACAACCCCATCGTAACGATCCGCCAGCGTCACATCCTCAAAGGTTTGCAGCCTGATCTGTGGTCCGCATACATTACAGCTCACCGGCTGGGCGTGATAGCGACGATCTTCCGGATCGTTATAGGCCTTTTCACAGTCCGGACACATGGGGAATGCTGACATACTGGTGAACGGGCGATCATAGGGCAGCTGTTTCACCAGGGTGTAACGGGGGCCGCAGTGGGTACAGTTGGTAAAAGGATAACGGTAATGGCGGTTGCCGGGCTGGCTCATCTCCGCCAGACAGTCCGGACATACACCTTTATCAGGAGAGATACTGATACTGGTGAGTGTCGAATGTTCACTGGCAACAATAACAAACACCTGCTCACCCTGAACAACGGGCAGTTCCTGAGTGTCCACCCGCTCAATACGACTGAGTGGAGGTGCTTCCCGGTGCATGGTGTCAACAAACGACAGCGCCTGCTCACCCTGCACCTCAATATAAACACCTTCACCGTTATTGTTGATAACTCCTGTCAGCTGCAGCTCTTTGGCAAGACGGTAAATGGTTGGGCGAAACCCCACCCCCTGCACCGTGCCCCAAACACGGACAGCCAGACGGTTAATGATCACCTTGCAAACCTGCATCAGCACCCAAACGCTGAGGGTGAGCATAAACGCTCATTTTACCGGGACGGCAGAATCCCGCCAGAGTCAGGTTGGATTCTTCGGCCAGATTACGAGCCATACGAGTGACGGCAGAAATGGCGAACAATGCTTCGATACCAGCACTCACCGTTTTCTGCACCATTTCAAAGCTTGCACGGCTGGTGACCAGAATCGCCCCTCCCTGCAGCTGGTGTCTGGCCATATAGCCAATCAGTTTATCCAGAGCGATATGACGGCCAGCATCTTCACGCACAGCAACCAATTCGCCTGCTGGCGTAATATAAGCTGCAGCGTGGGCCGCACCAGTCGCCTGCCCCAGCAACTGGTGATCTTCCAGAGTACGGAAAGCCATTTCTACAGTGGCAGGATCGATGGTCAGATCGTTGCCAACACAAGGCTGTTCCCGCACCACATGATCCAGCTCCTCTGCACCACAGATACCGCAACCTGTACGGCCAGCCATACTTCTGCGCTTCTCTTTCAGACGCTGGAAGCAGCGGGGAGAAATAGCAATCTGGATTTCATAGCCACTGCAACCGGGTACTATATCCATATCACGGATATCCCGGTAGCTATCGATAATCCCTTCGGTCAGAGAGAAACCTACCGCCAGATCTTCCAGATTTGTGCAAATGGACATCAGCACCGCGTGGGAGATGCCGTTATATACCAGCGCAACAGGCACTTCTTCGATCAGGTTATCTTCAAAGTAGTCCGGCCCTGCATTCCTGCGTATGCGATAGACGGGCAGGGGTGAATATTCTGTGGTAGTCAGCTCAGTGGATTTCATCATACGTCCTTATTCTTTTAATAGCCGTGGCGGATTTACTTGTGCCTTTGGGAGATATGCCAAGGCGTTTCATACGGGATAGTAATGTTGTGCGCTTCACACCCATCATCTGAGCCGCGCCACGAGGGCCGCCCACGACACCGTTTGTTTCTTTCAATACCCGGATGATGCGCTCTTTCTCAGACGCCTGGGGAGACACCGGGGCAGGGATTTCGCTGGCAGGAATACGTTCAGGCACACTGCGCACTTCCGATGTGCCTGAGACCCGTGAAGTGGCTTCTGAAAACATCAAGTCATCCAGAGGCACATCCAGTACATGACCACGGGTGAGTACCACAGCCCGCTCAACCACATTGCGCAGCTCACGAATATTACCCGGCCAGTCGTAGGCGCAGAGAATACGCATGGTGTCTTCAGGGATACTGCTGATCTCCCGCTTCATTTTGTCGGCGATCTGGGCGGTGAAGTGCTTCACCAGCAGAGGAATATCTTCACGACGTTCCCGCAGGGGCGGCAGTACGATGGGAAACACGTTCAAACGATAGTAAAGGTCGCTGCGAAACGTCTTCTCCTGTACCATTTTCAACAGATCGCAATTGGTGGCGGCCACCACACGCACATCGACAGGAATCAGCTTGTAGCTGCCCACCCGCTCCACTTCACTCTCCTGGAGCGCACGGAGAATTTTGGGTTGCAGGTCGAGAGGCATATCGCCAATCTCGTCCATAAACAGCGTGCTTTTGTCCGCCTGTTCAAAACGTCCAATACGTTTGTTGAGCGCACCTGTGAAGGCACCCTTTTCATGTCCAAACAAATCACTCTCAAACAGTCCGGCAGGCACGGCGGAACAGTTCATCTTCACCATCTTATTGTCACTGCGATGACTCAAGGCATGGATAGCTTTGGCAATCAGCTCTTTGCCGGTACCGGTTTCGCCAAGAATCAGAACCGTACAGTCACAATCCGCCACCATAGCAGCCTGATTCAATACAGTGTTCATCACTTCGCTCTGACTGATAACCTCATCAAACACTTGGTGACGATGAATTTGCTCGCGAATGGGAACCTGATTTTCCTGCTGTAGTGAGAAGGTGCGCTGATGCACTTGTATGCTGTGCAGTGCCATAGCCACCCGCGCCACAATGCGTTGCAGCAGGCTCAGATCACAGATAGAGAAGTAATCCCCGGCATGGCCCAAACACACCACACCTCGGCAGCGATTTCGGAACACCAGTGGCAGAAATCCCATGCCCCGTACTTGACCATTCAACGCCGTTTTGCGCGTGACTGGATGGCTGGTGTGGAGGACATTTAATTCAATTTCACAGCCCTTGCTGGCGTCTTCCACCTCAAAGTGCACTTTATCAGGCTGATTGGCTGAGAGGACATAACACTCAAAAACGTTCAGTTTCTCTGAAAAATATTTCAGAGCGACATGGTCAATGCCAAAGTGACGGAACAACAATTCATGCAGACCTGCCACAAGGCCATCGACACTCCCCTGACTCATCACCATGTTGGTGACTTCTACAAGCAACCTGGCAGCGTTATTTTCCGGTTGTTTTCTTCTGCTTTCGTATTTGGCCCTGTCCCGATCAAGCATCGGGGCAATCAAAGTCGCAACAATGGATGCATACTGCTTGAGTTTGCACAGCACCAGTTCGCTGAATGGCTCGCTTTCGTGACTGATAAATTCAATACCGCCCAGGTGCCGGTTCACTGCATTGAGAGGGAATTGACAGTACTGCTTTAAGTTACGGTAAGGAGGAAGGCGAGTGAGTTCCGGATAGACACTGCCGAAGATGTCCCCATCCATCATATTGATCACTTCCCGCTCATCCAGCTCATGGTCTGGCATGTCGTAATTTTCACGAGAAATTTTCAGTATTTCGAGACTGTTGGGATCAATGGAGAAAACGGTATTACCCCGACCAGGGTAATCGTGAATCACCAGGCTGATAACAGCGAGACTGGCAAATTCAATAGAAAACTCATTCAGGCTGCGCACAAAGGTTGAAATACTATCGGCTTCAAGAAGGCAACCGGAGAGTCCTATAAAGTCGTCATCCCATCGGCTGGCCAGTGAACCCATTTCAATATGCGAGTGCTCGCAGTGCATGAATCAACCTCTTCATCGGTCCGGAAAAGACACAGCACACTCAAGGAATGCACTGTCAGGGGGATCGTAAAGAGACGGTCAACCCCATAACAATTAAACAACTCACATCATTGAAATGTTATGGGGAAGAACGCTTAACCGCGTGCGGCGGTGCGCAACTTGGATTTCAGATTACTGTACTCGGTCTGCACGTAGTTTTCGGCCCAGGCTTGATCCTCAATGCCTTCCACTTTAACGGCGCAGTACTTGTACTCCGGTGTTGCAGAGACAGGGTCAACGTGCTCGATGGTCAACTCGTTGCAGGCACCGATCCACCACTGGTAGGTCATGTACACAACGTCTTTGTTCACACGCTCGTTAGCGCTGATTCGGCTGATCACCTTGCCACGACGGGAGGAGATCCATACCAGCTGCTGATCCTTCACACCGTACTTCTCACAGTCGGAAGGGTGCATCTGGATGTAACCAGGCTCATCCGCCAGAGTCTGCAGCGCGGAGCAGTTACCGGTCATGGAACGGCAGGAGTAATGACCCACCTCACGTACGGTCGACAGCACCAGCGGATAATCCCCATCAGGCAGTTCCATTGGCGCGCGCCATTCAGCAGCAATGAACTGGCCCTTGCCGGAAGGCGTAGAGAACGTGTTGCCTTCGAACAGGAAGGAGGTACCTGGGTGATCTTCCGTCGGACAAGGCCACTGAACAGACTTAAGACCTTCCATCTTCTCGTAGGTCGCACCCGCGTACAGTGGGCACAGCTCACGGATTTCGTCCCAGATTTCCTTGGTGTTCTCGTAGCTCATAGGGTAACCCATAGCTTGAGACATCAGGCAGAAAATCTCCCAGTCAGTCTTCACGCCCGGAGGAGGAGTGACGGCCTTGGAGAAACGCTGGAAACCACGGTCTGCAGAGCTGTAAACACCTTCGTGTTCGCCCCAGCTGGTTGCCGGGAAGATAACGTCGGCCATTTCAGCAGTCTGGGTCATGAAGATATCCTGCACAATCACCAGCTCCATGGCCTGGAGGGTTTTGCGCAGGTGCGCCAGATCGGCTTCGGTCTGGGCAGGATCTTCACCAAAGATGTAGTAAGCACGGCAGGAGCCGTCTTTTACCTTATGGCCCAGATCAGTGATCTTGTAGCCTTCATCAGGGGAAAGCTTTACGCCCCAGTGCTTCTCGAACTTTTCACGAGCAGCGTCGTCAGTCACCTTCTGATAGCCGGGGTAAACGTCAGGAAGCATACCCATATCGCAGGTACCCTGAACGTTATTCTGACCACGCACAGGGCCACAGCCCGCGCCACGCTTACCGAAGTTTCCGGTCATCAGGGCCAGAGCTGCCAGACCACGGACAACGTCTGTCGCCTGACCATACTGGGTCACGCCCATACCCCACAGGATCATGGCGTTGGGTGCCGCTGCGTAAGTGCGAGCCGCCATGCGAACATCTTCAGCCTTCAGGCCGGTGATCTTCTCAACAGACTCAGGGGTGTACTTCTCAACAACCGCCTTGAACTCTTCGAAGCCTTCGGTGTAATTGTTGATAAAGTTCTGATCCACCAGATTTTCAGTAATCAGAACATTGGCCAGGGCATTCACCACAGCCATGTTGGAACCGTTCTTCAGGGCCAGCCACTGGTCGGCAACACGGGCAGATTCAATCTTGCGCGGGTCAACAACGATAACTTTGGCACCGTTCGCACGGGCCTTGTTAATATGACGTGCCACAACAGGATGGGAATCCGCGGCGTTGTAGCCGAATACGAGCAGACACTTGGTGTCTTGAATTTCAGTAATGGCGTTGCTCATTGCACCGTTACCTACAGTTTTCGCCAGACCGGCGACAGAGGGGGCGTGTCAGACCCGGGCGCAATGGTCCACGTTATTGGTGCCGATTGCAGCACGGGCGAACTTCTGCATAACGAAGTTAGCTTCGTTACCCGGTCCGCGTGCAGAACCAGTAGTCATGATCGCGTCAGGGCCGTTTTCAGCCTTGATGCGCTTGAGCTTCTCGGAGGCAAAGCTGATGGCTTCGTCCCAGGACACATTTTCCAGCTTGCCACCTTTCTCACGACGGATCATGGGGCTTTTCAGACGCGGTGTCAGCAAGTTGGTGTCGTTCAGAAAGTCCCAACCGTAGTAACCCTTCAGGCAGAGGTTGCCTTCGTTAGTGCGGCCCATGGCGGGCTCGGCGCTGATGACCTTGTCGTTTTCCACGACCAGATTCATCTTACAGCCGGTGCCGCAGTACGGACACACCGTTGTAATCTTCTTCATCCAGTTTTCCTGAAAAAATCAGTCTTCAATTATCTTTTAACAAGTAGCGCTTAAGAGACAGCCATAGCTGCCATAGCTGCCGCCTCACGACGATTGGCGCTCACTTCCTCAACCTTTGCAGGTGTCACAACACGCAGGGCATTGGTTGGGCAAACTTTTACGCACTGTGGGCCTTCCTGATGATCGGTACACAGATCACATTTCAGCGCCAGTGCTCGGGTTTCATCCCGGGCGAACAGGCCACTGCCAACTGTCTTGTTCTGGGTAACCACATTCATGGCTCCAAAAGGACAGGCGATTGCACAGGTCTTGCAGCCGATGCAGCGTTCCTGATTCACCTTGATCATGTCGTCTTCACGGGTAATCGCATCGTTCGGACACACACGGGCACAGGGGGCGTCTTCACACTGACGACACATCACAGGTACAGTGACCTGTGCATTCTGAATCAGCTGCAGACGGGGGGCGAAGCTGTTCGGGTCCAACGCACTCAGGGAACGGTCTTCCTGGTGAGAGATGACACAGGCCACTTCGCAGGTACGACAACCAATACAAGACTGGGAGTCGGCAAAAATATATTTGTTCACTACCTGGATTCCTTTTGACCGCCAGCTCGCCAACGATTCATTCACAGAGCCAGCAACTTTGCCAGTTTAAGCCTGCTAAGCACTTTATGTACCAACTCTCCATGAGCCTTTATTCACAAGGCGTTCACATCATTTTTGCTGGAATTAGTAACGCCTGAGCAAATCGGAAACGCGGGCATTTCGTCAGGAGTGACGATTTCCCGGAGAGCTTCGTCATCATTTCGTCAGGGAGTGTAATACTCATGCAAATAGCACATCGTTCTGTCCATCACGGCAAGACCTGCCTGCAAACCACTGATACATTGCAAAGTCATCTTCGCTCTAGAGTCAGGTTGGTAAGTGGAATGAAAAAGTTCCTGATAGCTGTTGTTTTTCCATTATTGATATTGAGTGGTTGCCAGTCCCACTCCACACACCCGTTTTACACACCGTCCGGTGTCAGTTACAGCAAGGCATATACGACGTTTGATGAGTACGTTCAGCAATCCCGTAAGATGCTGGCGGAGCACCGCTACTTTCTCACCAGTCATCACGCTGACGAAATTGATGCCAATGCTCCCTTTGAAGTTCAACCGGAACACTCAAAAGACGTGACAAAAGGGGTATTACTGATACACGGGCTGGGTGACTCGCCGTTCTCGTTTGTTGATATTGCTCAGTCACTGGCTCATGAAGGCTTTCTGGTGCGTACCGTTCTGCTACCCGGCCACGGCACCCGCCCTGCAGATATGGTTGATGTAGATTATCGGGAGTGGAAACAGCTTGTGGAACAGCAGGTCGCCTTGCTGAAAAAGGATGTTGACGACGTGTATCTGGGCGGTTTCTCTACCGGTGGTAACCTGGCGTATGCCTACAGTGTTGACGACCCGGACATTAAAGGCTTGATGCTGTTCGCCCCCGGATTTAAATCCAATGAACCTCTGGCTTTTATGACACCTGCACTGTCACGGGTGAAAAACTGGGTAACCTCCAGAGATCCAGGCAATTTCACTAACTATGCCCGTTACTCCGATATGCCTGTGAACGGCTTTGCCCAGTATTACAAAACCAGTCGCATGGCCATGCACCAGCTTAACCAGGCCACCTTTGATCGCCCGGTGTTTATGGTGCTGACGGAGCACGACAGTGTGCTGGAAACAGCCTGGATCAAAGAGATGTTCAAGACCCGCTTTACCCACCCGAACAACCACCTGATCTGGTATGGATCAGCAAAATCCAGTATCGATGGCCAAATCCGCACGATCCAAAGCTATATGCCTGAGTGGAGAATCCGCAACATGTCTCACATGGGCATTTTGTTTTCACCGAACAACCCTTATTACGGAGTTAACGGCACAGAGCGCCTTTGTCGTAATCAGGAAGAAGCATCCGAGGCCGACAGGGCTGCCTGTCGTGCTGGTAAGCCGGTATGGTACAGTGCCTGGGGCAGCCATGAGGGGAAAGGGTTTCACGCGAGGCTGACATTCAACCCTGCTTACGACGTCATGATTAAAGATTTGCTGGAGACATTTCCGTCTAAAGATAGAGAATCTTGAGTTTGTGCCGGCTGATCTCCAGGTCTATCTGCCCGCCAACCTTGAGCTCACCATCAATCGTGAACAGATTTTGCCCTACTCTTTGGGCTTCATCTGTCACACTGATTTTGTGCACATCCTTATTGCGCCTCACGGCAGGCCTGTTGATATAAGAGCCGTCAGACATGTGGGTAAAAGCATGGAAACGTTCACGTAATGGTGCATCTCTTCGGTTTATGTGAATGACATGCATACCCTCTGTCCGTGGATCCAAATCCGGAGCGATGTGATGATCCGCACTAGCCCACGGGATATTCATCACCATCAAATAAGTAAAATCTCCTTCACTCTCAAAGTATTGGTCATCCCCCCCCTTTCTCTTTCCGGAGAACTTCACTGGGTGGTGTTTGGGGCGAACCAGTTCCTTAATAGCCCACAAGGTTTCCCTGCCCGGTACCCCGCGAATCAGTTCACTGCCAATATCAACATCCGTAGCAATAGCTGTGTGCAGCCCCATAAAGCTGACCCCATGCTCCAGTGCCTTCGGTTCGTCCTCCTCGTCCCCGTTTGGCGCCTGAAGCAATGTGTAGTTCAAAAGTGGCCACTCTGGCAGCGAAGCACTTCTCTCATTACGTATAGCCTGTATCACACCTAACGCTGCCCGGTTGTAGTGTCTGATACCCAGCGAGGCCACCATGCCGTTTCCGGTTCCTGCCGGTATCATCATGACTGGAAGGTCATTAAACATGTCCCCCCGGGAAGTCAGGCCATTCAGCACCTCATAAACCGTTCCATCACCACCGACAACCATCACTCCGCTGTACTCTTCCTCTTTTCCGATAAGCCTTTTGGCTTCTGTTTCTGCATCGCCAGCAGCTTCAGTAAAGTACACCTCAGTTTGTATCTGGGCATCTGCCAGCAGCTGCGCAACCTTGGCCCACACCTCGTTTCCCCTGCGTTCTCCACTCACAGGATTCACGATAACTTTCAAAGGCCTGCGACTGGCCAGCCCATCACTTCTCCCGAATAACGCTTCATTCAATTTTTTAAAGGCAGTTTCTTTTTCCCTGGCATTATTGAAACGCAGCTCCACCTGCAATATCGGGTACTTTTGGGAATCATCCTCTCGAAAAGGATCCCCATGGGTAATCAACAAGGTGTCATTCCGAGGAGTGCGTCTTACGCCATATATATACTTTTTCCTGATGCCCCGAAGGTGCGTATCTGTCTCTAAAGCAAAACGGTCATCCTGATCGTATATCAGAGTAGTCGCTGCCTCCCTGTTTAAAGACATCAGGGAACACAATTGGATCAGATTTCCCCTCCCCCCGGCAGGGGGTATTGTGAACCTCAAGGGGAAACCGTCCACACCTCCATAACAGGAAAATGTGAATAGCATCAAAAGCAACGTGTATGCCTTTCGAAATGAAAACGCCATTAACAACCCTCCACTCAAACCGGTAAGAGGATAGATCATGAAACAGCTCTAATGGCTCAATACAGGCATCATGAACTTTGTGACTCCAACTCCGTTGCAGCACGATCCAGAAGTTCAGAAGGCATTTGTTTTTTCACTTTCACGCCTAACTCCACAAACTGTTGAGCCTGACGAACAGCATTCCCCCGGCCACTGGAGAACTTATTCATGGCTCCATCGTAGGTTTTGCGGGCAGTATCCAGCTGGCTGCCCAACTTCTGCATATCTTCGGTAAAACCACGGAGTTTGTCGTATAACGCCGCTGCTTTATCCGCTATAAGCTGGGCGTTTTTGTTTTGATGTTCATAGCGCCAGATGTTTTCAATAGTGCGTAGCGCCACCAGAAGATTAGTGGGGCTGACCAGCATAATATTGCTATCCAACGCGTCCTGAAACAGGTTGGGTGAGTGTTCAATGGCACTGTAAAACGCTGCTTCCACAGGGATAAACATCAACACATAATCCAGAGTTCTCACGCCTTCTATGTCCTGATAATTCTTTTTCCCTAATCCACGAATATGATTGCGCAGACACTGCACATGAGCAGCTAAAGCGCGACCGCGCTCCTCTTCAGCGTCTGCCTCCACAGAACGGCTGTAATCGATCAATGAAACCTTGGAGTCTACGATCACATCTTTGCCATCGGGCAGATGCACGATGACATCCGGCTGCTGGCGTCCACCCTCTTCATTTTTGAGAGACACCTGTCGGATGTATTCGTGCCCTTCCCTCAGACCGGACTCTTCGAGCACCCGATCCAGCACCAATTCCCCCCAATTACCCTGAAGTTTTTTATCCCCCTTCAGGGCACGGGTGAGATTTAGAGCCTCTTCACTCATTCGCTGATTCAGCTCTCTCAGACCACTGATTTCATCTTTCAGGGAACGACGCTGTTGGGCTTCGCTGTCGTAGGCTTGAGACACCTGCTGTTTAAAGTCACTGATCTGCTGTTTGAAAGGCCCCAGTACGCCCTCCATAGCGGCTTTGTTCTGTTCAGTAAAACGGCTGGTTTTGTTCTCGAAAATTTTATTCGCCAGATTTTCAAACTGTTGACCCAGCCGCTGCTCAGCTTGCTCCAACAGCTGCAGTTTCTCAGTTGTGTTTTCCAGATCCTTTCGTGCTGCCACCAGTGCCAGCCCGCGTTCTTCCAACTCTCGCTCGGTGATGGCCAGCTTGTCACTCAAGGATTCCACTTGTTGCGTAAGATTTTGTTTCTGCTCTGTGAGGTAAGTAGCTTTTTGCTGAGCTTCCAGAAGTTGATGAGACTTTTCCTGCCCCTGTTCACGCCATTCATGTATTAACCGATTGCGGGCATGCAGGGCAGAAAAACGCCAGGCCAGTGCTGTTGCGACAATAAGAAGAACAAGTGTGAGACTCAGGTAAATCAATGAAGCCGTGGTCATAAAGGGACATTCCATGCCAGACATTATTTTCCCTAAGAATACCCTATCAGCCAACTCACTTCGAAACGGCTTTACCAAGATTTCCCGTAATGCCACTGCCACGGAGCCAGCGACAAAACACCTTGCCCTGTGCAGGCTGACTTTCCACATCAGGCTTACCCAGTGTAATACCTCGAATCCATTGAGATTCTGCAGAGGCCAGCCAGTCGCTGAGGTTCTGTTCAGGAGTGGCAGAGTCATTCTCTACCGCTGGCATATAAGGAGTTGCGGCTGTGCGCACACCGATAGACACCCCCTCTTCCACTATGCGTAACACCAGTGTTGTCAGCCAGTAAGGCACAACCTGTATGTAGTTATTCTGAATAAGTTCGTTTTCAAAACCTCCGGTATTGTACCGGTCAAACAATGCGTCCTGCTTGCCGCAGCCTTGAGTGTTCAAATGCATGTACCCGGCCAGCCCCCCGTAACGGGTGCTGTTATCAACAATCCCCAGAAAACCACATTCAGCGTTGACTCTGTTATCGGTGGTGCTGCTTATATCAGTGCCTAGTTCCCATAAAGACCCCTCCTCGCCTTCTGACAACTTCCGGTCCGGGCTAAAACCTGCTGCCCAGGGAGGAACATCGAACGCCTGGCACTCCAGCGCACGGGTGAGATAATTCAGGCTGGAAGTAGAAAGCAAGGTGAAACCATCATTGATCTCTTTACGCTTTCCCCATTCCACCAGCTGCTCCACCACTAACGGCTGCTCAGGCCGCGATAATGTGCGATGAAACCATTGCCCGGATTGATGCTGAGCAGATACAACAAACTGCTCCTGCCCGATGCTGATCACAAACCGAACAAGTTCTTTCTCCTTCAAACTCCGGGCCATGGCCAACCAGCCCTGCTCCTGTTCTGCAACAGTGCCCGTTTCAGCCTCCCCAGAATCCAGCTGCGGCACGACCACAATATCCAACTGCACAGGACGTTCATCACTATAAGGAAAACGCCAGTTCACTATCAGCCTGCGCTGCAATCTGTGGGACGAGAAGTAAACTGGCATATTACCCACTCGCCGGTGCTGGTAATTCCATACTCCTTCCAGAGCTATGCGGTAGGAACGCCACCAGCTGAGGGGGATGCGATACTTCCACAGAGCCGTCATGGTCATCGCGACGATGGCTCCCGGCCCCGTGACAGGAAGGGTGGCGATGAGACTCATCACAGCAAAAGATGCACCCATATTGTACAGTGTGCTGATAATGCCATTTTGAATGGCACTGCCTGCGCCAGAGAACACATCCACTCCCTCAAAGTAGAGCAGCGTACCGCTATCTTGCGGGAAGAAGGTGCCTGTGGGGGCAGCAACATAAGAAACACTGAGGGGAATGCCATGATCGGCAGGTTCTGGGACGTCCTGCCCACAAGCAATTGTGCACAGGCAACCAGCAAAGAATACACTGATACAGCTTCTGCGAAACAGATATTGTGTCACCGCTCTGAGAGTGAATGCTTGAATAGCGTCCGTCATACTCGCTGAGACAGTCGTTAAGGCTGACAGTTCCATTTCACCCAGCGAGCCTTACAGGCTGTTACTTCAGGCAACTTCCGACTGCACTTTAGCTGCCTTCAGCTGAGTACAAAGCCCCCACTTTAAACCTTGCCAGGGACTATCAACCACTCTGTCGTTGACTCATTCTTTCAATGCACCAGACAACGAGTTTTTTTCTATACTCCACTGGCCTGATGAGCAACAAGTCACTGGAGATTAAACAATGTCCACCCATAAAGCCGCAATCATAGCCAAGCTCAATGCGATTCTTGAACATGAACTGGCTGGTGTCGTACGGTACACTCATTACAGTTTCATGGTATTTGGTCACAGCCGAATTCCTATCGTTAGCTGGCTGCGCAGCGCCGCAACGGAAACGCTCACCCATGCCCATAATGCAGGAGAGATGATCACACACTTCGGAGAACACCCCTCTATTGGTATTGGCGAGCTGCTGGAAACCTCTCAGCATGATATTCACAACATCCTGCTTGAGTCCCTGCAGTTTGAAAAAGCCGGAATCAATCTTTATTACCAACTGCTGGAGCTAGCGGTAGAAGAAAAATCCATATTTGTTGAAGAATACGCCCGCCAGCTGATTGCGGAAGAGGAAAGCCATATTGGCGATATTGATAAGATGCTGAGAAAACCTGGAGAAATTGCCAGCGTTGTCTAATCGCTCAATATACGGGCGAAGCCTTCATCCAGGTTTCGCCCCTTCAGCATCACTTACACAGAAGATACCCTGTGGAGTCAAAGATTTGAGGGGGAAATCAGTGTCATTAAAACAACATGAAGATAAGGTTATAGCCCATCACCTGAATCATCGAGTCGACCAGCAAACATCTGATAATAACCATACTGCCTCTTACCAGGAACAGGTCGCTCGTCAGCGGGCCTTTTTTGAAGACACTGCCGAATGGTTTGCCTCGGAAGAGGCAGTGCCAGAATATGTGAAGCCATGTCTGCAGCGGATTGTAGCGTCCGGATACGATCTCCCGACCACCGCCTCACCTCGCTTTCTGGATATTGGATGTGGAGCCGGGGCATTATTCCCGGCTATGATTCAACTTTACCCCTGCAGTCATATTACGGGTATTGACCTTTGTGCCAATCAGCTGAAAAACGTTGAATCCCGTTTTTCTGACCATGATATTGCTGTCTGGCAGGGGGATGTTCTTGACTTTCCTGATAGAGCAAATGTCAAAGAATTCTACGACGCCGCCTGGTGCAATGCCTGCTTTGGTAATTTCTATGATCAGAAAGCCGTGATTCACAAACTCACCAAACAGCTCAAAGCCGGAGGAAAGCTTTTGATCACCCACCCTCTCGGTCGCGGATTCGTACAAACTCTGAACAGGAAGGATCCCTCCATTGTTCCGGGAACTCTTCCTCCTAATAGACAAGAGGCTGTTAAATTGATTGAAGACTCAGGGCTGGAGATAGATAGCCTGCTCAATGAGCCGGAGCTTTATATTCTGATTTATCGGAAAGTGGGGGAATAACCTCTAAGTACCCGGACCATTGCTTTCGCATAATGGTGGCGAGTGAATTTTTTCGCTCTTCAAGGAACAACGTCGGGAGCGTAGCCCGCAACGTGACCAGAGTTGTGACGCAGCAAGGGCGGAAAAAGACGCCGTCAGACTATGCGAAAGCAATGGTCCGGGTACTTAACACTCTGTCACTGAAGTATCCGTAGCAGCAGCACACAGGGGGAGTGACCAGAGAAAGTCTGTTTGAATAAACCTCTGCTTCAACTCACCTGACTCCCCCTCGAAAAAGAACCACTGCCACTGAGGACTGCCAATAAACCCTTCTCCTTTGCCATTCAGCATACCTAACGGCTTTGTGACAGAAAGATTCAGTGCAGCACGGCTATGGCAGGTTTTACAACTGGCGGTTTGTAACGTGCCAGCTTCTGTCACTGAACTGCCGAGAACAATAGGACGGCCTGTGGTATCGACATAATCCGTCATCGTACCCACCAAACGATAGTTGGTGATCACCTCAAGCAGCTGAAGGAAACGGGCATCTGTCCCGGCCACACTGTGAGCCATGTGCAACAACTCTTTGCTGTACTCGCCCTGGGGACCATAGGGATAACCAAAACTGTCCTGAGCCTTAGGGGATTTGTTAAAACAGGGATTATTTCGATGCTCAAAGGTCGTCCAGGTCCAGCCGGGGATTTGCTTTGTCGCAATATGCAGGGACACCATTTTCCAGAGTTGGAACTTGCTATCCCGTGAAGTAATAAAGTTACCAGTATCTTTCACATTATTGGTTTTCACCCAGCTTGATTTCAGGCGGATGCTGCCCTGAGGAAAGGTCAATGGCTTTCCAGTATTGAAAAACTGCCGTATACCAGCCCGGTACCACAGGTCGTTATCCCGGATATAACGAGATAAGGTATCATTGAAAAACACAACATCTTTGGCCTGCTGACCACATCGGGCCAACTCTTTTTCAACAGCCTGGCCCTTAGAACCAGCCAATGCTAAATGCTGCTGTACCGAATCTCGGGGTTCAAACTTCTCCGGAGCATCTCGAAGCCAATAATTCTCGAAGGAGAATGTGGAACGGCGCTGTTTCCAAGGAGCATTGAGAAAAGCGATGCTTCCCGCTTGTTGATGAGCAGGTGCCACCGACCGCAAGAAAACTGCCCACCCTTGACGATCGGGAAACCGCACAGCCTCGCTGCCAACATCGTCTGTGGGTTTTTCCAAAACACCGGGAGAGGAGCTGCAGGTCGCATAGGGTTTTACAAGAACACCGCAGTTGTTTACAGGCGTATAGCCTTCCACACCGACAGCATGAGTCGTGCTCACATTGAAAAGAAACAAGCCACAAAGCCATCCAATGGCAAGAGAGGCTTGTATTTTTGAATGCGCCATAAAGTGAAATCCGTTTCAGCAAGGCTTTTAATGAAGGTTAAGCGTTCGTAGCAACAAAATACCGGGGGTCTTCAATCACATTCACTTCCACAAGGCTGCCTGCTTTCTTAAGTAGCTTACGACAGTCCCGGCTGAGGTGGCGCAGATGCAGCACCTTACCAGCATTCATATATCGCTCCGCAAGGGTATCAATAGCTTCTAATCCAGAGTGGTCACTTACACGGGAATCCGCAAAATCCACAATCACATCGGTGTTATCGTCTCTGGGGTTAAACTGTTGCAGAAAGCCGGTAGTAGAGCCAAAGAACAGCGGACCGTGCACTTTGTAAACAGTCGAACCTTTCTCATCATTCTGCTTTTCCACCCGAATATGTTTTGCATGCTCCCAGGCAAAGACCAGTGCAGAGACAATCACACCCACTACAACAGCCACCGCAAGGTCCGTCAGCACAGTCACTACAGATACCAGAACCAGAACAAAGGCATCACCTTTGGGTACCTTGTTCATAATCCGGAAGCTACTCCACTCAAAGGTGCCCAGCACCACCATAAACATCACCCCCACCAGTGCCGCTACCGGGATCATCTCAATCAATGAGGAGGCAAACAGGATAAAGCACAACAGACACAGTGCCGCGGTGATGCCAGACAAGCGCCCACGACCACCGGAGTTCACATTGATCATGCTCTGCCCAATCATTGCGCAGCCTCCCATGCCACCAAAGAAACCAGTCACAACATTGGCAACTCCCTGCCCCACACACTCACGATTACTGCTGCCATGGGTTTCAGTGATTTCATCCACCATACGCAGGGTGAGCAGGGATTCAATAATGCCGATAGCCGCCAGAATCACCGAATATGGGAAAATGATGGTCAGAGTTTCCCAATTTAAAGGCACTGTGGGGATATGAAACTTCGGCAGACCACCTGCAATACCGGCCACATCACCGACGCTCCTGGTATCCAGTCCAAAGCCAATCACTAACCCGGACACCACTAGAATGGCTGCAAGGGAAGATGGAATCATCTTGGTCAGCCTGGGCAGGAAGTGAATAATAAACATGGTCAGTGCCACCAGCCCCAGCATAATGTAAAGGGCCTGCCCTTCCATAAAGGCCACATCGGCCACACTGCCTTCCAAAGAAGTACCCGCCAGCCAGCCTGGACCTGAACCAGTACCAAATTGCCCCAGCTGTGCCAGAAAGATGACAATGGCCAGACCATTCACAAAACCCAGCATCACCGGGTGTGGCACCATACGAATAAATTTCCCCAACCGGAAAATACCTGCCAGCACCTGCAAAATACCCATCAGTACAACTGTGGCAAACAGGTACTCCACGCCATGATCGGCAACCAGTGCCACCATGACTACTGCCAGAGCTCCTGTTGCTCCAGAAATCATCCCGGGCCGACCGCCGACAGTCGCTGTAATCAAACCCACCATAAAAGCTGCATAAAGCCCCACCAGCGGTTCAACACCAGCAACAAAGGCAAAAGCAACAGCTTCAGGAACAAGGGCCAGCGCGACTGTCAGGCCCGAAAGCAGATCATTTTTAACAGATGCGACTCTACTTACGCGAATATCAAACAAAAGGGATTCTCTCCGATAACCGGTATTTGAAAATTTAATACTATTTATAATAGGAGTGTTATTATTTTTAGTTAGATTTAGCCGCGCGGAGTATAAAGGCAGTTCTTTTTTACATCAATAAACGACCACGCACGCTTTCATAAAATCCCCCAAAAGCCGGTCTCTTACATTCCTCAGACTGAACTATACTGCCTCCCCCGCGTTTTCAGGGATATCACGGGAGGCCTGTATGCAGCACTTCAAACAGCAAACACTTGACACAGCCCATTCTGGCCATGCTGTGTGGCTGGTCTTTACCTTCCTGCTTCTCCTTGCCACTCTTTCCCCCTACGCCTGTGCACAGGCTCCGGGAACCGTGGTGACCCTGGAATGGCTCCACAATATGAGAAACATTGTACTGAAATTAGAATTGCCAGCAGATCCGCAAGAAGATACACCCTCCCACCGACTCTTAATCCCTACCGTCTACAAAGATACTCTCGCCATTAGCGGCTATATGAAACTGGCAAGAGGGTTCTTGTATATGCTATCTCCCCGTCAGCCCAGAGGGCGAGCACAGATCCTGATTCCAGAAGCGTTGAAGGTCACGGCATTTGCATCCGACGTTCCTGCAGATGCACCTCCCGAGAGGAAACAAGAGCTATTTGGTTTCGCCATTCATAGCTATAGAGGGGGGCAGAAAAAGTATAAGATTTTTAATGGAGAAAAGACCCAGGTTTACTCCCAGAAATCGGATTTCTCACGCGGCTTCGATGGCTATTCCAGAGCAATCGCCCTTAGCCTTTCCGAAATCCACGACAGCACTGTAGCGGGACAACTCAGTGGTGAAACAGTAGTTACGGCTTTTCCTGCCTATACCGCTGGCCCCCTGCTGGCAGTAGAAGAAGTTCCCTTAATCACCTATCTCCGCCCGCTCTATCAGGCCTCGAAAACTGCCCCTTCCCATAATGCTGACCCGGTGCAACCTCCCAGTGCACTGGAGCTTATGATGAGAAACATGAAATTGTTATCTCTTCAGAGCAGGGTTCCCGCAGAGCTGAGCAAAACAGTTAAAGCCAATGTGCTTGCAGGAATAGCACTGCTGTACCCCGAGGTTGCCCACAAAGTGCTCACCCTCACTCCCGGAACTGACTCTAAAACACAGCTCAGCACCCTGGCAGTGCCCGTTATCATGATGGCTCAGGCATTCAAGGATTTGAACATTCCGATTTCATCCATCCCCGTACTTTCTGGAGCCCACACTCGCTCTTCTGAAGAGCACGAAGCTTTGGAAGTCGTATATAGAGAGAACTTATTCCTGACGCCTGTAGCCCCACCAAATGATGCAAAAAAGACGAAGGATCCTAGTCCTAAGGCCAAAAAAAACAAAGAGCTGTGGAAACTGGAGAGCGACCTGCATAGCAAATTGCAGAAAAAGGAATCCTACGATAGTGAACTCTGGACACTTCTTCATGGGGCATTTGGTCCCCATAAATCTTTTTTATTAGTCGATCAAAGCCCTGAGATAACCCAGTTTCCTATCGTTCGAAGGGTCACACCTATGTACCATGAGGGCACCACTGTACCACAACACCAACTGATTATTTTTCAGGATCTCCCGGAACTGGAGCGCACTTATATGGTTATGGCCATCAAAAGAGTACTATCCAGACAAAACGTCTCTCTGCCTATCCCCAGACATATCGCCTTCTGGTCAGGAAGGTCCCTCCATATTCCTATAATTGTTTTTCCGGACGATACAGAACAGCTATCCAAAAAACTGACAGGCTCCCCGCACTCACTGGACACATCCCGCCATTTTCTCCGTGAGAGCCTCAAGGCACTGCAAACCCTCTACGAGAATGGCATCTACCCGTCTCATATCAACAAATTCAGTATATTTGTTCCTTCTCATAACCCTCTCGAACCACCATTTAAAGTCTTTTTCACAGCCCCCCCCCTTAGCTTTTGCGGGCCGGAGGAGACCAACTGCAAAGTCGATGCCTCCGCGCTAATTACCGTTCACCTCGAGCAGCTGATGATGACTTACCTTGAGCTGCGCACAGGCGTATCTCTGGAAACCATTTATTTAAGAAAAAAACAGATTAGCCCGTCAGATAGTTCCTCTATAGAAGAAGCTCTGAGTGAGTGGCACCTGAAACCTCAAAAAATGTGGGAAGAGTGGCTGTCATCCGCCAGTGCAATTGCAGATAAAGAAGAATTGGCTGTGATTAAAATGATGGCCGCCTCCCCCAATGAACAAACACCGACGTCAGTTTTACGCTTATTCGCTCCTGTAACGGGTACTCCTACTCTTGCACCGGCTCTTAAGGCTGGCAGGTCGAAAGCCTCCCACCCTGTAACTCAGCAGGCCTTGAAAGTTCCACTAACCCACCAAACCCAGCTTTACAAACAGGAAGCCGAAGTCATTGAGGCACCCGATCACCACTATTTGTGTTGTAGTAATGGCCATTCACTCACCCTCAGGAAAACAAAGGAGCTGGCTACAGAGTACATTGGTGTTGCTGGTGTAGCAGGTATTCGATGTGACAACTTCAAATGTCTGGATCTACAAAAGGAGCCACCAGAGCAAAAACCTATTAAGGGGGAATGGGTTATGCACTGCAGCCAATGCGGTATGGGAATGTGGGGTTACGATCAGTGTATGGAAAGCTGTGTACAGCAATTAGGTGTTCCGGGCCTACCACAAACAGTCCAATGCCCGTCCAGCCACCAGATGACCCTGATACCCGGCATAAGGGATACAAACCCTACATACACCAACCTGATCTGTGATGGAAGAGAGTGTAAAAACCAAAAACCACAGAAAAACCTGCGCGGTGTTCACCACTATACCTGCCCAGACTGTTACCAGCGAGATAAAGAAAGAGGATGCGTGGAGAGGGGATATGATCTTTGCATAGACTGTGCTGTCAATGATGCACTGTCAATCAGCAAGCCCAAGGGCAGGCATATGCATACTCTCAGCTCTGTTTATACTCGCAGTCATGGCCGGCTCTGTTCACAATGCAAAGCTGAAAATCCTGTAGGGCAACTACGATTCAGCTGCCAGTCCTGCGCTCAGGCCAAACCGCCGACACATTATTCTATATGTAAAAGTTGTGCTGCTCAGGAGCTTGGGTGGATTGGCGCTGGGCCACCCCACCCTCAAACATCGAAGTAGAACACCTCAAATAACATGCTGGCTGGGGTTTTCCGATACCCCCGCCTGGCTCAGCACTGGCTGTATGTTATTGCGAAACAGGATAAAACCCAAATAACCACCAACAATAGATAACACAGGGTTGAGCCAGTTCAACAAAGCCCAAGGCGCATAATCCAGCACGGATACATCCAGTGCAGAGGCAAAAAATGCGCCCCCTGTCGTCCAGGGAATCAGTGCCATAGTCAAGGTAGAACCTTCTTCCAGAGAACGGCTAAGAATTGAGCGTTCCACCCCAAGATTGTCATAAGCTTCACCAAACAACTGCCCACCCAGAATAATGGACATATAGGCTTCCCCCATACTGATGTTGCCAATAAAGCAGGTCAGAATGGTGACAGGAATAAGAGCTGCGCCCCGCCTGACCCGGTTGAGAAGCCCGGCTACCAGAACACGGAGAAAACCAAAGTGGCTAAGAATCCCCCCCAGGGCCAGGGCCATAAGCGCCAGAGATAATGTCCACATCATGGAAGCAATCCCCCCACGGGCCAGCAGCTTATCCAGAATGACCACGCCCGAACGCATATCACTGCCATGGAACAGGCTGGTCAGTACGCTTCCCAACTCTCTGTTTTGTAAGGTGACTGCCAGCACTACAGCACTAAGGGAAGCAGCCATCATCGCTACTTCCGCAGGCACTCGCAAACCACTGAGAAGCAGCATTATTACCAGTGGCATCACAGTCAGCCAGCTTATAGTAAATGTGTCGTGTAAACCTTGAGTGAGGGTGTTCAGGTCACTGGCGGAAAAATGATGACTGGCATTGTTAAGCCCCACCCATGCAAAAATCACCAGCACAAGACAGTACACAGGCAGGGTTGTGAAACACATACTGCGAATGTGACCATAAAGAGTGGTTCCCGCCGACATAGCAGCCAGATTTGTGGTGTCGGAGACAGGTGACATCTTATCGCCAAAACAGGCACCAGACACGATTACACCAGCAACAACCGGAGGCGGGAAGCCCATAGCCGAGCCGATCCCCATCAGTACGACACCCGCTGTACCCACCGTTCCCCAGCTACTGCCCGTGGCAATGGACATTAAACTACAAAACACCAAACTGGCCGGTAAAAAAATAACAGGCTCAATCAGCTGAATTCCGTAAAAAATCATGGTAGCTAAGGTGCCGCTTTCCACCAGAGAGGCGATCATCACCCCAATCATAATGAAAATATAAATCGCGGGAAGCGCACCTCGGATGCCTTCGTTCATGGCATCCCGTACCTCTTGATAGCTATATCCCAATACACAGGCACTTACGGCAGACACAATAATGCATCCCAGCATCAAGCTGTGGAGGCTGGTTGAAAGGAAAAACAACCCGATAGAAATAATGCTCAGAATACATAAAAACGTACAAAGAGAATGGCAAAAACCGGGGAGTTTCACCGGTTTTGAAACAGGAGCCATGGATGTGCCCTCCCGGGCAGATAACAATTGAAAATTCGCCTGACTCAACAGCCATGGCAAACCCGTAAGGCTACCATGAAGTAACTGGATTTCATAAAGCGACGTATTCAACGGACCCTGCACAGAGTCAGTCAACATCTTTTACACAAAATCGTTATGTTGTAACATTTCATGGAAACCCTTCAATCATAATCAATCCTTTGGAGTCATACATGGCGCTCTTTTCCCAAAAGCGTATTGCCACTCTTGCTGCGACAATCGCTTGCGTAGCCCTTTCTTCCCCTTCCTGGGCAGCGGAACACACCCGCCATGCAGAAAAACATGTTCACGGCTCCGGCGCTTTGAACTTTGCCATTGATGGCGGTCAGGTTTATCTGGAATTGAAAACCCCTGGCTTCGATATTCTGGGTTTTGAGACCATCAAAACCGATGAACAGCGGAACCTGCTTCAGGCTGCCTATAAAAAGCTGGGCAACGGTGAACTGTGGAGCCTGACCCCGGAAGCGTCCTGCACACTGGCCAAAGCAGACATCCTCGGCAAGGAAGACCACCACGACCATAATGATCATGGTGACCATCACGATCACGGTGATGACCACACTAAACACGAAGATCACCACGACGATCATGAGAAAGACCACGACAAGCACGACAGTCATGGCCACACAGACCACAACCACGCTGAGGGTGGCCACATGGATATCCAGGCGACTTATGTGTACCAGTGTGGCAACATCAGCAAGCTGCGCGCCTTTAGCAGCAGCAACTTCTTTAACACCTTCCCCAACAGCAGAGAGCTGAAGGTTCAGGGTCTGACAAACAACGGGCAGGTATTCGTGGAAATCAACCGCGAACGCCCTGAGGTACGTTTCTAATTATGCTCGACACTCACCCATCGGTTATTACCCTGAGTGACGTGAAGTTCAGCTGGACGTCTGGCACACCTGTGCTGGACATCCGGGAGCTTTCTATCCAGCGGGGCGAGAAGGTCTTTATTCGTGGCCCGTCCGGGTCAGGAAAAACCACCCTGCTTGGTCTGCTTGGCGGCGTACTGACGCCGGAGCTTGGCTCTGTTTCTGTACTGGGCACCGACCTTGCGCAGCGTTCATCGGCCGAACGAGATCACTTTCGCGCCGAACATATCGGTTTTATCTTTCAGATGTTCAACCTGATTCCCTATTTATCAGTGATTGATAACATCACCCTGCCCCTGAGTTTTGCCAAAAACCGACAGGCAGCCGTTGCCAAAACCGGGCGCAGCAAGAAAGAAGAAGCTATTCGTCTGCTCAAACATCTGGAACTGGACGACCCGGCTCTTCTAACCCGCAGTGTTACCGAACTCAGTATCGGGCAGCAGCAACGGGTTGCCGCCGCACGGGCACTGATCGGCCAGCCGGATATTGTGATTGCTGACGAACCCACATCCGCACTGGATACCGAAACCCGGGAAGCCTTTATCCAATTGCTTTTCACCGAGTGCAAAGCGGCAGGCAGCACTCTGATATTTGTAAGCCATGACGCAACACTGGAAAGTTTGTTCGATCGCTCCATCGCCCTGCAGGAACTGAACAAGGCCGCCACTCCAGCGAAAAAAACCGTGGAGGTTCCCTGGTGTCTGTTATGAAGCTGGCTTACCAAAGCCTGAAAAACCGTCGAACAACCGCCCTGCTCACCATTTTTTCCATCGCCATCAGTGTTGCTCTGCTGCTAGGTGTGGAAAAAGTGCGGGTAGAAGCGAAGAACAGCTTTACCAGCACCGTGTCGGGTACCGACCTGATTGTCGGTGCCCGCAGCAGCTCCCTGAACCTGTTGCTGTACTCCGTATTCCATATTGGCAACGCTACTAACAACATTACCTGGGAAACTTATCAGGATTTGTCGTCTGATCCGGCTGTTGCCTGGACTATTCCCATTTCGCTGGGAGACTCCCACAAGGGTTACCGAGTTGTGGGCACCTCTCAGGATATGTTCAAACACTTTCTTTATGGTGATAAAGAACATCTGTCGTTTGTAGACGGCAAGCCCTTCAACGATGTATACGACGCGGTTCTTGGTTCCGAAGTGGCCCAGACCCTCGGCTATCACATAGGTGCCCAGATTGCCCTCAGTCACGGTATTGAGAAGAAGAGTCTGCAAAGCCATGACGATAAACCTTTCCACGTGACCGGTATTCTTGCTCCCACCGGCACACCGATGGACCGGGTGATTATGATTTCACTGGGCGGTATGGAAGCGCTGCATATCGACTGGGTGAACGGTGCGCCACCGGTTGCAGCTTTCGCCATCTCGGCTGAAAGGGCGAGGGCCATGCACCTGCAGCCTTCCAGCATTACCGCTTACTATGTGGGTCTGAAATCCCGCATCGCAGCCTTCCGTTACCAGCGCAGTGTAAACGAGTACCGCCAGGAAGCGCTTTCCGCCATCCTGCCCGGTGTGGCCCTGGGTGAACTCTGGAAGCTGGTTGGTTCTGCTGAAAAGGCTTTGCTGGTCGTTTCCGGCATGGTTGTTGTTGCTGGCCTGCTGGGAATGCTGACAACGATTCTCACCTCCCTCAACGAAAGACGACGAGAGATGGCTATTTTGCGCTCCGTGGGTGCCCGCCCCTGGCATATCTTTGTTCTGATGATTACCGAATCCCTGATTTACGGCGTCGTTGGCACCGCACTGGGTTTTGCCTTTACCTACGGCCTGTTATTTGCGGTACAACCCGTGGTACAAAGTTACCTGGGGCTCCACCTTGCCATTACCCTACCCGGTCAATTTGAAAGCCTTCTGGCAGGCTTGATCGTCGTGGGCGCAACAGTACTTGGTGCTATTCCAGCCTGGCGGGCTTACCGAAACTCTCTGGCCGATGGCCTCACTGTAAGGATTTAATAACGAGCATTTGGGATGCATAACACCGTTAAAAAAGTAAAAACCAGTCTGCTGACATTGGTGTTTGCCTTTATCAGCACAGCCACGCTGGCGGCAAATGCACCAGCAAAAGCCACCGGCAAAGTCACGATTTATGAAGAAATTACCTGGGAAAGGCTGATGCCTCCCGTTGATGAAGGCATGGTTAAAAAATGGGAAGACGGGAAACTAAGCCGGGAAGATGTGATGGATTATATGGAGGTGTTAGGGAACACCCCCGTTATGAAAATGGATAAAACCCAGGTTAAAATTCCCGGATTCCTTGTCCCACTGAATATGGATAAGAATCAGGTCGCGACAGAACTGCTTCTGGTTCCCACCATGGGTTCCTGTATTCACGTACCGCCACCGCCACCCAACCAGACAATTTATGTCCACTACCCCAAGGGCATGAAGGTGACCGAAGCCGGTTATACCCCCTACTGGCTGGAAGGAACTTTGAAGGTGGAGAAAAACACCTCTGATTACACCGATACCCTCTATGGTTTCAGTGTCACCAATATTGTCGAGTACGAATAATCAGGAGTACTTCTTTGAGGGCTTGAGGTTATAACTCAAGCTCTCGTAAGGAGGCTCCACCACTCCTGAACGACGATTGATTACCACCGTCAACCGGAAGAACAAGTTACAAAGCATATTTCCCATTCGGTGAAGTTCATCAGGCACATCAATGCCAGCAGCATCCACTTTTACCAGTGCTCGCACGACTTTTTTGGACAGCGAGCGCGCCATATGCAACAGTTGAACAGCGTGTCCGCCACGGGGAAGAACAAAACCCTTTAGCTGCCCTTCAATCTCCTTTTGGTAGCGATCAAAGTATTCCGCCACCCACTCAATCTGCTCTTCAAAAATGGCCTGTTTGCCACGAATGGAACCATTCATGTGAAAGATGCGGGGCTGAAGGGCTGTCAGGAAATCATAAATATCCCCGAAATTCTCGTCCCCTTCCAGTTCTGTAATCACACCACCCAGCAGAGTGCACAGCTCATCCGTCAGAATCTCGTAGTCACAAAGGGGGGAGTCCTCGTAGATAAACGGATAACAGAGTTCACGGATATTGCCGGAGTATTTCAGAGTCATAGCCTGCACCTGAGGGGTTGGAGTCTTAAATAATGGAGACGATTAAACGACAGCACACTGACACAGTGCAAGCCACAGGCTAATAACTACAAAGTGAGCACCATGCCCCACATCTACGCCTACGCCAGCTTCCCCATTGAGAACGAACCGTTTATCACCTCATGGAGCGAGGGCACGCTATTCTCAACCTGACTCTTAACCCTTAAGCACGTTTCTCCATAGAGATGGCATAGTTATAACAGCTTAAAACACACTCACCACAGCCTGTGCAGCGCTCGGTATCAACCCTGGCCTTTTTCCGATCAGACTTGCCATCAGACGACGAAGGTGGTGTTATCGCGTCCACCTCACAGGCTTCTACGCACATCTGGCAGGGGTAGCCATAACCCGGTGAACAGTTGCCGCTAACCACGGCAACAGCCTGAGCCTGCCGGCCGTTCTCTTTCGACAGCGCATCTGTGGGGCAGACCTCCACACATTTACCACAAAAGTCACAGCTGCCGCATTCCAGTATCAACACCGGCAGTTTTTTCAATACAGGATCTGTCTCTTCCGACTTGCGCAAAACCTTCTGAGGGCAGGCATCAATGCACAGATTGCATCGATCACACAGGCTCAGAAAGGTTTTGTTATCACAACTCCAGGGTGGGCGCGGATGAAAGGTTTCCGGCAGTTTGATCTCCTGGGGCTGGGCGAGATGCTTAAAGAAGTTTCGCCGTGAAGGTGACCGCACCTCCTCTTTACTGGCCTCTTCCATTAGCGATACAGCTTAACGATTTTGAACTGCGCCCCCGTCAGCTCGGCAAAACTATCCAGTGTCGCCTTACACAGCAGGCTTCCACCTTTATAGAAATCAGACCTGGCATTCTCCCCCATAATGGTCAGGAAGCGAGGCGCCCAGGTGAGTATGTGGTGTTCAAGGAAGGCCTTAGCCGCTGTAATCCACGGCTCTGCCTCTCCGCCATTGCCAGCCGCCTGCAACCCTTGCTCGGTCAGATGAGCCAGAAACGCGAACATCAGGCCGATATGGTCGTCCGGTTCGTTCTCGCCAGTATCAATCTCAACGCCGTATTCGCGGTAGAATGCTTTCACCTGCAAAGTAGGCTGGCCGCAGTTCGCCTGATCTTCGGTGAGATACACAGAACCCCATGGAGCCGCCAGCAGCGCATTAGGGCCGACAAACAGATCTGCATAATCCTGGGACAGTTCGCTCAAATGTGTATCCAGCCCGGCTTTCATGATAGCCAGAGCCTGCTGATCTTCGTCGTTCAGCTCAACGGGCCAGTGATCCAGCAAACAAACATCACCATCTCCCTGCAGAGCCTGAATCAATTCGGCATCGGGAGCCTGATGGAGAAAGCGGTAAAAGAATTGGCTGGCAATATGAAGGCCTGCCATTTGATGGAGCTGCTGCTCAGTCATTGTCTTGTATCCTGAAAAGAACTGCAGCCAGCACAGGCTGGCTGCAGATAAGGCAGTTGCCGTTACATACCGGCGCTGGCGCTGATGTGAATGTCGTAGAAGAAGATACGACCCATCACTTCAGCCACAACCACCAGCAGGAAGCAGAGTGCTGCTACGCCGGTTACCTGATGGTTGCCACGGGTTGCAGATACTGCCGCACAGATCACACCAACCATCATCAGAGCCACGCGGGCCAACATCAGTGTGGAGTGATAATCCATCATGGCCAGCGGATTGCTGTGCAGTGTCAGGCCGCCGAGATAAACGACAAAGCCCACAAAACAGGTGACTGCCACGACCAGCATCATCAGCCCGAAGGTTGCCAGACCACGGTCTGCCATCTTCTGGTAATGACCGGCACTGGCAGACTGCCAGCGCAGCAGTGTCATCGCGCCCACAGGGCCAATCACGCCCGCCGTCATCAGGAACTGGAACAAGGTCCAGCCACTGTCCCAGGTAGGCACAGTGCTCAGGGTATAAACCTGTGCGATGGCGTAAACCAGCACAAGGCCCAATACCATAGCCACGGGCAGCAGAACCTTGCGCAGTGCAGGCTGCAGGTTAAACAGGCGCATACCTGTGTAGGCGACAGCGGAAGCACCAAACAGGCTCAACGCTACAATTTCCAGGCTTAATGGTGAACTGTGGGAAACACCGTTCAACACATTAAACGCACGTACAGGTGTGCCGAGGTGGAAGATAGCCGCTGTGGCACCAATGCCAAACATCACCATGGTGGCGACAAAGGCCTTGTTCATGGCCTGTTCACCGGTTTTCGGGAACAGGATGGATACCAGCCCGAGGCAGAGGAACAGGCCCACTGCACCCTGCACCAGAACGGTAAAAATAACGAGAGGTAATTCGTTCATCCTTTACACCTCAGTTGGGTTCAGAATTGCGCCGGTGGTATCACCACTGGGGCGACTGTGGCGGCAGGTGCCAATCACTACGGACGGATGAGTGAGTGTGGGATCAGGCAGCGGTGCCACATTGGCACGGTCGCCATACTTGGCGCGCAACTCTTCAATAGGGCCAAACTCCAAAGCGCGCAGCGGGCAGGATTCCACACAGATAGGCCCAAGGCCCTGTGCGAGACGGTCGTAGCAACCGTCACACTTGGTCATGTGTTTTTTCTCTTCGCTGTACTGTGGTGCACCGTAAGGGCAGGCCATTTCACAGTAACGACAGCCGACGCATACGCTTTCGTCCACCAGCACCAGACCGTCTTCAGGTCGCTTGTGCATGGCACCGGTTGGGCATGCCTTGGTGCAGGCAGGCCGGGCGCAGTGGTTGCAACTGATGGAGGCGTAGTAGGTGAACACGTCCTGTGAGAAGGTGCCGTCGTTATTCTCTTCCCAGTTGCCGCCGCCATATTCATAAACACGACGCCAGTTCACACCTACGGGCAGCTGGTTATCGTCTTTGCACGACAGCTGACAGGTTTTGCAGCCGGTACACTTGCTGGTATCGACATAAAATCCTAATTGGGTCATAGCTAACTATTCCTTAAGCCCTTAAACCTTGGCGATCTCAACCAGGTTGGTATGTTGAGGGTTACCCTTGGACAGTGGCGTATTGCGATGGCTTGTGAGGGTGTTAATGCAGCCGCCCTGATCCACACCTTTGCGGTCTGGCGTATACCAGGCACCCTCCCCCAGAGCCATAACGCCGGGAATAATCCGTGGCGTCACTTTGGCCAGCACACGGGTTTCACCGCGATCGTTCCAGATACGCACAGAGTCACCGTTCTTGATGCCACGGGCTTCAGCGTCGCGGGGGTTAATCCACACGCCATCTATCACCGCTTCTCGCAATTCAGGAATATTGTGGTAGGTAGAGTGCACACGGCCTTTGGTGTGAAAACCAATGAGTTGCAGCGGGAACTTCTCAGTCAGGGGGTCAAGATGGCTTTCCCAAGTGGTCACATACTGGGGCAGCGGGGTGATCACATCCCCTTCTGGCAGGGTCCACTCTCTGGCAATCTGTTCCAGCCTGGTGGAGTAGATTTCGATCTTGCCAGACGGTGTACCCAGCGCATGGGTTTCCGGATCATTGCGGAAATCTTCCAGTGCAATGCGGCCTTCCTCAGGCGCTATCGTCTTGTAGGGACCATTCTTTTGCAGGTCTTTCAAACTGGGGAGCTGAGGGTCCTTCGCCATGGCACCGGCGTAGAGGTACTCGACCCATTCTTCGTGGGTACGGCCTTCGGTGTACTTCTCGCGGATACCGAAACGTTCTGCCAGAGAAGAGCAGAAGTCATACGCACTGCGGCATTCATACATGGGCTTTATCGCAGGCACCATGGGGAACACAACGCCTTGAGAGCCGGACGCGTAACCGTTAGAGGTCACCTCTGTATTTTCGAAGTAGGTTACATCCGGCAGAAGCAGGTCAGCATACCGTGCGCTTGGGGTCATGTGATTATCAATCACCGTGATGAACTCAACCAGGCTTTCATCCTTAAGAATTTCAGCAGTACGGTTGGACTGCGCATGCTGGTTCACGAAATTGCCGGAGTAACAGATGATCATTTTGATCGCGTTATTCAGGCTTTCACAGTTACGCAGGCCGTCGGTTTTGTCGGTCATTTCGTCGGCACGGATAATGGCATCAGTCCATTTGAAGAAAGGAATAGATGCCTTCACAGGGTTAGCACCTGTTGGCAGGCGTGGCACTGGATAGTTGTAGTTAGCAGGCATGTCGCCGGTGTGAGTACCGGGCAGGCCGATGTTGCCGGTGAGGATCGGCAGCATAACGATGGAACGGGCCGTCTGCTCGCCGTTAGCCTGACGCTGGATGCCAGTACCCTGCACAATATACGCAGGCTTGGCGTTGCCAATTTCACGGGCCAGCTTAATAATGCGCTTGACCGGAATACCAGTGATTTTGGCTGCCCACTCCGGAGTCTTCTCAACACCGTCAGGGCCCTGGCCCATGATGTGAGCTTTGTAGTGACCGTTCTTTGGGGCAGAGGCTGGCAGGGATTTCTCATCAAAACCCTGACAGTACTTATCCAGAAACGCCTGATCAACCAGATTCTCGCTGATCAATACGTGGGCAATGCCTTCTACCAGTGCGGCATCGGTACCGGGGCGAATGGGAATCCACTCGTCTTCCTTACCGAGCATAGTGTCGGTGTAACGAGGTTCGATGATGATGGTACGCACGCTACGCTTTTTCATAGCGTGCATGTGTTCATAGATTTCACCGCCGCCACTCATGCGGGTTTCAGCAGGGTTGTAACCGAACATCACCAGCAGGTTGCTGTTTTCAATTTCGGTAGTGTAGCTGCCAAACGCAGACGGCTTTTTGGAACCGTAGGTGTATGGCAGAGCAAACTGAATCTGGCCCCAGCTATAGTTGCCGTAGTAGTTCAGGTAACCGCCAGTCATATTCAACAGGCGACGAAGGGCATTACGGCCATCGGTACGGTAACCGGTGGTGCCGGAACCATAGGAGCAGAAGATGGAGTCGTTGCCGAAGCGTTTGGCCTTGTCCTTCAGCTGATCGGCCATCAGGTCGAGGGCTTCATCCCAGCTGATACGTTCAAAACGCCCCTCACCACGCTTGCCCACACGTTTCATGGGGTATTTCAGGCGATCGGGATTGTACACTCGGTGCTTAATTGAACGACCACGGAGACAGGCGCGAATCTGGTGCAGACCAAAGGTGTTTTCATCACCGGTGTTATCGGTTTCTACGCTGGTAATCACCCCATCTCTGGTGTGAAGACGCAGGGCACAGCGGCTGCCACAGTTAACCAGACACGCAGACCAGGTGGTTTTGGTAACATTCTCGTTTGCCTGTTCAACATTAACTTTGGCAACCGATTTGAGAGGCAGTGAGCCTGCAATCGCAGCAGCACCACCCATTGCAGACCCCCATTTCATGAAGCTGCGACGCTTCAAAGGAGAGATGAGAGTGTTTTCGATCCAACTTTTCATGAGTTGTTCCATCAGGTTTTATTAACCCTCCCGCACGGCAATGCACAGCACAAAATGAAAGTACTGAAGTAAAAGGTGAGGATTGTGATCAAATTCTATTCAGATATTAACGGAGTAGCTCTGATTTGGATCAAACAATGCTAAGTGCCCGGACCATTTAATCAAAAACATGGGAGACAGTTTCACTGCCCCCCACCAGGCTCCGTGAAACGGGTAATATCGTCCTCACCCAGATAACCGCCACTTTGAATCTCAATCAAGTGCAAGGGTAATTTACCCGGATTCGCCAGCTGATGAATTTCCCCGGCAGGAATAAAGACCGACTCATTTTCAGCAACAAGGAAAGTTTCCTCCCCCCGTGTCACTCTGGCCGTGCCAGTCACAACTACCCAGTGTTCAGCTCGATGATAGTGTTTTTGGCAGGAAAGGCTGGCACCGGGATTCACTACCAGATGTTTCACCTGAAAACGATTGCCATAATCCACCGTATCGTAAAAACCCCATGGGCGAAAAACCTTGCGGTGAGAAAGTGCTTCTTTACGGTCTTGTTGCTGAAGCCTCTCTACAAGTTGCTTAATATCCTGACTGCGACGTTTATCTGCAATCAAAACCGCATCATCTGTGTTCACCACAATCAGGTTATCCAGCCCAATACAGGCCAGTAATTTATCATCTGAACGGAACATGCAATTATTAGAATCAAGGCTGATCACATCACCGTGAATCTGGTTATTATATTCATCAGCTGGTAATACATCCGATAGCCCGGCCCAGGAACCAATATCAGACCAACCGGCATCCAATGGCGTCACCATGGCTTTGGTAGTATTTTCCATCACTGCATAATCAATAGATTCAGAAGGGCAGGCTAAAAACGCCTTTTGATCAATACGGGTAAAATCAAGATCTGACACCTGAGTGGCAGCTGCTTTTTCACAAGCGGTATAAATATCCGGCCGATAGGTTTTTAACTCCTGCAAATACACAGATGCCCGAAACAGGAACATGCCAGCATTCCAGTAATACTCACCGCTGGCTACATAGCTTTCAGCTGTCGTATGATCAGGCTTTTCCACAAAGGCCCCAACAGGTCTGGGCAAAGAACCCTCACCAGAGCCAGCTTTGATATAACCATAACCGGTTTCTGCACGACTGGGAGTTACTCCGAATGTGACCAGACTCCCCTGCTCCGCACTGTCAACACTGCCAGTCACCGCAGAGTAAAAAACGCCAACATCCTGAATCACATGATCTGCAGCCAGAACCAGTAATAAAGGATCATCTCCCCCTGTCAACGACTGGAAAGCCGCCAACGCCACAGCAGGAGCTGTGTTGCGACCCTCAGGCTCCAACAAAATAGAAGACGCCGAATATCCAAGCTGGCGCAGTTGTTCTGCCGCAAGAAAACGATGCTCCCCATTCACCACAACAAAAGGAGCTTCAACCCCATTTAAACCATCCAAACGCTGGACAGTATTTTGAAATAAAGTGAAAGAATCCACCAAAGGCTGAAACTGCTTAGGCCGGCTAAGTTGCCCTTTCTGGTTGTTTGCA
>NZ_SMME01000232.1 GCF_009711465.1 Parendozoicomonas verongulae | reverse complement strand
CAATTACATTGCACGTAAAACCAGCCGCACACCGGCTCAGGTTCAGCGTGAGGTGAAGCGCCTTCAGAAAGAATTTGGTTTTATCCTCCCCTGCCGGAGTGAGGTAGCTATCTCCTATGTCCGGAGGGCTGCCAAATGAGCCTAACCATGGAGCAACGGAAGGCATTAGCCGAAGCATTCGCAGCACTGGCAGGCCAAGCAACCAATTACAGGCAACGGTCAGCCGACGCAAAGCTGAGTGGGTATCACGTCGCAGCCGAAAGGTTTAGCGGGATGGCTGAAGAGTCAAAACAGAACGGCCTTGTTATCGCTGCCATGATCCGGGAGGCTCGGTAATGAAGCAGCCCGACCTGTTCACAATCAAAGAAGACACTGGTCACTTTGTTGTGTCTGCTCA
>NZ_SMME01000673.1 GCF_009711465.1 Parendozoicomonas verongulae | reverse complement strand
CCAGTGGTCCAGTTTTTGGGGTCCACTATAGCCAGCGTCTTTTTCCACTCTTGACGCGTCACAACTCTGGTCACGTAGCAGGCAAGACTCGCAGAACCCTGCTATTACTTGCCCCCCCGGTACCAATAACAGAGATCTATGGAGGAAGTTAAAGCATGCCGTTACCGAGAGTCAGTTTTTTATTCTTCACTTTGTCTATTACTATCCTGACACTTTTCCCAGTATTTACAGCCAAAGCTGCCCGACTCACAGAAATTTTTAATGAGCTCAATATTGAAGAAACAGTAACCGAAAAGGAATTTGTTGCAGCTATGGATAGAAAGGTGCGGGAAGTACTCACTCCGTCTCCCATAAACTATGAAGAACTAGGTGCCAGAGTCGACATACTGGTCCGTTTAGGTTTCGAGCAGGAAAAGCTACTTCCCCTTGTTTTTCAAAAAACCAGGGAGGAAAACCAATGGTTCAACCCTTGGGTGAGAGACAACCTATGGGATTTCAACAATATTATTGCCCAAGATTTTATTCCTACCGCTAAGGCCTCTTTTGAAGAGGTCAGGCAGCCTTATACTGATGATGATTTACCTAGCATGTATTCCTGCTGGGACTCAATCCAGGAGTTACTCCACGAAATGCAAGAATTTCTTGCAGGGAATGTCGACAGAATATTAAATGAAACCGTCGAAGATTTGGGTTACAACATTGATAACATGCGCAAACGCTATGGTGTTACCAGTATTTTAAGCAAACACATTACAGACCACTTCCCCAAACTAAAAGACAATGAAGATGTATTAAAACTTTACGCCGACATAGTTACCGTGATGTGGGCCGATATATGTATGTTTGCCCATTTGGAAGATGTAACACCCCATTCACAATCCGTTAAGGAAGCCCCTCCGCTACTAGAGTGGCGAACAGCTCAGTTTACTCCTCCAAGTGGCGAAGATGATGATGATGAAGATGAGTACCCCAAAAAGAAAAAGAGAAAGAAAAACAGCCAGGGCAAGACAATAAAACCTGCGTTAAGTGGTAACTCAGAGAAACCAAAGCGAAAAATAAATGGCGAGGGGAAGAGTGAAGAAAAAAAACCTGAAGACTGTCAGATAGTCAAGCAAACTCCTCCCCCATCAAGAAGAAAAATAATCAAGATAGCAGCTCCAACAGCACCTTCGCCTTCCTCTCCCGCAACCACACAACGGGCAGGAAGTACCACACAACGGGCAGGAGGTACCACACGCCCGATGGGAGACGTCAGACAAGTGGTAGAAGAGATCGGACAACTGGCTGAATATACCACACAATTGACAGATCACATGCCACAACTAACAGGAGGTATCAGACAAATGAGAGCGAGTATCATACAACTGAGAACAGATACCGAACAACTGAGAGCAGATACCGCACAACTGAAAGAGGCTACCACAGAACTTACAAGTAAAGTCGACCTGCAAACCACCGTTTCTAAAGCTGTACAGCAAGATATTTCACAATTAAAGGAAATAACACAAGAACTTAACCATTCGCTTCTTGATTTTATTGCTAAGCAGAACCACCCAACCACCCCCCCAGCAACAGTGATTCAGCAAGCACCAGCTTCAAGAAGTGAGGGGGCAGAAATCGGCATGTCAGAAGAAGACCCTTACCCCCTTCTTCTCTTTCCTGGCGATATCATGCACCAATCAGAAGGAGGGAACTCATTCATCATGAGGCATCCATCAGTCTTCACTCAAGTAGTTGACATAAAGGAACTCATGCAAAGCAATGAGCAATTAGCCAGGATGAGTCACATTGTTGCCGTACGACCTCCTGCACACATAATTCCCAAAAACTTGCACCCTATTCCTACTATGCCTCAGCCCTACCCGAGGCTCCCCACACCTCACACTGGTTTCCCAACAATTATGGCAATGCAGAGCTCAACAGGCAGCCAGCTCATTCCGATGCCGGGGCCTTCCAAGCGTTAACCCGCTTGGGTTTAGCGACTTTCATATATGGGGGCAAACCTCTGTAGCCAACCCATAAATCCAGCCATATCAACGCATATGGCTGGGCAGTTATGAGTCTTGCGGAACCCATGGTGCTAATCTAGGACACCCACTGATTACAGGCTCACTATAGGCTGCAATCAATGGGTGTCCTTTTTTGTTTTCTCCTTTTTTGTTTTCTTTTTTGTTTTAGAAATAACCGATAGATCCCAGAGAGATCACGGTTATAAGAACCAGAATCAGTCCGATAACACTGATGAACTTGCCGGTCTTAAAGAAGTCGCCAGTTGTTACCATGCCAGTTGCATGGGCCAGAGCGTTAGGCGGTGTACTGATGGGCAGCGCCATAGCTGTTGAGGCCGACAGGCCCACACCAATAACAATCAGGCTCAACCCTCCAAACTCTTCCACGCCAGTCATTGCACTTCCAATAGAAACAGCAATCGGCATAAGCAAATTTGTGGTCGCAGTGTTAGACATAAAAGTAGACATCACCATAGCCAGAACAGAAAGCACAATCAGCACTGGCAGAGCGCCCAGGGTCCCCATAGGCAGAGTATGAACAACCTGCTCCGCTAAACCACTGGTAGACAGTCCGTAACCCAGAGCAATACCGCCGGCAATCAGCCAGAGCACAGCCCAGTTAATACGACTGATATCCACAGCATCAATTATGCCCGTCATGGAGAACACCACCACCGGTAGCAAGGCAACCACGTAAGAATTCATACCATGGAAACCAGATGTCATCCAAAGGACAAGAGTCAGAACAGTAGTAGCGTAAACAATATAAGCCTTAAGAGACTGCTCAAAAGTAGAGTTAATTTCCACTTTAATCGTCTTTACACGGGCTGGATAAATTTTCTGAAGCACAATCCAACTGATCAGAATGAGCACACAGGCCAGCGGAATAGCGAACAGCATCCAGCCGCCAAAGCTGAGGCTGTGCTCGCCAACAAGATAGCGAAACGCAATGGCATTAGGGGGGGTACCGATAGGCGTACCTATGCCACCCAGGTTCGCGGCAACAGGTACCCCCATAACCATGGCCTTAGCCGCAGGGTCCCCTTCTTCAAGGTTTTTCATCAAAGGAGCTAGAATCGCAAGCATCATCGCTGTTGTAGCCGTATTACTCATAAACATGGAGAACACAGCAGTAATCACCATCAGCCCCAGTAAAACCAGAGAATAATTGCTGCCAATGGGCTTCAGGAGGACTCGCGCCACATTAATATCAAGCTTGTATTTTGAGGCAGCAGACGCAATAAAGAAGCCCCCCATAAACAAGATAATAATGGGCGAAGCAAAGCTTCCAAGAACATGCTCATAGTCAAACAGCATGTCTGCAGGAACACCGGCACGCAGAGGAAAAGGCGCATTATTGGAAACAGTTCCTGCAAGCAAGCCAATAATTAGCAGGGAAGTTGCGTAGGCAGGTACAAGCTCCGTAGTCCACAAAAGAGTGGCCAGAACAAACAGAGCCAGCACACGCTGTCCAACAACTGTAATCCCATCAATAGGAATAACACCAGCAAATCCCGAGGGTTTGATTTCCGCCA
>NZ_SMME01000051.1 GCF_009711465.1 Parendozoicomonas verongulae | reverse complement strand
CACGGTCAGAAGACGCATGACCACTGTGTAAATAGCCCCATCCGTGGGGGCAGAGAGTGGGAAAAGCTGTTGTGCTTCGATAGGCGGGCCATCGGCTCTGTCAAAGATCACGGTGAAGCTGCGGCCACCGGGCAGGGTCAGCGCCATCTTCTTTCCGGCCTGCTCGCTCAGGGCAAACAGGGCATCCACCTCGGCACGGGTGAGCCAGCCGTGTTCCCCGTCGCC
>NZ_SMME01000411.1 GCF_009711465.1 Parendozoicomonas verongulae | reverse complement strand
GATCACTGTCAGACTGGCTCTGCCTCACTTCAGCAAGAGTGTCATCTGTATTGAGTGTACCCCCCCCCACACAGGCGTAAAGAAGACTCTGCAAGACATCATCCTGCAACAAATCCGATAGTTCTGAAGGTATCGGGACATCATGCTCGAAGGCGGACAACTCTCGGCATAGAGTGTCCAGAAAGGGAGTTGAAGAAGAAGGAGTGCATACGATGTCAGGAGCTTCATTGTTACTGGAAATATGGCAAATGTCAGATGGGTTCCTAATCCATGTTGTGGCATCCGTTTCAACTGCCAGATGTTGTGCAGCCGCTGATTCCGTGAGTGTGACTTGGGTTCTTTGTTTTTCCCCATGGCAATGCACAAGGCGGTTCTCGGCAGGCCTGTTTACGGTACAAGATGTGGTTTCCCCGGGGTGGATATGTGTGTTGTCCGCTGGGTGTATGGCAATACTGTCTGTCGATATCACATCTACTGACCATAACGGAGTAAGGTGATGATATCTGTTCTTGTCTTCTGCTGCATAGATGGCCGCTGTAGACAGACCGATCACTATGCAGAGACTGGTGGCAACAACATTCAGCCTGAAGATCATTCCTATCCTTCCCATAAAAAGAACAAAGATGATAGCAACGTAGCTGGCAGCCTCTTGTGGTGTTGATGTTTACTGTCAGGATATGGTTGTGAAAGGGACAGACCGGGTCACTTATCTTTACTGTTGTGTTGGGTGCGCTTGTGTTTGGTGAGATCGCGGGATGAGGTAAACGCTT
>NZ_SMME01000024.1 GCF_009711465.1 Parendozoicomonas verongulae | reverse complement strand
GATCACTGTCAGACTGGCTCTGACTCACTTTATCAAGAGTGTCATCTGTATTGAATGTATCCCCCCCCACACAGGCGTAAAGAAGACTCTGCAAGACATCATCCTGCAACAAATCCGATAGTTCTGAAGGTATCGGGACATCATGCTCGAAGGCGGACAACTCTCGGCATAGAGTGTCCAGAAAGGGAGTTGAAGAAGAAGGAGTGCATA
>NZ_SMME01000804.1 GCF_009711465.1 Parendozoicomonas verongulae | reverse complement strand
CCCCCCCAACAGAGCCGCTGCCCCCAGACCCGCCGCCAGCAGAGAAAATGAACCTGATGAAAACCAACTGGCTGGCAAGAGTGGCACGCACGACGAAGGAGTTCTTTCTCTATGAAAAAAGTGTCCATATATCTCGCAGTCAAGCCATGGAAGAGCCGATAGAAGCACTGGAGAACAAAGCGCCGGACACCAGAAACATACTGCAGGAATATTTTATTCCCCCTGACCAGCTACAGCCTTTTCTCGAAGCTCTTCAGTTGTGGATCAAAACACATAAAAACGTTGAACTGATTAATGGCACGGTTCGCTGGGTGAATGCAGATCACGATTCCCTGCTGCCCTATGCTCCCCAAGATCGTTTTGCCGTGGTGCTATCTATAAACCTTCCAGATACTCCTGCTGCTGAAAAAGCCATGATACAGTCAACCCGTGAACTGATTGATGCCACTCTTAATTTGGGGGGGCGTTACTATTTGCCTTACATCCTCTACGCTACCCCCAATCAATTCAACCACGCCTATCCAGAGTTTAGCCAGCTACTCTCAGCAAAAAAACAGTGGGACACAGGCGACCTGCTCACCAGCAGGCTGTACCAGACTTATTCCCCACTGCATAAGCCTCTGGTCAGGAGTCAGAATCCGAGGATATAACTTTTGTTTGGCGTCTGAGTCGCCTTTTAAGTGGAGGTGTCTGCAGAGTGTTGGATGGAGCCACGTCTATAGTTTTGAGAGTCAGGTTTAGCTCCTCAAACAACTGACTATCCGGGCTGAATCTGTAAATATCTTTCTTTCCCTGAAATTTATTGATGACCTCTTCCAAGTAACTTTCTTTAGTTTCATCCAGTTCGGGAAAATGTAAAACGGCCATCTTTTTCAAGTGCTTCCGAATATCTCCGATCTCTTGAATCCCCCCTCCCACAACCAGAACAATACTCTCTGCATCATTCACTTCTGATGCAAGTTGTTGGCACCATAGATTGAGATCTTTAGCGTTGCGCCTGAATTTCCCAATGGAAAGATCCACAACAACAAGCGCCCGGTTTAAAGTCTCTGGTTTTAACACTAATCCATAGGTTTTGCCGGCAACATTTCGATTTAGAAGCCACAGCACCTCATAAAATGAGTGTTCACCTGAAGGGAAGTGCCGAATGTCTAGTACTGGGGTCATATTTCTCTTTATAGGGTGAACAGGTATCCAGTTTGCCTCATTAGCCTCACCTCCCCAAAGAGCTATCTGTACACCCGCCCTCAGGGATGTACGGGCTGCTACGGGGCCAAGGGTCACCTGAAAGTCGGAAGGGTCAAAAATAAAATCTTCCATGCCCGGATAAAAAGCGGCAGCTTTTTCATGTTTCACCCGTCTTTTTACAAACTCATCGTTTACTTGCCCTGAACTTTTGTTGACATTCTCCTTCGCTGATTTAAGTGCTGAAATAAGTGCCTTACATTTCTCTTGTCTCCACGCCATCTCACCTTGATCATCGTGGAGGGTATTCCTCACCAGCTTTTTGAACGCGTCTTCGTGTTCAATAACTGCTTTTTTTTCCATATAAACCACAAACTGTGGTAGCTGGGAGCGAAAGTGTGGCTTGCTGGTATCAGCCATAAGCACCACTAGCTCATCATCACGATAGCCGCCCTTCTGACTGGGTTTACTGAAAGTACTTAACTCCTTGTCTTTTGCCTCTTCAGTGATGGCATTTGCATCCAGAAGCGTGATGGCGTGGATTTGCTTTTCATCCAACAAAACCAGTTGGAACTCCTTTGCCTGAGGATCTCCTGTTGGATCTTCATTCCTTATCACCATCTTGAACAGCCAGCCATGTTTACCCAGTAAAGCTGTTTGGAACCCTCCTGTTAATACACCATCAGTTATCGCTACGTTGATATCCAGTTCCTCAAAGGAAAGGCCATTGGTCATATCAAAGGTTTGTATTGCAGTATTCCAGGGAAATACCTCTATATGGGCACCTATATCTACATCCCAATGCGCAGAGAATGTGCCCTTCTCTTGTTTAGAGTTGACAACAACAGTAGGAAGTCGATTCGAAAACTCAGAGAAGCCTTTGATAGTCATATCTTCATCGGATTCATCCCCAGAGCTTCCCCCATCATCCGAGTCAAAAATTTCACTTTTTTTTCCTACCAGGTCAGGCTTCTTATTTACATCATCCCCCACAACCAGCAGTTTCGAATGTCCCCCAGCATCAGTGAGTTCCGGTTGAATAGCCTCTCCATGAGCAAGAGATAACAATCCACCCTTTTCTTCCGAAGCCTGGGCTACAGAAAAAAGTGCACCACTAAAAGAACCAACGCATGAAAAGATAAGCAGTAAGCGTGAACTGAAATACCACATAACGACCTCCTGTAAAGCAGCTTGGGAGTGTAGACGCCGTTATGTAGCACCATGGTGCAACATAAAATAATGTTGTCAGTGAAGGATTCGAACAGGGGAAATATCGCTGTCTTGTGGTTGAGTTGCATCTACGGGGTCATCTACATGGTTCACACGGGTTTCCAGCTCTGCTTGCGGTTCCAGCTCTTTCTGGGAGTCGGTAAAACCACACTCCACACATTCACGCACAGTGGTGTCGCCTTGCATAAATATCACAAGACGATCCATGGCGGAGCACTTGGGGCATACAGCCCCGGCAATAAAACGCTTTTTCATAATTATTCTCAGGTTTTCACTTATAAAACTTCCTCCCAACCTCCCCTGACAGGGGAGGGGTACCATGACATTGCCAGGAGAGAGTTTAGCCAGTAATACCTTTATGGCGCAGCATGGCATCCAGCTCAGGCTTTCGACCACGAAATGCTGCAAACATATCCGCAGGCTCACGGGAGCCACCACGTTCCAGAATTTCATGCAGGAAGGACTCTCCGGTTTCCTGATTGAAGATGCCGTCCTCCTCAAATTTAGAGAATGCATCTGCTGAGAGCACCTCTGCCCACAGGTAGCTGTAATAACCTGCAGCATAGCCACCAGCAAAGATATGGGAGAAGCCGTTCTGGAAGCGGTTGAAGGCAGGTGGAATCACAACAGATACCTCCTTACGCACCTCATCCAGAACCTTCTGGATATCCATCCCGTCTTTCCAGCCATGGTGAAGGCGGAAGTCGAACAGGGCGAACTCAAGCTGGCGTACAACCATCATAGCCGACTGGAAGTTTTTCGCGGCTAACATCTTCTCCAGCATCTCATCAGGAAGTGGCTCCCCGGTTTCGTGGTGGCCGGAAATCAGTGCCAGCGCCTCCTTCTCCCAGCACCAGTTCTCCATAAACTGACTGGGCAGTTCTACAGCATCCCAAGGCACACCACTGATACCAGAAACGGCAGAGTAATCCACGCGGGTCAGCATATGATGCAGGCCATGACCAAATTCGTGGAACAGAGTCACAACTTCATCGTGGGTGAGCAGGGCAGGGTTATCGCCTACAGGTGGCGTGAAGTTACAGGTCAGGAAAGCAACTGGTGTTTGAACATTGTCGTTGGCCTTTCTACGACTATGGCAGTCTGCCATCCACGCACCGCCACGTTTGTGTTCGCGGGCATACAGATCGAGGTAGAAACGGCCAACCACTTCGCCATCACGCTCAATATCAAAAAACTGAACATCTTTGTGCCAGGTATCAACACCTTCCACAGCCGTGATATTCACACTGTAGAGACGGCTCACGACTTCAAACATGCCAGTGATAACTTTGTTGGCGGGGAACCAGGGGCGCAGCTCTTCCTGACTGATAGCGTAACGCTGCTGGCGCAGTTTCTCAGCGTAGAAACCAATATCCCATGCAGAAAGCTCTTCAACTTTAAACACGTCTCTGGCAAAAGCTTTCAGTTCACCCAGCTCGCGCTCGGCCTGTGGCTTACTTCTGGCTGCAAGATCTTCAAGGAAAGACAGAACCTCCTCAGGGTTCGCCGCCATTTTGGTAGCTACGGAATAATCTGCGTAGGAGTCAAAGCCCAGCAGGGCGGACTGCTCTTTACGAGCCACCATGATCTCTTTCATGGTTTCGCTGTTATCAAACTCACCAGCGTTGGGGCCTTCTTCAGAAGCGCGGGTCACGTAAGCGGTGTACATTTCTTCCCGTAGCTCACGGTTTTCACAGTAAGTCATGACCGGGAAGTAGCAGGGGAAGTCCAGATTCAGCATCCAGCCTTCTTCGTGGCCTTTAGCTTGAGCCAGTTGCTTAGCACCGGCCAAAGCAGATTCTGGCAAACCAGCCAACTCGCGTTCATCGGTAATCAGCTTACTCCAGGCCATAGTGGCGTCGAGCACACGATCAGAGAACCCACTGGTAAGCTCGGAAAGTCTGATACTCAACTCAACGAAGCGGGCCTTCTTTTCTTCAGGCAGATCGACACCCGCCAGATGGAAATCACGCAGGGCGTTATCAATCACTTTGCGCTGGGCTTCGTCCAGCGTCTTGTATTCTTCACCATCGGCAATTTGCTTGTAGGCATCGAACAGGTTTTTGTTCTGGCCCACCCATGTCCCAAACTCGGAGAGTTTGGGCAGGCAACCGTTGTAGGCGTCACGCAGCTCATCACTGTTGACGACAGCGTTCATATGGGAAACCGGTGACCAGGCATGGCTCAAACGTTCATCCAGTGCATCCATGGGCTCCTGAAGATTGGCCCATGTGTAGGTTTTATCTTTCGCCAGCAGCGCCTCGATACCTTCTCGAGATTCTTTCAGTAGTGCATCTATAGCAGGGCCGACATGCTCGGCGGATACTTTGGAGAACGGTGGCAGTGTATTTTGATCCAGCAGAGGGTTGCTCATTCGGTTTCCCTTTTGTAGTTATCGAAGCACGGGGTGTTCATCGACCATTATTGTGGTTAATAGTGATCGCTAAAGAGCATTTCAAGGTTTATTACTCTTCAACAAAAACGGCCTGTGATACTCTCAATAGCGATTTGAACGCTTAGAGGGGGAAGAATGATGGCGGTTCGCACGTATCAGGATAAAACGCCTGTTCTTGGTGAAAGGGTTTTTATTGATGAAACCGCTGTTGTACTGGGGGATGTAAAAATAGGAACAGACAGCTCCATCTGGCCCTGTGCAGTGATTCGTGGAGATATGCACGAAATCCGCATTGGCGAGCGCACCAGCGTTCAGGATGGGTCCGTTCTCCATATCACCCACGCCGGTCCTTACAATAAGGACGGTTGGCCCCTGCATATTGGCAACGATGTCACCATTGGTCATAACGCCACGCTTCACGGCTGCACAATTCACGACAGGGTTCTTATAGGTTTAGGAGCGATCGTGATGGATGGTGCGGTAGTGGAATCGGAAGTACTGGTAGCTGCCGGAGCAATGGTTCCCCCAAAAGCACATCTGGAAAGCGGCTTTGTGTACAAGGGAAACCCGGCTAAAAAAGCCCGCCCCTTGACGGATAAGGAGCGGGACTTCTTTCTTTATTCATCCAGCAACTATGTCACTCTGAAAGATAAACACAGAGTCGAGCAGTAAGTACCCGGGCCATTGCTTTCGCATAGTCTGACGGCGTCTTTTTCCGCCCTTGCTGCGTCACAACTCTTATCACGTAGCGGGCTACGCTCCCGACGCTGTTCCTTGAAGAGCGAAAAAATCCACTCGCCATCATTATGCGAAAGCAATGGTCCGGGTACTTAAAGATTACATGCTGTCTGGCTGGTTTTCGGGCACAGCCTGTTTAAAGGCGTCCATAGTCATGCAATGTTCCCATATGCCCACGATTTTGGGATAAGACGTAAGGTTCATGGAAAAGCGTTTGGCATTGCTCACCTGCGGGATCAGGCAAATGTCGGCCAGAGTTGGCTTATCCCCCACACAGAAAGGAGCAGCTTCTACCTGCTGTTCGAGAGCATCAAAGCCCTGGGCAATCCAGTGGTGATACCAGGTTGTTACGTCATCTTCAGACTGGTCAAAATTGGTCTTGAGGTATTTCAACACCCGCAGGTTATCCAGTGGGTGGATGTCACAGGCGATACTGTAGGCCATGGCACGCACTCGTGCTTTTTGCCAACTGTCATCAGGAAGCAATGGCGTCTGGGGCCAGGCTTCATCCAGCCATTCCATAATGGCCAAAGACTGACCGAGTGCACCTTGCTCTGTCTCGAGGGCAGGTACCAGCCCCAGAGGATTGACAGCTTTAAACTCTTCGGACTTTTGCTCACCTTCCCGCAGGTTTATGGGGAGTTGCTCATACTCCAAACCTTTAAGGTTCAGAGCTATTCGGACGCGAAATGCAGCAGATGAGCGGAAGTAGCTATAGAGCTTCATAAAGCCTCCTGGAGGCTAGCTGTTCTGAGCAAGGAAACGATCCAAAGCATTAGCAAAGTCCATTCTCTCCCGGTTGCCAAGCGGAGGAGGCCCACCAGATACTTGTCCGGTACTTCTCATTTCTTCCATAAAATTCCGCATAGCAAGGCGATGACGTATATTTTCCTGATCATAAAACTCACCGCGCGGGTTCAGAGCATGGGCTTTTTTCTGAAGCACTTCTGCAGCCAGAGGAATATCAGCCGTAATGACCAGATCACCCGGTGAGCAGTCTTGCACAATATAGTTGTCGGCCACGTCAAAGCCTGATGGCACCTGCACAGCATTGATAAACGGAGAGGGTGGAGTACGCAGGTATTGGTTTGCCACCAGCGTCAGTGGTGTTTTTGTGCGTTGTGCAGCTTTAAAGAGAATCTCTTTAATCACATTGGGGCAGGCGTCAGCATCAACCCATATCTTCATTATAATCGTCCGGCAAAAGGTCTTATCCGCAGAGTGACATAAGCTGTATCCCCTGTCAGCCTTTAAACGGGAGTTTCCCCCCAATCAGGGGGGCGCTAACCAGTTGGCAGGTCAGGCTGCTTGCGCAGAAAGGCGATATCTTTCGATCAGTTGGGGAATGCCGACTCCACTGAGAATCAGAGCCATGCCCATCCAGATAGAGGAGTCGATCTTCTCTCCGAGAAACACGCTTATCCACATGATGGATAGCACTGGCACCAAAAACATCAGGTTGGATACTCGGGAGGCTTCAGTGGCAATACGCAGGGCCGTGAGCCAGAAGATATAGGTGACGCCCATCTCAAACAGGCCAATGTAAATCATGCCTGCTATGCCATGGATACCCACCTCCGGCCAGGATCCGAAAGCCATGTTCAATATCAGCAACATTGGAAAGCCACAGAGGGTACAGCACAACAGGCTCACTACCGGGTCTTGCTTGTTACCAGTGTTCATAATCCAGTACAGACACCAGATCAGCGCGGCCAGCAGCACCAGGCCAATACCCACAAGGTTGATATCTCCCAAACCTGACAACTTGCCACCTGTGGCAATAATGGTTACACCGCCATAGCCCATTAAACAACCCAACAGCTGCCAGCGACTCAAGGCTTGTTTCAGAACAGGTGCTGCCAGCAGTGGCAGCATAACGGCCCAGCTGTAGTTCACCGGCACAGCAATGGAACCGGGAAGGTGTTCATAACCTGCAAACAAGGAGAGATAAAACGCCGTTGGGTTCAGTGCACCAAGAGTGAGATAGAAAAGAGGGCGCTGCTTTAATGTCTTCAGCACCTGAGAGAGCTGACCACTCATCCATACACGGCTGAAAAGAACCAGCATCGAAACAAAACACGCGCCGGTAACCAGTTGAAGAGGTGTGAGTTCGGTCAAGGCGATTTTAAAAACGGTGGCAACCGTTGACCAAAGCAATACTGTGACGCAGCCATAGATAAGCGCCAGTTTTTGGTTCTTTTGAGTCGTCATAGTTCGAATCCAAAATACGAACAAGGTTGAAGAAACAGATGCGAGGGTGGCGCATCATATCAGCCCGTTTTCTTAGCTATGACGATGTGAATCAATGTTTTGTGGCAAAAAAGGTAGTGCTTACATTTGAGGAAAGTGTATGCCCCCTCACATTTACAGGAAGGGGAAAAGGGCGGAGAGACAGGTTTTCAGGGTGTGGAATATTCCACAAAAACCTGGTCGATAGCACCAAAAACAGAGTCACCGGCTTCATCCAGCATCTCTATTTTTACCCGCTCTCCAAATTGCAGGAATGGTGTTACAGGTTTGCCATCCGCAACGGTTTCCAGCATCCGCCGCTCGGCGATGCAACAGGAACCGACACTGCGGTCTTTGTTAGAGATGGTTCCCGAGCCAATGATTGTTCCTGCTCCAAGAAAGCGAGTTTTTGCTGCATGGGCAATCAACCGATGAAAATTGAAGGTCATGTCAGTGGCGCAGTCCGGTTCACCAAACAGCTCCCGCCCTCGGTGTACAGTAAGTGGCCGATGGATAACACCATCTTTCCAGCTTTCTCCCAGTTCGTCAGGCGTGACAAATACCGGTGAAAAACTGGAGGCCGGTTTGCTCTGCATAAAGCCAAACCCTTTGCCCAACTCTGCCGGAATAAGGTTGCGAAGAGAAACATCATTGACCAGACCAATCAGGCGAATATGTTCTGCAGCCTGATCGCTCCCTATTCCCATGGGAACATCATCGGTCACCACAATCACCTCCGCCTCAAAATCGATCCCCCATTCCTCGCTGGCCAGTGGCACATCATCCCGGGGGCCGAGCATTTTATCAGAGCCACCTTGATACATTAGCGGGTCTGTCCAGAAAGACTCCGGCATGTCAGCCCCGCGAGCTTTGCGCACCAGTTCCACATGATTCACATAGGCGCTGCCATCCAGCCACTGAAAAGCCCTCGGTAAAGGCGCTGTGCAGAATCTGGAGTCGAACGCCTGAGTAGCGGGGTGTTCACCAGCATTCAGCCTGTCATAAACCTTTTCGAGGGCTGGCGCCTTAGTCTCCCAATGATCCAATGCTTCCTGCAGGGTTTGTGCGATATCGGGTGCAGCCACCCTTTGAGAGAGGTCTTTAGACACCACAACCAGCTGGCCATCACGACCTGCTTTCAGAGAAGCCAGTTTCATTGTTCACCTCCCTTCCATGAGTCTACATAACCTTTATTTTCTACGGTCCATAGACTGTCTACTGCTTTCAGTGGACGACGAGTGTCGATCATTACCGCCACTTCATCGATCTCCTTAACGGGGTTTTCCATACTCTTTTTCAATGCCTTGGGGTGCGGGCCGTGGGGAAAGCCACAGGGATGGTGAGTCATCATGCCCGCTTCGATATGATCACGACTGAAGAAATTTCCTTTGTGGTAAAACAGCACTTCATCAAAGTCGTCGTTGTTATGGAAAAAAGGCACTTTCAATGCGCCCGGGTCACTTTCTACCGGGCGGGGCACAAAGGTACACACCACCAGACCGGAGCCGACAAATGTCGTATGAACAGAAGGAGGCAAGTGGTAACGGTGACTCATCAGCGGGCGAATATCCCGCCAGTTCACCCGCAGTACGGTATTGGTGCCGTGCCAGCCTATGGCATCCAGTGGGTTGAAAGGATAGGTTACTTTGGAAATATGACCTTCACGTTTGATGTAGATTTTCCAGGGGTTCTCATCCTGCTGTGCACGAAACTGGTCGTTTATTTTGGGATAATCCAGGCAAGCTGGGTCGAAAATAGCGTTGTATCCCAACATGCCTTTTTCCGGGAGGGAATACATACCATCGGTGTTTTCAATCATTAAAAACGCGCAGGCTTCTGTGGGTTCAATGCGCCACACTGTTCCTCGTGGAACACTGATGTAATCTCCATCCCGAAAAGTCAGATGACCATAGTCGCAGAAAAACTCACCCGCACCCTGATGTACAAACAGCAATTCATCCCCATCACTGTTGCGCACGAGATACTCCATGTTCTGCTCTAACTTCCAGAACCGTAGTCGTACATCACGATTATAAAGAAGAGGGGCCGCCAACCACGGGCTGATAGCTTCGGCATTCAGGTTATTCAAATCAAAGGCATGGGGACGCAATGGGCCTTCCCACTTTTCCCAACCAGTAGGGGGGTGTTTATGGTGCATGTGGGAGACAGGGCCGTAAAAACCTTCACGCCCCAGCTCTCGTTCATAAGTGCCATCCGGCAGGTCACAATGAGCCTGCCGGGAGGCTTCCCCCTCTTGAATAGGAAAACCCCGAGTCAATTTTTTATTCATAAACTTTATCGGTGCGCGCAGCCATTATGAAATCATTTTTATGGAGTCCCTTGATGCTGTGAGACCACCAGGTCACAGTCACCTTCCCCCACTCTGTGAGCAGTCCAGGGTGATGACCGGCATCCTCAGCCAGCTCACCAACCTGATTGGTAAACGCCAGCGCCTTGCGGAAGTTTTTGAAGGTAAACACACGCTCCAGTTGCAAGACTCCCCCCCGGTTTTCCGTGCGCCACTTGGGAAGATCTTTTAAGAGCTCTGCAATTTCAGATTCATTTAACAGTGCGGCTTGGGCCTCACAAGGCGCACATTTGGATTCAGATAATTCACTCACGCTATCACCTGCCTGAAACCTGTTTTGATTGAGCACCCAATCGTGTGGCTGGGTGCCCACTAGTCGTTGGTAAAGAGTGGTGGGAGTAAGCCGGTCTGTCGTGCTTCTGCCACCATCAACATAATGTCCTGCTGACTGAGATCATTCAGAACACTCATATCGTTAATGACATAGTACAAAGGCTGAAGAATATCGATGCGATAGGGGGTTCGCAGAGCCAGAATCGGATCGAACGCTTCCCGCCTTGGAGCAATACTTTCCACACTCCACCTGGTTTCCTTAGGGCTGGAAAGAATACCACCGCCGTATACACGTAAACCGGCAGGGGTATCAATCAAACCAAACTCCACGGTGAACCAGTAAAGTCGTGCCAGATACACCCTCTGCTCATGACTGGCGTCCTTGCCCAACTTTCCATAAGCATGGGTGAAGGCAGCAAAAGCCGGATTAGTTAGTAGCGGACAATGGCCAAATACCTCATGAAAAATATCCGGTTCTTTGAGGTACCCCATATGCTCTGGCCGACGTATAAATGTTGCGACGGGAAACTTTCTTTCCGCCAGCAGACTAAAGAACCGGTCGAAACTGATCAGAGCGGGCACACGCTCAACCTGCCAGCCGGTCGCCTCTTCCAAAACCTTGTTTACCCTCCCCAACTGGGGGATGTGGTCGTGGGGCAGGTCCAGCCGTTCAATACCATCCAGATATTCCTGACAGGCATGTCCCGGCAACAGGTTGATCTGCTGGCCAACCAGCCGGGACCAGGTTTCGTGTTCCTGTTCGGTGTAGTGGATAATCCCGTCAGCATCCGGCTCACGGGCTTCGTAGGATGACTTTTTCATTATGTTCCGGCCTGTTGTTGTCCCTGGTCGGATAGCACACCTCGGTTAATCTGGTCCTGCTCAATACTTTCAAACAGCGCCTGGAAGTTTCCTTCTCCAAAGCCTTCGTTCCCTTTGCGCTGAATCACCTCAAAGAAGATGGGGCCAATAACGGTTTCGGTGAAGATTTGCAGCAACAAACCACCCTGATCATCACCATCCATGAGAATGCTTTGGCTCTTGAGAGCTTCAACATCTTCACCATGATTGGGGAGCCGGTCGTCCAGCATACTGTAATAGGTAGCAGGGGGAGGAGGCATAAACTTCACACCGGCATCGGTTAATGTGCTGACAGCCTGGTAAATATCCTCCGTAGCCAGGGCGATATGCTGAATGCCTTCCCCATTGTATTCTTCCAGAAACTCTTCGATCTGGCTTTTGTCGTCGGAGGATTCATTGATAGGAATACGAATCTTGCCGCAGGGGCTGGTCATGGCGCGAGATACCAAACCGGTGAGTTTGCCTTCAATATCAAAGTAACGAATCTGTCTGAAGTTAAAATAGTGCTCGTAAAAAGTCGCCCAGCGGTTCATATTACCGCGAAACACATTATGAGTAAGATGATCAATTTCCAGCAGGTTAAAGCCTGGCTGTTGTGCACTTACGCCTTCAATGGGAACAAAATCCACATCGTAGATAGAGCCACGCTCTCCATAGCGATCCACAAAGTAAATATGGGCGCCACCAATACCTTCAATGCCGGGAATATTTAACTCCATATAATCTGCCTGCGATTCCAGTGGTTTGGCTCCCAGCTTGAGAGCACGCTCCATAGCGTACTTGGCATTTTCCACCCGAAATGCCATACCGCAGGAGCAAGGCCCATGACGTTCCATAAACTCGTGACTGAAACCTTTGCGCTCCGCATTAATAATGAAATTAATGTCACACTGTCGCCAGAGGGTGACATTGCGTGAGCGATGTCTGGCAACAGCTTTAAAGCCAAGAGAAGAAAAAAGAACTTCCAGCTCGTGGGGGTCGTTTGCAGCAAACTCTACAAACTCAAAACCATCGGTTCCCATGGGGTTAGCATCAGAAATCAAATCCACTTGTGGTGAGTTGATAAGAGCATCCATATGTGCCTCCAAGACCTTTATAGATATTGTTAAAAGTATAGGTCTGCTCAGACTTTTTCGTTTTTCAGGAATTGTGTTCCCGTTACCAAGCTATCACGCTTTTCAGGGATGGCATAAAAAACGGGGTTCAGTTTTTCAACTGAACCCCGTTTTTTTGTTATTTGTCAGCTATCAGTGACCTGCACCGATTGGCATAACAGTACGGCCATACTTCTCATTCAGAACCAGAGCAAAGGCTTCGTACAGTGCGCTTGCACCACAGAAGATACCAACGTAACCAGCGATTACGCCCAATGTGTGATTGCCAGTGAAGTGTTCAGCAGACAGCAAGAAGAACAACAGAGTCAGAGAAGAAAATACAACCTGACCAATCTTTGGACCTTTAAGAGTGGCAAAGAAAAAGAACAAAGTGAAAATGCCCCACATCAGCAGGTACCAGGCCATTGCTGTGGCGGAAGTTGCTTCAGCCAGCCCCATCTTGGGCAGAACGAGCAGCAGAACCAGAGACCACCAGAAGGTGCCGTAAGAGGTGAAAGCCACAGCGCCGAAAGTGTTGTCGGTACGGAATTCCATGATACCCGCAATAATTTGAGCCAGACCGCCGTAGCACAGCCCCATTGCCAGAATCATACTACTCAGTTCAAAGAAACCTGCGTTGTGCAGATTCAACAGAACTGTCGTCATACCAAAACCAGCCAAGCCAAGGGGTGCAGGGTTTGCACTGCGTGTTGCCATTATAAAGAGTCCCGAAGTTACAAAGATTCCCTTACGTATTGTTTAAAAAACAGACGTAAAGTTGAAAATATATTGAGAGTGTCGCGAATTCTATGGATCAGTATGCAAAGGTTCAATAGCGGTGCGGAAAGCCACTGAAAGACATAATGACTACTTATGCACAACAAATGGATTGTCCTATGAACGGCCTGTGTGCCACACTCGTTCTACCACTTTCCCGAGAATATACCCTTGAAACACCCTGATTTCTCTACGGTGTTTGTAGAGAATCAGGGCACGCTGAATGTCAAAAGAAATATTGTATTCGGTGTGTTTGTTTAACCATTTTTCAGTCAGAATATCAGCGTTTTTATTACTACCAAACCTATTAGTTGCTCCTCTGCGGGCAGCCTTAAGCGTGCGAGGGAAATTGTCGTGGAAGTCTGGAACGCGGCGCTAACGCTGTTTCTGATCATGGATCCGCTAGGCAACCTGCCTGTATTTATGTCCATCCTTAAAACTGTACCGGAAGAACGCCGAAACAAAGTGCTGGTAAGAGAGCTGTTAATTGCTCTCGCTATCATGCTGATCTTCCTTTATGCCGGTCAGAATATTCTGAATACCATGGGGCTTGCGCCAGAAGCGGTGAGTATTTCCGGCGGTATTATTCTGTTTATTATCGCCATTCGTATGATCTTTCCTCCAGCCAATGGCCCCAGGGATGATGAGATTCAAGAGGAGCCCTTCATTGTTCCTCTTGCTACACCACTTGTTGCCGGTCCTTCTCTGCTGGCGTCGCTGATGTTGCTGGTAAACAGGCATCCAGACATGCTGGCTGAATGGACAATTGCAGCAGTCGGCGCATGGTTTGCGTCCGCAGCCATTCTGATGTTCTGCAAGCCTCTCTATAAAATTCTCGGAGAGCGTGGCCTGATGGCACTGGAACGCCTGATGGGTATGATTCTGGTGATGCTGGCCGTACAAATGCTGCTGGATGGTGTTGTGAAAATCCTTCACTAAACAATAAAAATCCCGCAAAGGTTTGATCTCTGCGGGATTTTTTGTTTCTTTCGCACCAAGTTGATACATTAAATTCCTGATCTCTGTTTCATACGCCGCACGGAAGTGCTTTCGCGGTTTTTTGCTGGAGAAAAAAGCAAAAAAAGTGGTCTCAGATTTGCTCACTAAAAATAACTAGAACGATATAAGAAAAAGAAGAGACAGAAACAATGAAAAAAGCGATTCAACTGGCAGGTGCTGCTTTGGCACTGACTGCCGCCTCCAGCCTTGCCCAGGCATCCACACAAACCTCAACGCTCGAAAATGTTAAAGAACGTGGCTATATCCAGTGTGGTGTAAGTACTGGCCTGCCCGGTTTCTCCACACCCGATGAGAAGGGTAACTGGACAGGTATTGACGTTGATGTATGTCGCGCCATGGCTGCTGCCACCCTTGGCAATGCCGACAAGGTGAAGTTCATTCCTCTCACTGCAAAAGAGCGTTTTACCGCTCTTCAGTCCGGGGAAATTGATGTACTTTCCCGTAATACCACCTGGACTCAAACCCGGGATACTTCTCTCGGTTTGAACTTTGTAGGTGTGAACTACTACGATGGCCAGGGCTTCATGGTGAAGAAGAACCTTGGCGTATCCAGCGCTCTGGAACTGGATGGCGCAACCGTGTGCATTCAGGCCGGTACCACCACCGAGCTGAATATGGCGGACTATTTCCGCGAACATAGCATGACTTACCAGCCGCTGGTATTTGATACCTCCGCACAATCCGTTCAGGGCTTTGAGTCTGGCCGTTGCGATATGCTGACATCCGACCAATCCCAACTGTACGCACTGCGCACCAAGCTCGCCAAGCCTGATGAAGCGATTGTTCTGCCAGAGGTTATTTCCAAAGAACCTCTCGGCCCTGTTGTGCGTCAGGGTGACGACCAGTGGCTGAACATTGCCAAGTGGTCTTTGTACGCGCTGGTAAACGGTGAGGAGTTGGGTCTGACGTCTGACAACATTGACGCGAAGATGACAACCGATAACCCAGCTATCTCCCGCTTTATTGGTAAGACTGGCCCTGGTGGCAAGGCGCTGAACCTGCCAGACGATTTCGCTTACCAGATTGTGAAGCAGGTGGGTAACTACGATGAAATCTTTGAACGCAACGTCGGTGCCAAGTCTCCTTTACTGATCAAGCGTGGCATTAACGCGCTATGGAAAGATGGCGGCATTGTTTACGCACCTCCTTTCCGTTAATTCCTGCCTCAGACCACAGGTGCATTACGCGCCTGTGGTCTGTTTGTATTTGGGCGAACACTATTTAAGGCAGGTTTCTCGTGTCTCAAAATATTAATAAAGCCAGCAGCTCCCGCTTCTGGTACGACCCGAAAGTGCGCAGCATTCTCTTTCAGCTGTTATTTATCGGGCTACTCGTTTTCTTTATTTCCAACATCATCACCAACACCACAAACAACCTTGAGCAACGTGGCATTACCACCGGCTTTGACTTTTTAAGTCAGGAAGCCGGCTTTGGCATCATCCAGAGTCTGGTTGAGTACGATGAAACCCACACCTTTGGTAAAACCTTTATTGTCGGCTTGCTGAACACAGCCCTTGTCGCGGTACTGGGGGTTGCTCTCTCCACCGTTGTTGGTTTCTTAGTGGGTATTGGGCGGCTGTCCAGTAACTGGCTGGTTGCCCGACTCTCCACAGTTTATATCGAAATTTTCCGGAACATTCCGGTCCTGTTGCAGATTCTGTTCTGGTATATCGCGGTTCTGCAGGTGCTGCCATCGCCACGGCAGAGCATCACGCTGGGAGAATCTATCTTCCTGAACCTGCGTGGGCTTTATATTCCTGCGCCAGTGTTTGGAGAAGGCTCTGGTATTGTACTGGGTGCCTTTGTTGCCGCGTGTATGGCAGCCTTTGTCCTTTCCCATTGGGCAAAGCAGCGTCAGGTAAAAACCGGGGAAGTATTCCCTGTGTTTCGTGTTGGGCTGGGTTTGATTGTTGCTCTGCCCATTGTTGTATGGGTGGTTGCAGGGCAACCGATTTCTCTGGAGATGCCCGTTCTCAAAGGCTTTAACTTCCGTGGCGGCATAACTGTTATGCCAGAACTGATAGCTCTGCTGCTTGGTCTGGCGTTCTATACAGCGGCATATATTGCGGAAAACGTCCGTGCCGGCATCGAAGCTATCAGCAAAGGGCAGCGAGAAGCGGCAGGCGCTCTCGGGCTGAGTGAAGGGAGAATCATGAGTCTGGTGATTATTCCTCAGGCTATGCGTGTTGTGATTCCACCCCTCGCGACCAACTACATGAACCTGATCAAAAACTCCTCTCTGGCCACCGCCATTGGTTACCCCGAGCTGGTGAATGTGTTTATGGGCACCACCTTGAACCAGACGGGTCAGGCCATAGAGATTATCGCCATGACCATGGCCGTATACCTCACTATGAACCTGATGGTGTCGCTGTTTATGAACTGGTTCAACACACGAATGGCTTTGGTTGAGCGGTAAGCGGAGAGAGCGATGATAGTAAACGACAAAAACATTCCTTCTCGCCCAGCTCCTGCATCTACCCGAGGTATTGCAGGCTGGTTGCGGGAGAACCTGTTCTCGACTCCGGGCAACAGTGTACTGACATTTATGGGGCTGGCATTTCTGGTCTGGGCTATTCCGCCCATTTTCCAGTGGGCAGTTTTGCAGGCGGACTTTATTGGCGTGAATAAGGAGGCCTGCACCAGTGAAGGCGCCTGTTGGGTGTTTGTATCCGCACGCTTCCAGCAATTTATGTACGGCTTTTATCCTGACACTGAACTCTGGCGTGTAAATATATTCTTCGCACAGATGACCGCCGTTCTGGTGTGGGTATTGTGGGATAAAATGCCCAGGCGCACTTGGGGCGGGGTGTGGTTTCTTACTGGTTTTCCTCTCACCAGTTTTATTCTTCTGCACGGTGGGTTTCTGGGGTTGGAGACGGTGGAGACACACAAGTGGGGCGGCTTGATGCTGACGCTGGTGCTTTCACTGGTGGGCATGGTGATCGCGCTGCCCATCGGTATTCTGCTGGCCCTTGGCCGTCGCTCCGATATGCCTGCGGTCAGTTCCTTTTGTACGGTGTTTATCGAGATTTGGCGGGGCGTTCCGCTGATCACCATTTTATTTATGGCCTCGGTTATGCTGCCATTGTTTATTCCTGGTGATATTGAACTGGATAAACTGGCGCGGGCAATGATCGGTATCAGCCTGTTTGAAGCGGCACTGATTGCAGAGGTGATTCGCGGTGGTTTACAGGCCATGCCGAAGGGGCAGTATGAAGCAGCCGATGCCATGGGATTGAGCTACTGGCAGGGTATGCGTTTAATTATCATGCCTCAGGTGTTGAAGATTTCCATTCCTGGCATTGTGAACACCTTCGTTCAACTCTTTAAAGACACCAGTCTTGTATTAATCATCGGTCTCTTTGACCTGCTCGCTGTTATGCAGGCGGGCATTACCGATGTGAACTGGCCCAATATTTCCATCGAAGCTTTCGTATTTACCGGCTTCGTTTTCTGGGCATTCTGCTTTGGTATGTCGCGCTACAGCGTAGCTTTGGAGCGGAAGCTGGATACCGGACACAAGAGTTAAAGCCCAATAAATACAATACTCACAGGGTTATAATATGCACGCAGAAGTCGAAGAAAAAGAAAAACAAAGCGTCTCTCTGAAACACATGGCTGGCACTGAAACCATGATTGAATTGAGAGGTGTAAACAAGTGGTACGGCGACTTTCATGTCCTCAAAGATATCAACCTGACCGTACGGAAAGGCGAACGTATTGTCGTCTGCGGCCCGTCAGGTTCCGGCAAGTCCACCATGATTCGCTGCATCAATCGCCTGGAAGAGCATCAGGAAGGTATTATTGATGTAAACGGCGTGACCCTCACCAACGATCTCAAAAACATCGAACATATCCGCAAGGATGTGGGTATGGTATTCCAGCACTTTAATTTATTCCCGCATTTGACTGTTCTGGAAAACTGCACACTGGCACCTATCTGGGTGCGCAAGATGCCCAGGAAAGAAACGGAAGAGATCGCCATGAAGTATCTGGAACGGGTAAAAATTCCTGATCAGGCCAACAAGTATCCCGGCCAGCTTTCCGGTGGTCAGCAGCAGCGTGTGGCTATCGCTCGCAGCCTGTGTATGAACCCTGAGGTGATGCTGTTCGACGAACCCACTTCAGCTCTTGATCCGGAAATGATCAAGGAAGTACTGGACGTAATGATTGAGCTAGCACAGGAAGGCATGACCATGATCTGTGTCACCCACGAAATGGGCTTTGCTCGCACCGTGGCAAACCGGGTGATATTTATGGATGGTGGGCAGATTATTGAGGAGAATGCGCCGGAGCCATTCTTTAATAGCCCGCAGAGTGAACGAACCCAGTTATTCCTGAGTCAGATATTGAGCCATTGAACCATTACGGGATAAGTGTTGCAGACTTTTTCAGTAAAAATCTGCAACTTTTAACTTACTGCCCCCTGGAAACGTTCGCCCCCCAAGGGAAAAATGGAGGGTTCTGATACGCAGGCACAGCTTGTCCTGTTGGAAGCTGAGGTACAACTTGTCCCATAAATGGAGGCTGGACATATTGTCCTGTTGGAGGCTGAGGTACAACTTGTCCCATTAGTGGAGGCTGGACAATGTGTCCCACTAATGGAGGTTGAGGCACAACTTGTCCCATAAATGGAGACTGAGGTACAACTTGTCCCATAAATGGAGACTGGGCAAATTGTCCTGTTGGAGCTTGATGTACAACTTGTCCCATTACTGAATAGTGGGCAATTTGTCCTGCTGAAGGTTGAGGTACAAAGTGTCCTATTGGTGGCTGAGGTACAAAGTGTCCTATTGGTAGCTGAGGTCCTGCTGAAGACTGAGGTGCAACTTGTCTTGCTGAAGGCTGAGGTACAACTTGCTCTGCTGAAGGAGGAGCACCAACATAAGAATGAGATGTTACGCTAGGCACACCACCTTGCTGTGATGAAGAAATTATTCTTGGCTGCAGGGACGTTTGCGACGGCATAGCCAACATAGCCTCTTCTTCCCCAATGGCTTTTAACTTCATCCTCCGGTTCTGGAACCAGGTTTTAATAACTTTCTCGTTAAGGCCCAATTTGCGCGAGAGCTGTTCCTTATCCTCCTTTGAAGGGTACCGGCAAATGTCAAAGGACCTCTCAAGTATCTCTATATGTAGATCTGTAAATTTTGTTTTTGGCCTTTTGGGAAGTCTAGTACCTCTAGCCCTTGCCTCCATTCTTAATCCAGACGGTCCGGCCCCTGTCTCATGACGCTCCACGGAGTACTGGGCAACAGGCTTGCTGGCAGAACTTATCATAGCCTGACTACCCACCCCCATCGTTTGTAATGTTTGGCTTTCGGGTATAGCTTGCACGCTGTGCTGTTGATAAGTGCCTCGTATAACTGGCGTACTTACTCCTCGAGATGGCGCTGTGCTGTATAGGCTAGGAGCATTTGGGGTAACTGCGGCTGCCTGTGTTGTCGTATTCATATGATCTCCCATCTATTTACTTGATGCACTACCTTAAGAACAAGCTTTGAAAAGAAGCTGCCAAGATGGTTCGATAGTTGTTACTAAGGGTTTCTTTTTGGTTATGAATACTTGATTTGCAAACCGCATATGGCAGAGAACGATAACCTCTTCAACTGGCCAGGCACCCAAACCATATGAAATCCGTAGCTTGGGTACTTCTCAATAACAGAGCCTCCTCTTAGGGGAGAATCAATCTTACTCCACTGTTTTATTCCCACTGGTTGCGCTGGGGGTGTCTACATTATTTGAGGGGTATGAGTGGCACGCCACTGCTTTTGTTGGGGTTGGGCTTGTGGTGCTTGGAAATATCCTGGTCTTCTATCAGGGAGCTTCAAAAGCTCCCGGGTAGTTATACTTCCTTTATGATTTTGAGGGTCCAGGCTGATGGCCTGCTGCACGAAGTTGCTCTTTCTTCACCTTCAGCCGCCGGTTTTGAAACCAGGTTTTAATCTGTGTATCGGTAAGCCCTGTTCTTTCTGCCAGCTTATATCGATCCAGAGGGTTGAGGTATACATTTTGCCTAAACGTTGCCTCAAGGTCCGCCATCTGTGCCGGGGTAAAAACAGTTCTTGCCTTTCGTTTTACCCCCGTAGATCTTCCACTTCCTGAAGCGCTTATTTCACCCGTGGATGGAACACTTATTGCGCCCATGTATGGAACACTTGTTACACCCATGGATGGAACGCTTGTTTCGCCCGTGGATAGAACACTTGTTATACCCATGGATGGAACGCTTGCTTCGCCCGTGGATGAAACACTAGTTACACCTATGGATGGAGCGGATTGTGAGATAAGTGGTGATGGAGCCATACCTATACCCTGGCCAGGAAGAAAGCCCGGAGTCAGGAA
>NZ_SMME01000749.1 GCF_009711465.1 Parendozoicomonas verongulae | reverse complement strand
AACAGCCTTCTCTTCCTTATTGTCAAGGGAGAAGTAATCCCGTGACAGTTTAAATACCACAGGGCTCAACATAATCAGAGCCACAAGGTTAGGCAGTGCCATCATCGCGTTGAGGGTATCAGCCAACAGCCAGATAAAATCGAGACTCAGCACCGCACCGGCAGGAACTGCCAGAATCCAGAACACACGGTAAGGCATCAGGGCTTTCACACCAAAGAGATAGGTTACACTGCGCTCGCCGTACAGTGCCCAGCCAAGGATGGTGGTGAAGGCAAAGATGCTCAGGGCAATAGCGATCACGTAGTTACCAATGCCGGGCAGGGCATGGGCAAAGGCCGCAGAGGTCAGGGCTGCACCGGATTCACCAGACGTCCACACACCGGTGGAGATAATCGCCAGCCCGGTAATGGAGCAGATGATGATGGTATCAATAAAGGTACCCAGCATAGCCACCAGGCCCTGACGCACAGGATCTTTGGTTTGGGAGGCTGCATGAGCAATAGGCGCCGAACCCAGACCGGCTTCGTTAGAGAAGATACCTCGAGCTACACCAAAGCGAATCGCCATCCAGACAGCAGCACCGGCAAAGCCACCTTCTGCAGCACTTTCCGTGAAGGCATAGGTGAACACCATCTGCAGGGCGCCGGGCAATTGATCTGCGTTAATCGCCAGCACAGCCAAACCGGCCACCAGATAAGTAATCGCCATAAACGGAACCAGAGCACCGGCTACAGCACCAATGCGCTTTACGCCACCCAGCAGAACCGCCCCTACCAGCACCATCAGCACAACACCGGTTACCGCCAGAGGAATACCAAAGTTTACTTCAAGAACACTGGCCACAGAGTTCGCCTGCACGGTGTTGCCGATACCAAATGCTGCAATAGATGCGAACACGGCAAAGATGGTACCCAGCCATGCCCATTTGGCGCCCAGACCATTCTTGATGTAATACATGGGGCCACCTACATGATTGCCGCTCTCGTCCACTTCACGGTATTTTACTGCCAGCACCGCTTCCGCGAACTTGGTGGCCATACCCACAAGAGCAGTGCACCACATCCAGAACAGCGCACCGGGGCCACCGAGGAAAACTGCCGTGGCAACACCGGCAATATTACCGGTACCCACCGTAGCAGACATGGCTGTCATCAAAGCCTGAAAAGGGGAAATTTCACCGGAATCTTTGTCATTTTCATCGCTCCGCCTGCCGCTCCACATAAGCTTGAAACCCATTGCGAGTTTCATCAGTGGAATAAGGCGCAAACCAATCATAAGGAAAAGACCGGTACCCAATATCAGGACCAGCATAATCGGGCCCCAGACGATACCATTAAGTTGTCCCAGGAAATGGGTCATCGCTTCCATAACAGGAATACCTTTTATTGTTGTTGTCGCAGAACGACGGCTGTTATTTTTATATGACGCGCTGCCCCTCAGGCAGCTGCCTACTTGCTCCCGAGAATATTGTCTACAAGATCATAATGGCTGCACAGGGCACAGTACTGACGAATAAGCGGGCAAGAAGAGTATCAGACCTTTACAACAATGGAAGAGCCAGACTCCGTTCTTACACATGACATTACGTAGTCACCCACAAAATCCGCGCATCCTCTTTCCCGGTGGAAATCACCACATGGCCCATGGAAGCGTCGTAGTAAGCGCTATCGCCCTCTTCCATGTCGGCTGGCTGGTAAAACTCGGTATACAGACGAACTTTCCCGCTCAATACCAGCATAAACTCTTCCCCTTCATGGCGAATCCAGTCCTGGTACTCTTCAAAGGAGCGGGCACAAATGGTGGTTTTGTAGGGAATCATTTTCTTGCCGGACAACTCTGTTGCCAGCAGCTCGTGCTCATAGGTGGGCGTTGGATGAAGCGTGCCTGTACCCTTAAGGGTGATATCCCGCCGTCCTCCTGTCGCGCCTTTGCGTCCGGCGGGGCTGAACAGCTGAGGAATATCAATACCCAGCCCGTTCACCAGTTTGGTCACGGCCGCAAAGGTTGGCGATATTTGTTCATTCTCTATTTTTGAGAGGGTCGAACGGGCTAACCCTGTGAGTTGGCTGGCCTCCTCAAGAGTCAGGCTTTTCCCAAGGCGGATGGCCTTCACCCGCTTACCCAGTTGCAGTGGCTCCATGGCCGCTCCTGCACCGGACTGTGTTTTTTTACGCTGAATGATCACAGCTTCTTTTTCTTTCCTGAGAAAATGAGCTTGCTCGGACATTTCTCCCCCACGGATACTGATTGTCACTAATGACTCAAATAAAACTCCCTGAACTGTCTACCACATTACCACACTATCGAACAGGGCCTTACCCAAAAGTTTCCTATAGGAAACTTTTCTATTGAAGAGGGAAAAACCTGCTGATAATCTCTTCCATAAATGAAACCTTATGCACAGCATTGAACAGGTACAGAGGATCGATGCAAGGGGTAACTCAGCTCGTCTATAAAAAACGCAGACGAGCATAAGCAGCGATAATAAGAGCACTCGTTAATAAAGTGCTGAGCTGAGCGGAGGGCTTATGGGTTTAAGCGTACTGGATCTATTTAAAGTCGGCCTTGGGCCGTCTTCGTCCCACACAGTGGGGCCTATGGTTGCCAGCAACAGATTTCTGGAAGAGCTGCGCGGCCTTGGAAAAACAGAACAGACAGCCCGGGTAAAGATTGAACTTTACGGCTCCCTCGCTCTGACCGGCAAAGGCCACGCCACCGATACTGCGGTGATGCAGGGCCTGTCGGGAGAGACACCGGATCGTATTGATCCTGATTATGCAGTACGGCTCATTAAAAATATTCGCGCATCCAAACAGCTCCAGCTTGATGGCAGCCATCCTGTTCCTTTTACGGAAGAGAGCGACCTGCTGTTTCTGATGGAAGAGGCTCTGCCCCAGCATCCGAACGGCATGACCATAACTGCCTTCGACAACGCCGGCATGGTGATTCACAGAAACAGCTACTTCTCCGTAGGGGGCGGATTTGTACTCAGCGAAGAGGAGGTAAAATATCCCACAACCTCTGCCGCTCCGGTCAATATCCCCTACCCCTTCGAGAACGCCAAAGAACTGCTGGCGCTGGGTGAGAAACACAACCTCTCCATTGCCGAGATTGTGCTGGCCAACGAGGAACACCTGCCCCGCACCCATAAACCCAGAGAAGACCTGCTGTCTATCTGGAAGGTGATGAAAGCCTGCATCGACAGAGGCTGCGAACAAACCGGCATTCTTCCCGGCGGCCTCAACGTGAAACGCCGCGCCCACGATCTCCACCAGGAACTGGCCAACCGCGCCGAGTACGACAAAGACCATTTTGAAGTGATGGACTGGGTCAGCCTCTACGCACTGGCAGTGAATGAAGAGAATGCCATGGGCAGCCGGGTGGTCACCGCCCCTACAAACGGCGCAGCGGGGGTGATTCCTGCGGTTCTGGCCTATTACGTTCGCTTCATCAATGGTCGCAATGAAGACAACATCGTGACCTTTCTCGCCACCGCCGCCGCTATCGGCATGATCTACAAGAAAAATGCCTCCATTTCCGCCGCTGAAGTTGGCTGTCAGGGTGAAATAGGCGTGGCCTGCTCCATGGCGGCCGGTGCTTTGTGTGCCGTATTAGGTGGCACCAACAACCAGATTGAAAATGCAGCGGAAATCGGTATGGAGCACAACCTGGGGCTTACCTGCGACCCAATCGGAGGGCTGGTGCAGGTGCCCTGTATTGAACGCAACACCATGGGTGCCATTAAAGCCATTAACGCCGCCCGCCTCGCCATACAGGGGGACGGCAGCCACCGGGTACATCTGGACGATGTGGTAGAAACCATGCGCCAGACGGGCCTGGATATGCAAAACAAATACAAAGAGACCGCCACCGGTGGGCTCGCAGTAAACGTAGTAGCTTGTTAGAAATTAGTAGCTTGTTAAATACGATAAACGATTAAAAACACAAACCGCCTGGAGCGAAAGGAAACTGACCATGTCTGCCACTCTGAAATTTGCCAAATCTCATGAATGGGTTCTGGATAACGGCGACGGTACCGTAACCGTTGGCATCTCCGAACACGCCACTGAGCTACTGGGGGATGTCGTTTTTGTTGAACTGCCTGAAATCGGCGCGACAATAGAAGCTGGCAATGAGTTCTCTCTGGTTGAATCTGTAAAAGCTGCTTCCGATATTTACTCGCCAGTATCCGGTGAGGTGATCGCTATCAATGAAACCCTGGAAGACGCACCAGAAACCGTTAATGAATCACCTCTGGAAGCTGGCTGGCTGGCCAAAATCAAGCTGAGCGACAATAGTGAGCTTGCTAATCTGCTGACCGAAGATGCCTACCTGGCAACCATTGAAGAAGCTGCCTGAGTTCAGGGCAAGACACCTCTAAACAGATCTGATGACCGGCCAGATACGTAAGTATCTGGTCAGGTAAAGAAAGGAAGAAACATGGCTGTTGAGAAACCCATAACAGACCGGCAGCGCTCCCTCGCAGAGCTGACCAGCAACGAAGCCTTCACCCAGCGTCATATCGGCCCTGATGCGGCCGCTCAACACTCCATGTTGTCAGAGCTTGGTCTGAATTCTATCGACGAACTGATGACCCAGACCGTACCCGAGAGCATTTACCTGAAAGATGCTCTGACTATGGACGAAGGAAAAACCGAACAGCAGGCACTGGCCTACCTGAAAGAGCTGGCGGATCAGAACACCGTGAACCGCTCCTACATCGGCACCGGTTACTACCACACCTACACCCCTAACGTGATTCTCCGTAATATTCTGGAGAACCCCGGCTGGTACACCGCTTACACCCCTTACCAGCCCGAGATTTCCCAGGGCCGGCTGGAAATGCTGCTGAACTTCCAGCAGATGGTGATGGACCTCACCGGCATGGAAATCGCCAACGCCTCCCTGCTGGACGAAGCCACCGCCGCCGCCGAAGCCATGACCCTGTGCCGCCGTTCCAACCGCAGCAAGCACCAGGCCTTCTTTGTGGCCGACGATGTACATCCACAAACCATCGACGTGATTAAAACCCGTGCCGACTATCTGGGCATTCCCGTGGTTGTGGGCAATCCGGAAACCGAGCTGGACAACGTGGAAGTGTTCGGTGTGCAGCTGCAATACCCGGGCACCTACGGTGACATCGCCAACATTGAAAAGCTCGTTGCCAAGGCCAAAGCCCAGAAAGCCATGGTGTCTGTAGCTACCGACCTGCTGGCTCTGATGCTGCTGAAATCCCCCGGCGAGCTGGGCGCGGATGTTGTAATCGGCAGCAGCCAGCGCTTTGGTGTTCCCATGGGCTTTGGTGGCCCACACGCTGCCTTCCTCGCCGCCAGCGAGAAACTGAAACGCTCCGTACCTGGCCGTATTATCGGTGTCTCCAAAGACAGCCGTGGCAATCAGGCCCTGCGTATGGCGATGCAGACCCGCGAGCAGCATATCCGCCGGGAGAAAGCCACCTCCAATATCTGTACTGCTCAGGCACTGCTGGCCAACATGGCTGCAGCTTACGCCATCTACCACGGCCCCGAAGGCCTGAAGATGATTGCCGAGCGTGTTCACCGTTCCACCAGCATTGTGCAGCACGCTCTGACAGCCGCGGGTTTTGAAACCAACGAAACTTACTTCGACACCCTGACTGTAAAGGTGGGCGACAAACAGGAAACCATCTACCAGCGCGCGCTGGAAAGCGGCTGCAACCTGCGCCTGGTCAGCACAGATCGTCTCGGCCTCAGCCTTGATGAAACCACCACAGCAGAAGATATTGCCGACCTGTTCCGCGCCTTCACCGAAAAAGAGCTGAACACCGCCGAGCTGGACGCTGCTATCACTGGCGGCAAGGCCACCGGCATTGCCGACGACCAGCGTCGTTCTGATGCCGTACTCACTCACCCGACCTTCAACAGCTATCACTCCGAAACCGATATGCTGCGTTACCTGAAGCGTCTGGAGAACAAAGACTACTCCCTTACCCACGGCATGATCCCGCTGGGTTCCTGCACCATGAAGCTGAACGCCACGGCACAGATGATTCCTGTGACCTGGAACGGCTTCGCCAACGTGCATCCGTTTGCGCCAAAAGATCAGGTGCGCGGTTACGAAACCATGATCAGGGAGCTGGGGGATGCACTGGTGGAAATCACCGGTTACGACAACATTTCCATGCAGCCAAACTCCGGCGCACAGGGTGAATACGCGGGCTTGCTGGCCATTCGTAACTACCAGCAGGCTAACGATGAGGGTCACCGCAACATCTGCCTGATTCCCTCCTCCGCCCACGGCACCAACCCCGCCTCCGCCTCCATGCTGGATATGAAGGTTGTGATTGTGGCCTGCGATGAAAACGGCAACGTAGACGTGGACGACCTGCGCGCCAAGGCCGAGAAGCACGCGGATCATCTCTCCGCCCTGATGGTGACTTACCCATCCACCCACGGTGTGTTTGAAGAGCAGATTCGTGAAGTGTGCCAGATCGTACACGACAACGGTGGTCAGGTTTACATGGACGGTGCCAACATGAACGCTCAGGTGGGTGTCTCCAAACCAGGCGATATCGGCTCCGACGTTTCTCACCTGAACCTGCACAAAACCTTCGCCATTCCCCACGGTGGCGGCGGCCCCGGCATGGGCCCTATCGGTGTGAAGGCGCACCTTGCTCCTTACCTGCCCAACCACGTGGTGAGCCCGCTGAAAGGCGACAACGAAGGCATTGGTGCTGTGGCCGCCGCACAGCACGGCAGCGCAGCGATTCTGCCTATCAGCTGGATGTACTGTGTACTGCTGGGTAAGGAAGGCTTGCGTCAGTCCACCGAGATGGCGATTCTGAACGCCAACTACATGACCGAAAAGCTGTCTGCCCACTATCCGGTGCTGTACCGTGGCCGCAACAACAAGGTGGCTCACGAATGCATTGTGGATATTCGCCCTATTAAGGAAGAGAGTGGCATCTCCGAGGAGGATATTGCCAAGCGTTTGATGGACTACGGCTTCCACGCGCCCACCATGTCCTTCCCTGTGGCTGGCACGCTGATGATTGAGCCAACGGAATCCGAGTCCAAGCATGAGCTGGATCGCTTTATCGAAGCCATGACCGCCATCCGCGAAGAGATCCGTAAAGTGCAGGACGGCGAATGGCCGCTGGACAACAACCCGCTGGTAAACGCACCACACACCATGGTTGATCTGGCCAGCGCTGAGTGGGATCGCCCATACAGCCGTGAAGAGGCTGTGTTCCCATCCCAGGCCACCCGCGCGTCCAAGTACTGGCCCACCGTGAACCGTGTGGATAATGTGTACGGTGACCGCCACTTCATCTGCTCCTGCCCATCTATTGAAACCTATCAGGACTAACTGATTCGGTGCTGGACTCTTGCTTCAAAAGCTCCTGCTTCAAAAGCCGAGTCCAGCATCCGATGTTGAGGGATAAAACATGTCTGACGTTCAACTGAAGAAAACCCCACTGTACGATCTGCACGTATCTATGGGGGGCAAAATGGTGCCCTTCGCAGGCTACGAAATGCCTGTACAGTATCCTCTGGGTGTTAAAAACGAGCACCTGCATACCCGTGATAAAGCGGGTCTGTTTGATGTGTCTCACATGGGTCAGGTACTGCTGAAAGGCACCGGCGCGGCCACCATGATGGAATCTCTGGTTCCTGTGGATATCATCGACCTGCCTTCTGGCAAGCAACGTTACGCCCTGTTTACCAACGAAGAAGGCGGCATTCTGGACGACCTGATGGTGACCAACTACTCCAGCGCTGAAGAAGAGCTGTTGTACGTGGTTGTGAACGCGGCCTGCAAAGAGCAGGACATCGCCCACATGCAGGCCCACCTGTCAGAAGGCGTTGAGCTGGAAGTACTGGACGACCGTGCACTGGTTGCCCTGCAAGGCCCGGCGGCTGGCGAAGTGATGAAGCGTTTCTGCCCGGAAACCGCCGAGATGGTGTTCATGGATTCCCGCAAGGTGTCTATCGAAGGCATCCACTGCTTTATCAGCCGCTCCGGCTACACCGGCGAAGATGGCTTCGAGATTTCCATTCCTGCTGCTGATGCAGAAAACCTGTGCAAAATGCTGCTGGATCAGCCCGAAGTGGAAGCCATCGGCCTTGGCGCCCGCGACTCCCTGCGTCTGGAATCCGGCCTGTGCCTGTATGGTCACGATATCAACACCACCACTACACCTATCGAAGGCAGCCTGATCTGGGCGATCAGCAAGATTCGCCGCAACGGTGGAGACCGCGCAGCAGGCTTCCCCGGCGCTGAGAAGATTCTCGGCCAGATCGAAACCAAGGAGTTCGCCATCAAACGTATCGGCCTGCTGGGTTCCAGCCGCGCACCTGTACGTGAAGGCACCGAGCTGGTGAACGACGCTGGTGAGGTAATTGGCAAGGTAACATCCGGCAGCTTCGGCCCAACCATCGGCGCACCTGTGGCCATGGGTTATGTGGAGAAGGCTTACGCGGTTCTGGATACCGAAGTGTTTGCTCTGGTACGCGGCAAAAAGCTGGCTATGACTGTTAGCCGGATGCCGTTTATTGAGCAGCGTTATTATCGGGGTTGATGCGCTTTTGATTGCAGCCTGCTTGTGCGACACTGATCACGTAAGCAGGCTTTTATAAACAACAAGTATTCATCATCAAGAACATAACAAATAACATATGGGTGAACCTGAGGAAGTGGCACCCTGCAACAACCCTGCTACTCTTCCTGCTCTACTTGTGCGGAGGTAAGAATGAATCTTGAGCATCGAGTTCAGCATCTGGAGCTGCAGTACGAAAGCCTTGACGGGACGGTACAAAAAATACTGGTCTTCACCAAGGCCACCCATGACATCCTCATGGCGCATATCGCTGATACCAGAGAGGAGTTTAAGAAAGTTCACAAACGGCTCGACGGGGTTGAGCGGGATGTTGCTGTACTCAAAACCGATGTCGATGTACTCAAAACTGATGTCGATGTACTCAAAACTGATGTCGCTGAACTG
>NZ_SMME01000856.1 GCF_009711465.1 Parendozoicomonas verongulae | reverse complement strand
GAAATGCTGGAGCCCGTGTTTTTTTCTGCGTCTGAGCCATCTAAATCTTTAGAACCATCAGCACCATCACAAGGTAGAACCGCCACTGGGGTCACAGCCTATATGATGTGCCCGATCTGCATGGATGCGATGGAAGATGATCTGGTACGAGTTCCCTGCTGTAAGCAAATATTTCATAGAAGCTGCATTAAGCAATCCGTAGGGGATAACAAAGGTCCGTGCCCATGCTGCAGAACATTTTTCGATATTAGCCAGATAGACAGAGGCGAAGTAAGAGCACCATTTATTGTTGTTGAGGGGAGGAATGAACCTGAAGTCATTGATGTCAGGCCCAATGTTAAACCAGGAGAATTTAGATTACCTCCAGCCAGCGCAGACCATCCTGACTCCTATGCCGGTGGGTGTGAGGATACTCCCATGCCCCAGCCATCCGGGAAGAAAAAAACAACCGGGAGCGCCAAGCCTGCGTCATCAGAAGAAGGTTCGGCTACGCCGGCACCAAAGAATATTGACCTCACCGACTATAACAGACTTAGACGGGCAGCATCGGATGGGGATACAACAACAGTATTAGCCTGCCATGAGGCAGGAATGCGGTTAGATGTAACAGACACCGATGGCAATACACTTCTACATTTAGCTGCTGAAAATGGTCACATTGACACAGCTCTTCAGCTTATTAAGTTCGGGGTTTCTCCCAATGCACAAAATAAAAAACAAGAAACAGCATTACTAGTTGCAGCTTGGAAAAAACAAGCAGACATGGTTGCAGCCTTGTATGGGAATGGTGCCAACCTACACGATAAAGACGAAGAATGTCGGACTGCTATTTACATTGCAGCAGCAATTGGTGACTTAAAGACTGTTAACACGCTAATTACATAGGGTGCTGACATCAATGAAGTTTGTAGAAACCCAAAATGGGTCCCTGGCTCGATTGGCTCAGCACTACATATTGCAGCCCAAAAAGGTTATACAGAAATCGTTATAAAACTTATCGAAAGTGGTGCAAACATTAACCAAAACAAATACGGCAATGGTTTCACAGCTATTGATATAGCGGCGGCTTGTGGGTATACAGAAACAGTGATTGCTTTACTTGACAGAGGTGCAAAAATTAGCACAGGATATGATAGTTCATACGCTACAGTTAATGAGGCCGCAAAATCTGGCAACATTGAAACAGTTATCGCACTTCTTAATAGGGGTGCAAATATCACCGCTGCCCGCAGTGGCATTAACGCTTTACATTGTGCCGCTGCATATGGTGAAACGAATATGTGCCGTTTTTTAATCACTCTTGGATTGAATGTTAATTCTTTAGACCGTGACGGACGGACACCACTACATTTTGCAGCAGAAGACCACCATACTGATACGGCCATGGTATTAATTGAAAATGGGGCAAATGTTAGCCAAAAAACACTATACGGTACTAGTCCAATTGACCTTGCAAAAGGAAACCACCGATTGCTCGAAGAAATGAGAAAACATGTCTCCTCCTGTACAGTGCAATAACAACTCAAGGCTCGGCTAAGTTACCTTCTGTGGTTGTTAGATCTATCGTCCGATAAAATCAGGAGCTTGTTGTATAGTAACTATTCAGCCCTCAGCAAAGGAGCATGGCTGTAATTCTCAACAGCTATAAGCAGAGCTGGCTCACATCTGAAATTTCAGTCGATTGCACTTATTGTATTAATCCAGCTGTGCATGCGTAACACCTGCCATCATAACCAAGCTACCTGCAATCAGTTTATTTATAGTTCTCATACTGCGACTCCCAGCTGTTGTTTACCTGTCAGTCTTTCAGGCAACATGCCCTGCTCAATAATAAAATCCAGAATTTCACGAAGACCTTCGCCGGTTTTCATATTGGCAAAAACGAAGGGACGATCGCCTCGCATTTTTCTCGTATCGCGATCCATAACCTCTAGAGATGCGCCCACATAGGGGGCCAGATCTGTTTTGTTGATAATCAACAAGTCTGATCGGGTAATACCTGGCCCGCCTTTGCGAGGAATCTTATCGCCAGCAGAAACATCAATGACATAGATAGTTAAATCGGAAAGCTCCGGACTGAACGTTGCACTGAGGTTGTCTCCACCAGACTCCACCAGCACCATCTCCAATCCCTCATGGCGTTCACACAGGTCGCCGATAGCAGCCAGATTCATAGAGGCATCTTCCCGAATGGCAGTATGAGGGCACCCTCCCGTTTCCACTCCAACAATACGATCTTCATCCAAAGCCTGATGCCTCATCAAGAACTTGGCATCTTCCCGTGTGTAAATGTCGTTGGTAACCACGGCAATATTGTAAAGGTCCCGCAGTGAACGACAGATAGCAGTTAAAAGTGCCGTTTTTCCTGAACCCACCGGACCACCCACCCCAACCCGTAAAGTCTGCTTTTTCATAACTCCCACCTACGATCGGAACAATCGTGAATACTGTTGTTCATGCCAGGCACTGGCCATAGCGTAATGTTGCAGGCTATTGCCAATTTGATGGTCTTCCAGTGCAAAGCCCTTCTGAATCACAGGCTCAATACTGGCTATTAATCTTATAAGAATGCGCTGCGCAGCTGTTTGCCCCAAAGGCACAGTCTTTGAAGCCGATATCACCTGATTTTCACACCAGCTCCATAAAAAACCAGCCGCTGCCGTGTTTACTGGAATCCTCTGCCGCTGAGTTGCAAGAGCATACATGGCCACTGCTGTCGGGCGTGCTAACCAGTCCACCCGCTCATCGTCATATAATGTGCGGTGCCATGTAGCGAAGGTTTGACCTACCTGACGATCCTCGTCGTACAACTCTTTGGTTTCCCGGAAAGCCAACAGTTCATCATTCCAATATTCAACAGCATCTTTATCACCGTCTTGCCATGCGCAGTACAGGCGTTTAAACAGTGGGATATCCAACTGGCCCAAACCCATCTTCATCGACTGCTCTATCCACCCAGCTGTTGATGCCTCATCAGCACACCAACCTTTATCAATAGCTGTTTCCAATCCCTGGGAGTAAGCAAACGCACCGATTGGCAAAGATGGACTGGAAATATGCAATAGAGCCAGCAATTCCTCAGTTTTCATGATTCAATGCTCATGGTGATGGTGTCCATGAGCATGATGACTATGACCACCTTTACTGTAAGCCCCACTCTCTGGCTCAAAGGGAGCGGATTCATGAGTCACTTCAAGCCCTAACTGAACCAGCATGTCATCCAGTACATGGTCATGCTGATAACGCAACCATCCCTCTCCCACTTGCAGAGGCACATGACGGTTTCCCAAGTGATAACACGCCTTTGCAAAAAGATGGGAGTCATCGCAGCGGGCTGTTGTTACTTGTTCGTGGGCAGCCCGAATTTGAATCACTTCACCTGTTTCAGCCCTTAAGCAGGTGCCATCCCGAATAACCTCACCTCGTTCAATAAAAATCCCCACAGCGACGCCCTGCTCTGTGGTGGTTTTTAAACGTCCACGCTTGCGCTCATCAAAAGGCAGGCTAACACTGCCGTCTGCTTGGTAACGACCTTCAAGCCGTTCTGTTAACTGCAACATGCTGAGTGTCTATCCCCCTAAAACAGAAAATACCGTTGAGCCAGTGGTACAACAGTGGCCGGTTCACAAGTCAAAAGCTCACCATTGGCACGAACTTCATAGGTCTCCGGGTCAACATCCATGGCGGGCTGCCAAGTATTCAACACCATGTCTTTTTTGCGCACAGTTCTGCAGCCTCGAACAGCTGTTAATGTTTTCCCTAATCCAAGGCGAGAACGAACGTCGCTGTCCAAAGCAGCCTGAGAAACAAAAGTCAGTGATGTGTTTTCAACAGCCTTTCCCATGGCACCAAACATCGGCCGATAATGAACAGGCTGCGGAGTGGGTATCGAAGCATTAGGGTCGCCCATAGGTGCTGCCGCAATAGCGCCGCCCTTAAGAACGAGGGAAGGTTTGACACCAAAAAAGGCTGGTTTCCAGAGCACAATATCCGCGAGTTTTCCCTCCTCGACAGAGCCAACCTCATGAGCAATACCATGAGTCAGTGCCGGATTCATGGTGTACTTTGCAATGTAGCGGCGAGCCCGAAAATTATCGTTATCGCCCTTTCCCTCTGACAAAGCCCCCCGTTGCTCCTTCATCTTGTGCGCTGTCTGCCAGGTACGACTAATCACCTCACCTACCCGTCCCATTGCCTGGGAGTCAGAAGCAATCATGCTGAAAGCACCCAGGTCATGAAGAATGTCCTCAGCCGCAATAGTCTCCCGTCGGATACGAGAATCTGCAAACGCCACATCTTCTGGAATACTAGGATCCAGATGGTGACATACCATGAGCATATCCAGATGCTCATCAACTGTATTTATGGTGTAAGGACGGGTGGGGTTTGTTGATGATGGCAGTACATTTGATAAACCACATGCCTTAATGATATCCGGCGCATGACCACCACCAGCTCCCTCCGTGTGATAGGTATGAATGACCCGATCCTTAAAAGCAGCAATGGTGTCTTCCACAAAGCCGGATTCATTGAGAGTATCTGTATGGATGGCTACCTGAATATCATACTTTTCAGCAACAGAAAGGCAGCAGTCGATAGAAGCCGGAGTGGTGCCCCAGTCTTCATGGAGTTTCAGCCCCATAGCTCCTGCTAACACCTGTTCCTCTAAAGCGTGGGGCAAACTGGCATTTCCCTTCCCCAGAAAACCGATATTCATGGGAAGACTATCCACCGCCTGTAACATCATCCCCATATGCCATATGCCAGGGGTACAGGTGGTGGCATTTGTTCCCGTGGCTGGCCCTGTTCCACCACCCAGCATGGTGGTCACTCCAGACATTAAAGCCTCTTCCACCTGCTGCGGGCAGATAAAATGAATGTGGGCATCAACGCCACCAGCCGTAATAATTTGCCCCTCACCGGCAATCACCTCAGTGCCTGGTCCAACAACAATGTCTACACCAGCTTGTGTATCTGGATTACCCGCCTTACCAATAGTCTGAATACGCCCGTCTTTGATGGCAATATCCGCTTTTACGACTCCCCAGTGATCGAGAATCAGAGCGTTGGTGATCACAGTATCCGCGACATCAGCATCTCCAAGCTGGCTTTGTCCCATACCGTCACGGATCACCTTACCACCACCGAATTTCACCTCATCCCCATAAACGGTGTAATCCTTTTCAGGGCTGATAAAGAGACTGGTATCTCCCAGTCGTACCTTGTCTCCTACCGTCGGACCAAACATTTCTCCGTAGGTCCGGCGATCCATCATTTTCCCCGTCATACATCATCTCCCTGCACTGGCGCCAGTACCCCCATAACCTCACCACGAAAGCCATAAATAGTGCCCGTTCCGGCAAAGGCCACCAGCTCAACTTCACGCTCCTGACCAGGTTCGAACCTGACTGCCGTGCCGGCAGGGATATTCAACCGAAAGCCACGAGTTATCGCCCTATCAAAGTGCAAAGCAGGATTGGTTTCATAAAAGTGATAATGGGAGCCCACCTGAACCGGTCTATCTCCCGAGTTCGCTACAACAACCCGACAGGTCGCTCGCCCCTCATTGATAACCAGCTCCCCTGACTCTGTTATCAACTCTCCGGGAATCATCGTTACTCCCCTTTTTTATTTTTGATTGTGCGAGTTTTTAATCAGGCTATCGGATTATGAACCGTAACCAGCTTAGTGCCATCAGGAAAGGTGGCTTCAATCTGAACCTCATGCACCATTTCAGGCACGCCTTCCATCACTTGCTGCCGACCTATAACTTCTCGCCCTTCATTCATCAGCTGGGCAACGGTTTTACCATCCCTCGCACCCTCCATAATATGCATGGAGATCAAGGCGACAGATTCTGGATAATTCAACTTCACCCCTCGGGCAAGGCGACGCTCGGCAACCAACGCTGCGGTATACAGCAGAAGTTTGTCTTTTTCTCTGGGTGTCAGTTCCATATAACGACTTCACCTATATACAGGACAAAACGTTTAGTAGCACTGAGAAGCTAATGTTTTCATCCTTGGACTCTTGATTTAACAGAACCCTACGGAGCATATCCAGCCTCAGTCTAAGCAGGGATTTTTCCGGGCGCAAATGCTTGTTGAGAGGCAGGTATTTCACTTCACCATAGTGCCAGTGCCCTGCAGAGTGTGGCAAGGAGTGCGCCAGACATCTCAGCTCGCACCAACGACAACTTCAAGATACTTCCTTATCGAGACGCACTATAAGGCGCAAAAACTAAAGAACCGATACCGAAATCGCTCCAAAATGGCACTATGGCATCACAGTTATAAAAACTCAGGTACTCCATATCCTCGGTGTACAAACAGGCCGGCCATGTACACATGGGCGACACAGCTCCCATACAAACTCAAACACCTTTCGCGCCTGAGCTGATGAATGCCCCAGATAACGAGCCAGAAGCAAGCCGTTGCGCCATGAAAGTGCTGTCACTTTGTCTAGCCGTTGATCAATGAGTTGTTCATGCCAAAGCGCAACATCCGGCTCGTTTTCTATTGTTGCTATCAATGAGCCAAACACACTGCATCCCGACAACCCCAGCAAACTGGCATGACGAGCGTCATTTGAGAGAAGCTCTAAGCGCTCACGAAACAGAGGGCGCTTATCACGATAAACAGCAACGGTCTGAAGTAGTTGCCCTTTTTGAAAGACTTCTCCTGACGCCTGCCTTCCCAGGCAAATGATATCCCAGCCTATATAGCTGGAACCATCCGACAGGTGAACAACTGTATCCAGTTCCGCCTGACAGCCTTCAAACAGGATGGTTTCCTGAGGGAGCCACTCTAGAACGCCATGTTCTTCCACTCTTATAAGAACTTCTTGTCGTTGGCTCCGATTAGCTTTATTGAAATACACTTTGCCTGCTGCTGGTGTTGTCACTAAACCTGCTGCACCAGTACGAACCGTGAAGGATTGTCTAAGAATATCTCCGGCTACCAAACCACCCGGGGGATGCAAAACATAAAGGTGAGCAAGACCATTACCCTCAGGAAAAAAAGGGCGCTGTAGACGAAGCGGGCCGTAGTGCCTTGTCCGGCCGATAAAACTCCTTTCTCCATCAGATTTCAACTCTATATCCAACCCAGCCTGCCACCTTTCAGAACTATGGTCTTGGGTTGAAAGTGCATATGACATAGCTGAACCCCGTTTTTTATTTTCTCCAGTTTCTTATAACTCAATAGCGCAGTTTTTAACGCTTGATCCGTGCCAGCCTTTTTGATTAAAGGTTCATTATGCAGCTTTGGCATAGGCAATCAGTGAGGCCGTTGGCTCCTGGCGCCCAAGATCTCGCCCTGCCATATACCAGCACCATAAATACCAACTCCTGACCGTTGTAGTATCCCCCTGTCGCCTTGTCCTTAACCTTATGAGCTCGGTATCATCAATGACAAGGGTTCCAGTACTGATCTTGTAAGAGGGCGAACCAGCACAGATACGACTTGCAGAACAGTGAATCGGAAGGCTATCTTACCCTACCAGTCTGCTGTTGTGGTGTTGAAGGTATCTTGCGGGGCTCGATACTGAGCCGCAGCAGTAGTCTGGCTACTCCCGCTCTACACAAACCCCTCATCTGCGTCAACTATTAAAAACTGCGCTATCGAGTAAAACCTATACCAATGTGTCTGATACCATGAGTAGAATTGCGACAACCTGCCCCTATCTGGCACAACGAAAACAGTTTACAAGCCCTTATAACGGCATGATTTTTAAGGATTTTGCAGAAAGAAATGGCAAAAAGTAACGGCCAGCCCGAAGGCAAAAAATCCACCCACACACCAATGATGCAGCAGTATCTGCGCATCAAGCAGGAACACCGTAACCAACTGGTGTTCTATCGCATGGGTGATTTTTACGAACTGTTCTACGACGATGCACGCAAGGCTGCGGAGCTTCTGGATATTACTCTCACAGCCCGTGGTCACTCAGGGGGTGAGCCTATCCCTATGGCCGGCATACCCTACCATGCCGCTGAGGGTTACCTCGCTCGTCTGGTAAAAATGGGCGAATCTGTTGCCATCGCGGAACAGGTTGGTGACCCGGCCACCAGCAAAGGGCCTGTTGAACGGAAAGTGGCACGGGTTATTACGCCCGGCACGGTAAGCGATGAGGCGCTGCTTGAAGAACGCAGCGACAACTGGCTGATGGCCATTCATCGCCACGATGACACTTATGGTTTGTCCTGGCTCGATATCACCAGTGGTCGTTTTCGGATCATGGAAGTGCGCTCTGAAGAAGCTGTGCTCAGCGAAGTACAGCGTCTCTCCCCTCGAGAACTGCTGCTCAGTGAAGACTGTGCTTTTCCGGATCCCATCAGCAAGCGTAAAGGCGTCAACCGACAGCCACCCTGGTGCTTTGATAACGACAGCGCCCGGGAAGTATTGACTCGCCAGTTCGCCACCAAAGATCTGGCCGGATTCGGCTGCGAACATATGACCGTGGCAATCGAAGCCGCTGGTTGTTTGCTGCAGTACGCCCGTGATACCCAGCGCACGGAACTTCCTCACCTGCGCTCCCTGTCCGTTGAGCGTCGTGAAGAGACTGTCGTTCTCGATGCCGCCAGCCGTGCCAACCTGGAACTGGACATCAACCTCAATGGTGGTAAAGACAACACCTTACTGTCAGTGATGGACAGCACGGCCACAGCTATGGGAAGCCGTCTGATGGCCCGCTGGTTGAACCGACCACTGTGCAACCGCAAAAAGTTGGACCTGCGCCAGAACGCCATTACTGGTTTGGTTGATCAGTACGCTTATGAGGTACTCGCTCCGGTATTGCGAGGCATTGGTGATGTAGAGCGTATTCTGGCCCGAGTTGCTCTGCGTTCTGCACGCCCGCGGGATTTAGCACGTTTGCGTGATGCACTTTCTTGTCTTCCAGAAGTACAAACTCACCTGACCTCAGTAGCGGGTGATTTACTGGCAACGCTGTCGGAACGCATTAGCGTTTTCCCAGAGGAAGTGGATCTGCTACAACGTGGCGTGATTGAAAACCCACCGGTTGTGATTCGTGATGGCGGCGTTATTGCCACGGGTTATGATGAGGAACTGGATGAGCTGCGCGCCCTGAGCGAAAACGCAGGTGGCTATCTGCTGGAGCTGGAAAAGCGGGAAAAAGAACGCACCGGCCTGAGCACTCTCAAGGTGGGTTTCAACCGTGTGCACGGTTACTACATTGAGCTGAGCCGCCGCGAGTCTGATGATGTACCAGTGGATTATATCCGTCGTCAAACTCTGAAAAACACCGAACGCTTTATTACTCCTGAGCTGAAAGAGTTTGAGGATAAGGCCCTTTCCAGCAAGAGCCGCGCACTGGCACGGGAAAAAGCACTGTACGAAGAACTGATCGACAAGCTGAACGAGAACCTCGGCCAGCTGCAGGATTCCGCCTCCGCTATCGCCGAGCTGGATGTGCTCACCAGCCTGGCCGAACGCAGCCAGACCCTGAACCTCTGCCGCCCGACCCTCACCGAAGAACCCGGCCTGCATATCGATGAAGGTCGCCATCCGGTTGTGGAGCAGGTACTGGACGAGCCATTCGTAGCCAACAGCCTTGAACTGAACAACAATCGTCGAATGCTGGTGATTACCGGCCCGAACATGGGCGGTAAATCAACCTATATGCGACAGGCGGCGCTGATTGTTCTGCTGGCCCATATTGGCAGCTACGTGCCTGCCGCCAGTGCCAAAATCGGTTTGGTAGATCGTATCTTTACCCGTATCGGCTCTTCAGATGATCTGGCCGGTGGCCGCTCGACCTTTATGGTAGAGATGACCGAAACCGCCAACATCCTCCACAACGCCACCGAGCGCAGCCTTGTGCTGATGGATGAAGTAGGCCGGGGCACCAGCACCTTTGATGGTTTGTCTCTGGCCTGGGCTTGTGCCCGTCATCTGGCCGACCAGGTCAAAGCCTTCACCCTGTTCGCCACCCATTATTTTGAGCTAACCCAGCTGCCGGAGGAAACACACGGGGTTGCTAACGTGCACCTGAATGCGACCGAACATGATGACAGCATTGTTTTTCTCCATGCCGTGCAGGAAGGGCCTGCCAGTCAGAGCTATGGTTTGCAGGTAGCACAGTTGGCTGGCGTACCACGAGATGTCATTACGCTCGCAAAAGAGCGTCTGGAACAGCTGGAAGCGGGCGAACACCCACCCGCAAATACAGAACCTGCAGCCATTGCCGGGCCCATCCCCCCTATGGAGGTCAAAAAGAGAGGCCGCCGCACAGTGGCGGTAATGAGTCCACAGGCTGATATGTTTGCATCGGCTCCCCACCCGGCCGTTGAAAAACTGAATATGCTGGCGCTGGATAACATGACTCCTCGTGAAGCACTCAACCTGCTTTATGATTTGAAAGAACTGGTTTAAGGCTCCCTTCTGCTGAGGTGCGCATATGGCCGATAATGCCACCTCACTTGCAAGCTGAGTACTGTTACATAGCAGGGCGAGCTGCTACCATAGCGCCGAAATTAAAGTCGGCAAGGTGCATCTCTGCAATAGCAGGCTGCACGGGAACGACGAAAACCATAAATACCTGAATTGTTAAATTGAGATGGAGTATCTGCCATGGCTTTCGTAGTGGGTGAAAACTGCATCAAGTGCAAGCACACAGACTGCGTTGAAGTATGTCCCGTTGACTGTTTCTACGAGGGCCCTAACTTCCTGGTCATTCATCCTGATGAATGCATTGACTGCGCACTGTGCGAGCCTGAGTGCCCCGCCAACGCTATTTTCTCGGAAGATGAAGTACCTGAAGATCAGCAGGAGTTTATTGAACTGAATGCAGAGCTGGCCGAAATCTGGCCAAACATTACCGAGATGAAAGACTCACCGGCGGATGCAGATGAGTGGGATGGCAAACCTGGAAAACTGGCTCTACTGGAACGTTAGGAGTATTAAGAGTAACGTCCACTGCATAAAAAAAGCCTCAACCCATCATCAGGCGTTGAGGCTTTTTTTGTATCAGCTTACGCTGTGTTTCGTGTCAATTCCCGCTAAAGAGGGAATCACTGGTCAGACCCTGCTTTTCCAGAATCAGGCGCAGACGCTTGAGAGCTTCCACCTGAATCTGACGAACCCGTTCACGGGTCAGGCCAATCTCCTTGCCCACCTCTTCCAGCGTACTGGTTTCGTAGCCTCGCAAACCAAAGCGTCTGGCAACCACTTCCCGTTGCTTTTCAGACAGCTCGCACAGCCACTTATCAATACTGGTGTTCAGGTCGCTATCCTGCAGCAGCACTGCAGGGTCGCTCTCCCGTACATCTGAGATGGTGTCGAGTATGGATTTGTCGGAATCATGCCCCAGTGGCGTATCGACAGAGGTGACCCTCTCGTTGAGACCAAGCATACGCTTAACGTCATCAACAGGTTTATCAAGTAACTCGGCAATTTCTTCCGGTGTTGGATCGTGGTCGAGTTTTTGTGTCAGTTCCCGGGCAGCCCGCAGATAGACATTCAGTTCCTTTACCACATGGATGGGAAGGCGGATTGTCCGGGTCTGATTCATAATCGCCCTTTCAATAGTCTGCCTGATCCACCAGGTTGCATAGGTTGAGAAACGGAAGCCTCTCTCCGGATCAAACTTTTCCACCGCACGAATCAAGCCGAGGTTACCCTCTTCTATCAAATCCAGCAGGGAAAGGCCGCGGTTTACATACCGCCGGGAGATTTTCACCACCAACCGCAGATTACTCTCAATCATACGCCGCCGACCAGCTTCCACCCCTTTGCGGGCAAGGCGTGCGAAATGCACTTCCTCGTCCGGTGTCAGAAGTGGTGAAAAGCCAATCTCGTTGAGATACATCTGGGTTGCATCAAGAGATTTGTAGAAAGCATCTTCTTCCCGAACACGAGGTGTAGGAGAAGTCGCGCTTTTCTGCACTGTATTTTGCTGAGACAACCCCGAATCACTACCGCTGACTTCTTTTGCCTGCCCTGAATCGAACTCCATTTCCTCTTCAGGTGCCTGACTTACTGCGGTTAATTCAGTCTCTTCCTTTTTTAGTGCCATAAGTGCCAGCCCTATTTAATTGGTCCCACTCACAGCCGAAAACAGCCTCTGGCTGCATCGACGACCTGTATCAGGTCCGTCTTTTATATGCCTACTGCTACTTTTTTACTGATTACCTCATCGTTTCGGCAAGAAATGAAGAGGGTCAACAGGCTTACCATTGCGCCGTATTTCAAAGTGCAGCTTTGGCTCGTTAGTCCCTGTAGAACCTAATTCGGCTATCTTCTGACCCGCTTTAACGGTGTCGCCTTCACTCACCAAAAGCTTTTTGTTGTGAGCGTAAGCACTGAGATAGCTGCTGTTATGTCTGATAATGACCAGGTTTCCATATCCTGTCAGACCAGCTCCGGAGTAAACCACTTCCCCGCTTGCCGTCGCCTTAACAGGTTCCCCAATCCGACCAGCAATAGCAACCCCCTTGTAAAGCTGACCTCGAGTGGAAAAACGGGTAATAACCTTTCCTGAAGCAGGCCACTGCCAACGAACTTTTCCATTAGAAACCACTTGTGCAGGCTTGGTAGATACTGATCGTTTTTTGTTCGGTGCGGACTTTACTACTGTCGAAGCCGGTTGTGAAGAGGCAGCAACTGTTTTCTTTTGTGAGAGCTTGCGAGCAACTGTTTGCGCCTTGCCAGCCCCCCCCAGGTGTAGCTTCTGACCAGGGTAAATCGTATAGGGTGAACGAATACCATTGCTAGCCGCTAACCTCTTGAAATCCTGACCATTTTTCCAGGCAATAGTAAACAGGGTTTCGCCGGGTTCTACAACATGGGTTCCCCATGTCACGGTAGCAGGGCGGGTACGGGATGTTACGGGGATATTTTGGGGAGGCGCAGCACAGGATGCCAAAAGCAGTGCGCACATCACCATGCCCACCATTCTTGAGCAAACACTCAAATGAAAAAACTGCAATCTTGTGATCATCTTCACATCCTGTGAGACCACGGCATGACTGCGGCCTCCTGCTCTTTAATGACTATAGATTATAAAAAACGCACAATTATGAACAACAAAGTCTAAAAATGGTGCAATATACACCACTAATCCACAACTTTTACTCTTGTATCGGCACCACTTTTGGGCATATCGAGAAAAGAATCACACCTTATCCCCAATATATACGCACTACGTTCTTAAAAAGCATCTACAGGAAAGATCAGCGGCTACGGGAGGCAATCCAGTCCATACCCAGCACCAGAACAATCGCCACCAACATACACACAACAGCTTCCACTTCCATGGCAGAAACTCCGTTCAATTGCGCATAAGTATCTGGGGAGACATTGTGCTGCAAAAGGGGGACAAGCTCACCTTTACTATCGATGCGGGTAGTGAGCACTTCTTTCCAGGGCCAAAGTTTATTCAACGAGCCCAACATAAGCCCTACGAGAAATCCGAATGTGGGTACGCGTACTTTCACCAAAAGCCAAGACAGAAAGCGGGAAAATAATAACAGCCCCACCACACAGCCTGCGGCCAGCACAACCAGAACAGGAATATTCAGCCCCTTCACTGCCAGCATCACCGGTGCGTAGTAGCCCAGAAGCAAAAGAATAAAGCTGCCGGAAATACCAGGAAGAATCATCGCACAGATAGCTAGCGCCCCTACAAGAAAAAACTCTGGCAGGGAAGCATCATGTCCAGCAGCCGGTACGCCACCGGCAATTATCCACGCCAATCCTGCCCCGACTATAAGAGTCACGGCCGCCATTGGCGTCCAACGTATTTGCCTTCCGATATGCCAGGCCGAAACCAGCACCAGCCCAAAAAAGAATGACCACACAGGAATAGGATGATGCTCAAGAGCCCAGGTAATCACCCGCGCCAATGTAAAAACACTGGTAAGAATTCCCGCAAACAGTGTAACCAGAAATGTGCCATTGATATGCTTCCAGCAGGCAGCAATACCATCATTTATCAGCACCTTCAGTGCACCAGGCCCACACTGCTTCAGGCTATCAAGAAGCTGATCATAAATACCGGTTATAAAGGCAATGGTGCCGCCGGATACGCCAGGCACAACATCCGCTGCCCCCATAGCTAAACCTTTGCCATAGAGGAGAAGCGAGGATTTCAAATTATTCACAGTTATTAACAGCCATTATGAGATAATTAGCGGACGACACCACTGAGAAGGGGAACAAAGCGAACAGCTTCCAACAAGTCTTTTTCAAAGCCTGTTTCGGTGCGGGTGATGCAATACAAGCTCTGATCCTCCCCACCCACAGGAATAACCAACCGGCCACCAACCACCAGCTGCTGCAAAAGCTCATTGGGAATAGATTCAGGAGCAGCCGTAACCAGAATTCCATCATAAGGGCCTTCTTCCGGCCACCCCATACCACCGTCGGAATGTTTGAACAAAACATTGTAGATTTTCAGCATCCGCAAGCGCTGACGCGCCTTGACCTGTAAAGGCTGTATACGTTCTACAGAGCGCACATTGTCCACAAGAGAAGAAAGCACGGCCGTTTGATAACCGGACCCAGTGCCGATCTCCAGTACCTTTTTCAAAGGCCCTCCAGCCAGAAGAGCTTCTGTCATACGCGCCACAATAAAAGGTTGGGAAATCGTTTGATTATGGCCGATTGGCAGGGCCGTATCCTCATAAGCACGGTGAGCCAGGGCTTCATCAATAAAGATGTGACGAGGGACAGAGCGAATACTGTCAATAACAAAGTGATTGGTAATTCCTTGATCGTATAAACGTTCAATCAACCGGTCACGGGTTCTTTGGGATGTCATCCCTATACCGGCCAGATTTACTCCACCCTTACCCACATATTGCTCCTTTGGTACAAAGCCCAGCCTCAAATTATCGGCATACAGGCTCAACAATTCACTTTTTATAATGCTATTTATGACACAGCACTGACGACAGCAGAAGTACGACAGTCAACTAATTCATGGACAACAGACGTCGCATAGCAGCCCTTGTACAGGAAAAAACGCAATTCTATATCATCACCGTCCCAGTCCCAGGACAACTTCTTCACCTGAGCAACAAGGGGCCGACGCTCTTGCTTCATGCCGCGCTTTTCCAGACCTGCTGCAAACAACTCGTGGCGAGCTCCTATAGTCTTTTCCAACTCTTCGACAGCGCCTGCACAACCAGATTTGCCTTTGCCCCAAAGCGGGCCGGTAATGATTAACTGTCCAGCAACAAAGCGGTCTGCAATAGAGTCGTCACGGCGATCCGGGAAAATAAGGGAGCGTGCATCCGGAAAAGTCAGCACATCACCCTCATTGAGCTGATCCCAGGTGCCCACTGCAACTCGCTCACCCAATACATCATTAAAAATCAAGGAGCGAGCTGCGGACAGAGCAAAACCGCGTTTTTCTCGCGCAAGCTTGATTTCACCAGAAAAAAGCTTGCGGGCAATAATCAGGTTGTGGCCACCATTACCAAAACGCTGCTCACCAAAATAATTCGGCACCCCTTGCGTACTGACTTTGTTGAGCAGGGTTTCCAAAGCGTTCTTATCACCCTTAAAGGCCCTCAGGCGAATGACGAAATGATTGCCTTCCAGCGCCCCTGTACGCAGTTTGCGATCGTGGCGTACGGCACTGATAAGACGTACCCCATCAATGATAGAAAGTTTCTCCTGCCATTGCTCAAACTCATTTTCAGGGGGTAAACCAGGAATGCGTACACTAAAACTTTGCTCTGTCACACCCTGACGGTCTTTCAAACCGGCATAGCTTACATCCACAGCCGGAACATCGGCCAACTTACCAATCTGGCGAGCCAGCCAGGCTGTATTCTGACCTGTTTTCTCTAATCGCAAAAACAAGTGTTCACCATGGCCCACAGGATCAAAAGGCAAAACTTCACACACCTGAAAATCTTCGGGTGTACTTTTGAACAGGGCACTGCCTGCACGCCCGCCCAGTGCTAAAGGCCAATCTGAAGTATCAAAAGTAGAATCTAGAGTTAGTTGGGACATATCACATTAGTCCGGCATAAAGAAAAAGGTTTCATCTTTACGCACCATACCCAGCTCATTGCGTGCCAAACCCTCCAGTGCATCGAGGCCAGCCTGTCGTGTGCCTTTTTTCTGCAGGGCAACAACCTCAGCGGCCAATGCATCATTGCGGGCCTGCATCAAACTGTTTTTCAGTTGCTGCTCCTTCACCTGTCCGCGTACTTGCCAGAGCTGAGCAAGGCTACCCTCACCAACCCAGAGTTTAAACTGGAGAGCCAACAGCAGTAGAAACAGAGAAAAAGTAACCGGACGCATATACCTTAATGTGCAAATGAAGTGGCAAGAAACAATGATTAGTTACAGTACATAACAACAGATTTTTCTGCTACTGAAATTAAGTACCCAGGTCATTGTTTGGGCACTTAAGCAGAAAGGGGAAGGCCCTGCGACCTTCCCCTTTTCAAATATCTGTAAACGATGCTTATTTAGTATCCAGCTCCTCAAAGCCTTTTACCAGATCATCCAGAGCCTTCATCTGCTTCAGGAATGGCTCCAGCTTGCTCAGACGCAGAGCACTTGGACCATCGCAACGAGCCTTGTCAGGATCGGGATGGGCCTCGATAAACAAGCCAGCAATACCCAGAGCCAGACCAGCACGGGACAGTTCAGTCACCTGACGGCGACGACCACCGGATGCTGCACCACTTGGGTCACGACATTGCAGAGCGTGGGTGGAGTCGAAGATCAGTGGAGCACCACCGCTCGCTTCCGCCATGGTGCGGAAACCCAGCATATCAACGACAAGGTTATCGTAACCGTGGCAGGCACCACGCTCACACAGCATAATCTTCTCGTTACCGGCTTCCTTGAACTTATCAACAATGTTGCCAACCTGAGGAGGGCTCATGAACTGAGGCTTCTTCACGTTAATAACGGCACCGGTTTCCGCCATAGCGACAACCAGATCGGTCTGGCGAGCCAGAAATGCAGGCAGCTGAATCACATCAGCCACTTCCGCAACAGGCTTACACTGGAACGTTTCGTGCACGTCGGTGATAACCGGGCAACCGTAAGCGTCTTTAACGGCCTGCAGAATTTCCAGACCTTTGTCCATGCCGGGGCCGCGGTAAGAGGCCACAGAGGAACGGTTCGCCTTGTCGAAAGACGCCTTGAACACGTAAGGAATGCCCAGCTTGCGGGTCACTTCAACATAGTGACCCGCAATCTCCAGAGCCAGTTCCCTGGACTCCAGTACATTCATGCCACCAAACAGCACAAACGGCTTATCGTTGGCAACTTCGATGCCGTTAGGCAGCGTTATGATTTTGTGTTCCATAAACCTACTTCTTCTCCTTCAGAGCCGCTTCAACAAAGGCGGTGAACAGTCCGTGGCCGTAGCGTGGAGTTGAAGTAAATTCAGGGTGGAACTGGCAGGCAACAAACCATGGATGGTCAGCCACTTCTACCATTTCAACCAGAGACTTATCCACAGAGCGGCCGGAAATTGTCAGGCCAGCGTCCACTAACTTCTGAACATAGTTATTGTTCACTTCGTAACGGTGACGATGGCGTTCTTTAACAGTCTCGGAACCGTAAGCAGCGCGAGCCTTGGTGCCCTCTTCCAGATGGCACAACTGTGCACCCAGACGCATAGTGCCACCCAGATCAGAACTTGCGGTGCGTTGCTCAATCTGACCGGTTTCATCCTGCCATTCGGTAATCAGGCCGATAACAGGATGCCTGGCGCTGGAATCAAACTCTGTACTGTTCGCACCTTCAATGCCGGCAACGTGGCGAGCGTATTCAATAACAGCCACCTGCATACCCAGGCAGATGCCCAGATAAGGAACCTTATTTTCACGGGCGTAACGAACAGTGGCAATCTTACCTTCCACACCACGGTTACCAAAGCCTCCGGGAACAAGGATGGCATCCACATCATTCAGGCAGTCTGTGCCGCTACGCTCAATTTCTTCAGAGTCGATGTAACGCAGGTTCACCTTGGTATGGGTGCTCAGGCCAGCATGCTTCATCGCTTCAATCAGAGACTTGTAAGCATCAAGCAGCTCCATGTACTTGCCGACCATGGCCACTGTGACTTCGGCTTTAACATTGGCTTCACGCTCAATCACGTCATCCCACTCGGACAGGTCCGCAGGTTTGCACTCCAGGCCGAAATTTTCCACCAGTGTCTGATCCAGCCCCTGCTCTTTTAACATGCCTGGAATCTTGTAGATGGAATCAGCATCTTCCAGAGAGATAACCGCGCGCTCTTCAACGTTAGTAAACAGTGAGATCTTGCGACGGGAAGAAATATCAATGTGCTTCTCAGAGCGACAGATCAGGACATCTGGCTGAATACCAATGGAGCGCAGCTCTTTTACAGAATGTTGAGTTGGTTTGGTTTTGAGTTCACCGGCTGTTTTAATCCAGGGAACCAGAGTCAGGTGCATCAGCTGTGCACGGCGGGAACCCAATTCCACTTTCAGCTGACGCACAGCTTCCAGAAATGGCTGGGATTCAATATCACCTACAGTACCACCGATCTCTACCAGTGCCACATCGGCATCGCCAGCACCGGCAATAATACGAGCCTTAATTTCATCAGTAATGTGGGGGATAACCTGAACAGTTCCACCCAGATAGTCACCGCGACGCTCTTTACGCAGCACGTGCTCATACACACGACCAGAGGTGAAGTTATTCCCCTGGGTCATGGTTGTGCTGACAAAGCGTTCATAGTGACCAAGGTCGAGATCAGTCTCAGCCCCATCTTCAGTAACAAAAACTTCACCATGCTGGAATGGGCTCATAGTACCCGGATCCACGTTGATGTAAGGGTCCAGCTTGAGCATGGTAACCTTCAGGCCGCGAGCCTCAAGAATGGCAGCAAGAGAAGCGGCCGCAATGCCTTTTCCAAGAGAGGAAACAACACCGCCCGTGACGAATATATAGCGCGTCATTGAAAACCCGTTTTCTGGTAGGCGAAAAATCGCCTTAGGGGGTAGAGGAAGAAGTTAATCAAGATGGGATTGCAGGATACCAAAAAGCATCCAATGCCTCAATAAAAAGCAGGCTTTTTCACAAAAAAGTCGGTAACAACCTTCCCCAAAATAGCAGACTGCCAAGAGCAGTCTGCGTCCCACTGCAACAATCATTGAGTTAGCGTAGCTTCAGCACTGTGTGACTGGGCTTTCCAGAGATTGTCTCTGGCAGGTAAGAACTATATCGATCAACAACCATTTGATAGGTATGGAGCCCCACCAGACTGCCCGCTAAAGCACCACTGACTTTCATCGGCATCAATTCTCCAAAAGGAAGCCTTCTGAAGGCTGCTTCACCAACCCAGCCGCCAGCAGCAGCCACCATAGATTCCGCACCTGCACGTACTGTAACGGGTGCTACTGTTTTCCAGGAAAGTTCTCCTGCATGATAGGCGTTATAAAGGGAGTTAGCTACAGCAACTGCCGCTCCGGCAACAGGAGCAGGAGTACCCGTAAACTTCATAATATTCATAGTAGCCGCACCACTGATACCACCTCGAACACCATCCCGGACAGAATGTTTCGCAAGCTTAACCAGCTCAGCCTCAGAATATCTGTGAGGTAGTTTACCATCCTGACGATAGCGATCATAAACCCTCACGCTCGTTCCAATAGTACCGCTCACAGTAGCACCAGCAGCAAATGCACGTGCGTTCGCACGCATGTATTCTTTCATGGAATCACCGCGCGGATACGCTTCATGTTTCATCTCAACGTACTGAGGTGTTTTCTTTTCAACAATGACCTTGCCAATAAACTCTTTCCATCCCATACCGACGTAAGCAGTTTTCAGATTATATAGATAACATTGGCCCAGCGTGTTATCCCATTGAGCTGATGGGCGATCAAGCAGTACACGAGCTACTTCAGGGCGAAGAACAAAACGCACCTCTCTAAGATTATCTAAAGTCAAACCCAAAGAGGCTCCGTCCCCCTCTTTGATAGCTTGTACGGCATGATAAATCTTCTCTAAGACATCATCTTCTTTATCTACATCGGTGAGTAGCAGGTCTACCCTCCCCTCTAAACCGTCATATCTGTTTACCAGTACTTCATTCTCTGGACGACTACTACGCACCAATGTTCCCGCAACCACATCCGGGGTTTCAGACCAGGTTCTTTCCAGAAACTGGGCAACCCGACGCCTGTACTCATCCATGCTGCCCCAGGCACCCTCACCAGCCATCCCCAATTTCAGGAAATGACCTCTCAGGCCACGGTATTCAATACTCTGAAGCATGTCTTTCAGATACCCGAGGATAGCGCCGGGAATAGCTCCTTTTCGGCTGACCATGAGCCCAACGATATTCATTTTTTGTGGCAACTGATTTTCTGAAGTTCCGGGCTTGACTGCTAAGGGCTGTTGCAGATCTTCCGAAACAAACTCCACGAAAGCCTCCCCCTTGGCAGGGATCACTACTTCCACCATTGGCTCAACATTCCCGTCAGAGCTATAAATCGTGAATGTGATATGCGCGGTATCTGACACCATCAGTGCCGTATTATCAGCCCCCAGTCGTGATATGAGTTCCGGCTGCTGTGCAGCCAGAACTTCCATAGCTTTTCCTACAGCTCCAACCATATGTCCACCTTGGTCAGCCTGGATATCACTCGGTAGGATAAACTCTTCAAGGGTGCCGCCTCTATTAAACGACGCCTCCCCCTTAATTACACTGACCGTATCAGCCCGGGACACAAAGTTAACATGAGAGACAAGTGGCAAGGTTTCCCTGTTGGGAATCGTATCGTAGCGGTAACACAGCTCGGAGCAGATTTCAGAAATCTGAGCACTGCTTTTTTGAACTGATGCCCAGGGGTTAACCGCAAACTCAAGAGCAATACCTGATGAGCTACTCAATAAGCGCGCATTGAAAATCAGGGGGCTTTGCACCGTCTCAGCCTTACCGTCGTATTCCTGACTTTGATCCTCCACAAGAAGAGCAGGTTCTCCCACAACATCTTCCAGATCTCTTTCTACATTCGCCCCACTCCATTGCGACACACCAAGGGAGACAGCCAAAGCCAAAACTGCAGGGGTAGCTCCGGTAGTAGCCTCAATATATTTCTTTCCTCTAAAAATAGACATCTCACTACACTCCCTTTAAAAGATTGCGAAGTGTAGTCATAGTGTGGACAAGCTGCCGCGCTGTACTGAAAAAAAGTATTAACACGCTATGAAAGGCATATCATAACGCACCTCAAACACAGACTGTTCCGCCAGATCATGGACAAACCAGCATGAAGCACCCACACAAAAACGGGCAGTGAAGCCACATTCAAACAGCCTCACCACCCGTTATCACATAACTCTTCTGAAAGTAGAGCTACATCATTAGCGTAGTTTCAGAACCGTATTTTTAGGCTTCCCACTCATCGCTTCTGGCAAGTAAGAGCTGCAGTGATCTACAGCCAGCTGGTAGGTGTAGTGACCAACCAGACTACCCGCAAGCGCACCACCTACCTTCATGGGCATGGTTTGCCCGTAGGGCAACATCTTGGACACGACTTCTCCAGCCCAACCTCCAGTGACAGCAACTACAGATTCAGCACCTGCCCGTAAGGTTAAAGGAGCGGCTGTCCGCCAAGACATCTCCCCTACTTGATAAGCATTATAGAGAGAGTTTGCAACGGCAACAGCAGCTCCAGCAACAGGTGCAGGGACACCAGTGAACTTCATCAAGTTCATGGTGGCCGTACCACTGATACCACCACGAAGGCCATCAACTACAGAGTGTTTGCTCAACTCCATCAGCTCAGCACTGGAATATTGGTAAGGGAGCTTACCGTCCTGACGATACCGATCATAGATCCTTACACCGGTGCTGATAGTACCACTCACAACTGCGCCAGCCATAAAGGCTTTAGTATTGGCACGAAGATATTCTTTAACGGAGTCTCCACGGGGTTGCATACTGAAATGCAACCTTTGATTGCCGACATTATCCTCTGTAACAACCACCCTGTTCAGTGCCTGTTTTGCATTCATGGCTGAGGTGTAGCCCCAAGACGAGTGAGCATTATTTATTGAATCAATAACATAATCGTACTGTCCCACACCGTGGCGATACATCTTGCTCAAAAGTTTAGAACGTACAACAAAGTGTGCCTGATTCATATTCCACTGATAGAGACCGGACCTCTCAGTTTTACCCGATTTGATGGTGTTGTAGGCGTTATGTATAGAAGTCATTGCCTTCGCTGCATCATCAATGTCCGTGAGGATAATATCGTAGCGATCGTGAATACCTGAATATTTATGAATACAGGTGTACATCGAACCATCATAAAGTTCACCCACATGGTTAGACGGATTATTCACCCACCTGCCACAAAGAACATCTTCCGCAATTCTGCGTTTGTATTCATCCAAAACCTGCCAGGATGCCTGGCCGGCCACCCCCAACTTCAGGAAATTAGAACGCAGGCCACGGTACTCAACACTACTCACCAACTTCTTCAAATAACGAACAACGGCCCTGGGAATGGCACCTTTATGATTTACCATTAAACCAATTACATTGAGGCTTCTTGGAGAGTCTTTAGTGCCTGAGGGGTTTTCCGATGGAAGACGCACCTCCAGCTCTTTCGCCAGAACCTTTACCGTCGCCTCCCCCTGCGCAGGAACAACAACTTCTACCAGAGGCTGAACAGGCTCTTCTGAACCATAAATGGTGAAGACAATGCCAGTACTTCCGGATACAGCGAGTGCAGTGCTGTCATTATCAAGCAACGCAAGAACATCTGGCTTTAATGCAGACAAAACACCCATAGCCTTGGATACAGCACCCACCAGATGACCACTTTGACCGGTATGAAAGCCAGATGGCAGTGTAAACTCTTCCAGCTGACCGCTGTTGTTATAGGATGTGCTGCCTCGAACAACATTTACCGTATCCGCCTTGGATACAAGGTTCACGTGGGATATAAAAGGCAAGGTTTCCATCTCAGGAATGAGATCATAACGATAACGCAGGCCTGAGCTGAGTTCAGAAATCTCTGCGCTGCTTTCTGGAGCCTGTTTCCATGGATCGATAGTAAACTCAAGCGCAATGTTGGCTGGACCGCTAAACAGGCGAGCATTGAAAACCAGAGGATTCTGCTGGGCATCGTCCTGTTCATCATTCTCAAACTCGCTCTGCTCCCAGGAGGAGGCTGTCCAATAGTCACTGCTCTGAACTTGCTCATCAGCCCGTAACTGCATACCCCCCAGAGAAACGGCTAGTGCTACAACAGTTGGTGCGGTTCTCGCTGCTTTGGAGGTCGCTTTAAAAGCTGCACTTCCAATACACATTTTACTTTTCAGACCTTGCATCGCATCACACTCCCCAAAAATCCGAGCGAAGTGTAGTCATCGTGTAAGTAGATCGCAGAAAGTTGTTTGAAAAAAATGCTACCTGAGCCGGATAAGCTCCACCTCAAGCAGCCATCTTCCCTTCGAGAAGCTTCGACAACCAACAGCCCAGGAAGGGAATCATTGAGTTAGTGCAGCTTAAGCACTGTGTGCTTGGGCTTTCCAGACATTGTCACTGGCAGGTAGGAACTATATCGATCAACAGCGACTTGATAGATATAGTGCCCTACCAGACTTCCCGCTAAAGCACCGCTGACTTTCATCGGCCCCGACTGCCCAAAAGGAAGAACCCTGAAGGCCGCTTCACCAACCCAGCCACCAGCAGCTGCTGCCATGGATTCCGCACCTGCACGTACCGTAACGGGTACTGCTGTATTCCAGGAAAGTTCACCCGCATGATAGGCGTTATAAAGGGAGTTCGTTGCAGCAACTGCCGCTCCGGCAACAGGTGCAGGAACACCTGTAAACTTCATAATATTCATAGTGGCCGTACCACTGATACCACCACGAAGGCCATCGCGGGCAGAATATTCCGCAAGCTTCACCAGTTCCGCCTTAGAATATCTGTGGGGTAGCTTGCCATCCCGACGATAGCGGTCATAAACCCTTACGCTCGTTCCAATAGTGCTGCTCACAGTAGCACCAGCAGCAAATGCTCGTGCGTTTGCATACATGTACTCTTTTATTGAATCACCGCGAACATAATCTTCGTGTTTTACCTTAACGTACTGAGGTGTTTTTTTTGCAATAATGATCTTGTCGATAAACTCTTTCCAATCCATAGGGGGGGAAATAACACTCTTGAGTTTACTTAGAAAACAACCGGATAGAGATTCTACCCACTGATCTGATGAGCGATCATGCAGCTCACGGGCCACTTCAGGACGAAGAATAAAACGTACTTGATAAAGATTATCTGCAGTCAACCCCAAAGAGACTCCCTCCCCCGCTTCAATGGCCTTTACTAAGTTATAAATCCTCACTACGGCCTCTTCCGCCTCTTCCGCCTCTTCCGAGTTACCCACATCGGTAAGTAGCAGATCTACCCTCCCCTCACCGTCATATCTGTTTACCAGTGCTTTATGCTCTGGGCGCCTGCTAGGCACCAAAGTCCCCGTAATCACATCGGGGGTTTCATACCAGGTTCTTTCCAGTAACTGGGCAACCCGACGCCTGTACTCATCCATGCTGCCCCAGGCACCCTCACCAGCCATCCCCAATTTCAGGAAATGACCTCTCAGGCCTCGGTATTCAATACTCTGAAGTATGTCTTTCAGATACCCGAGGATAGCGCCAGGAATAGCTCCTTTCCGGCTGACCATGAGCCCAACAATATTCAGTTTTTTTGGCAACTGATTTTCTGAAGTGCTGGGCTTGCCTCCTAAGGGCTGTTGCAGATCTTCCGAAACAAACTCCACAAAAGTCTCCCCTTTGGCAGGGATAACCACTTCCACCATTGGTTCAACATTCCCATCAGAGCTATAAATCGTGAATGTGATATTCGCTGCATCTGATACTATCAGTGCCGTATTATCATCCCCCAGTCGTGATACAAGTTCCGGCTGTTGTGCAGCCAGAACTTTCATAGCTTTTCCTACAGCACCAACAAGATGTCCGCTTTGGTCAGCATGAATATCACTCGGCAGGGTAAACTCTTCAAGGGTGCCGCCCCGATTAAACAACGCCTCCCCCTTAATCATACTGACCGTATCAGCCCGGGACTTAAGGTTGATATGGGAAACAAGTGGCAAGGTTTCCCTATTGGGAATCGTATCGTAGCGGTAACACAATTCAGAGCGGCCTTTACAAATCCGGGCACTGCTTTTTTGAACGGATGCCCAGGGGTTAACTGCAAACTCAAGAGCAATACCTGACGAGCCCTTCAACAAACGCGCATTGAGAATCAGGGGGCTTCGCACCGTCTCAACCTCACTGTCGTCTTCCTGACTTTGATCCTCCATGAGAAGAACAGGTTCTCCCACAACATCTTCCGGATCAGCCTCTACATTAGCCCCGCTCCATTGCGATACACCAAGGGAGACCGCCAAAGCCAAAACTGCAGGTATAGCTCCGGTAGTAAACTCAAGACGTTGCTCTCCTGAAAAAACTGGCATCTCTCCACACCCCATTAGAAAAGCTGGCAAGTGTAGACATCGTGTAAGCAGACCGCATAAAGTTATTTGAAAAATGCTACCTGCGCCAGATAAGCTCCACCCCCGGGTTACCATCTTCCCTTTGATAACCTTCGGCAACCAACAGCCCAGGAATGGCAATGAGCTGATTGCCGTCATGCAACACCGGAAGCTGACCGCGAATCCAGGCAGGTACTGCCAGCTCATTTAACCATTTTTTCAAGGATTTACGCCCCTTTCTGCCAGGAAGGGAGAAAGCATCGACATTTACAGAAGCGCGCGCAGAAAGACGACCGGTAATACCCTTGCGAATCACACAGCAGCCACGTGTTATGGGAGGACATTCGCCCGAAACGCTGTTACAGCGTAACTGTGTCTGGTCGGGCAAGGTATCCGTTTGCCCCGAAAATGGTGTGTTTGAGTAAGTTGCCTGAGACGTTTGTGGATGGCCAGCCACCAAACCGTTTTTGTAACGCCGCACCTCACCACCGGCCCAGCGCACAGCTGGTACACCATCCTCCCGAGCCAGTACCACCTCGCAAACAATCTGCTGTAACGTGAATCGGGATGGCGATAGCAGCCCTTCTCCGTGAAGCCACTCTCGTAGCAAAACAGTACGGCGAGAAGGAGAAAGCTGTTGTAACCTATGAATATCAAGTACCCGCACCCCCCCCAATACAGGCAGTTCTTTTTCTTGCACGCACTGGCGATAATCCTGCAGAGCAACTTCACGGACGATGTCATCCGTCTCACCGCTTAATTCGGACAAGCGTACCACGGAGGTACTCATTCCCGGCCAGCGTTGTGCCAGCTCCGGGATCACCTGATTTCTCAGAAAATTGCGATCAAAACGGTTATCCCTGTTAGAGTCATCTTCAATCCAGGCCAACTGATTACCCCGGGCATAACCTTCGATATCTTTACGTGGAAAGCCAAGGAGAGGACGAGCCAGCACCCCATTCCCCAAAGAACGAACAACAGGAATACCTTTCAAACCAGCCACTCCCGTTCCCCTCACAATGCGATAGAGCACCGTTTCCACCTGATCGTCCTGATGGTGTCCCTGCAGCAATATTTCATTCGCAGCCAGCTCGTTTTCAAACACCTGATAGCGCGCGTTGCGGGCACTCTCTTCAACACTGCGTTCCGCATACACATTAACTCTGTGTACGTTCAGTGGAATATTCCAGCGGGCGCACATATCCTGCCCATGGGCAGCCCAGCCATCGGCCAGTACGCTCAAACCGTGATGAACATGCACCGCTCTCAGGGACTGAATCTGCCCACGCTCCAAAAGCTCTTTACAAAGGTGTAACAGAACTGTGGAATCCACCCCGCCGCTGAAACCTACAACCAGTGATGGCCTGGAACAATCTTCTGAAAGCAGCTCGGTTAGAGCCTGGTAAAAGGATGAGAGCGTTAGAGACATAAATGTTTCAGTCGGAAATAAAAAAGCCAGATCAGCATAAGATAATACTGATCTGGCTTTTAAAGAATAGGGCTGAGGTTAGTTTACGCCCAGCTCACGCAGTCTCTGGTAACGAGCATGAACAAGCTCTGGACCACGCAGGCCCTTCAGCCGACCCAGCTCTTCCAGCAGTGCCTCTTTTATACTGGCTGCCGCAGTAGACGTATCACGATGAGCCCCCCCCAGAGGTTCCTCAATCACATGATCCACAAGACCCAGTTCATGCAATCGTGGCGCCGTAATACCCATGGCTTCAGCCGCCTCAGCGGCCTTGTCCGCTGTTTTCCACAAAATGGATGCACAACCTTCAGGAGAGATAACCGAATAAGTGGAGTACTGCAACATCAGCAGGCGATCGCATACACCAATAGCCAGTGCACCACCAGAACCGCCCTCACCGATTACGGTGGAAATAATAGGCGTTTCCAGACGGGACATCACTGCCAGATTCCAGGCAATGGCCTCGCTCTGGCCACGCTTCTCCGCATCAATACCGGGGTAAGCACCGGGTGTGTCGATAAAGGTCAGGACAGGAAGACTGAAACGCTCCGCCATCTCCATCATACGGCAGGCTTTACGGTAACCTTCTGGACGGGGCATACCGAAATTGCGGCGTACTTTTTCCTGCACTTCACGGCCCTTCTGATGACCGATAACCATCACCGGCTGGCCATCCAGCTCTGCCATGCCACCCATAATGGCGTGGTCATCCGAGAAGTGACGATCCCCATGAATTTCATCAAAATCCGTAAATATTTCACGGATATAATCCTGGGTATAAGGGCGGCGAGGATGACGGGCTACTTTCGCGACCTGCCATGGTGTAAGGTCGCTGAAAATGTTAGCTGTCAGGTTACGACACTTTTCCTCAAGTGTGGCAATTTCGCCGGTAATATTCAGTTCGTTATCACTGCCAACCAAGCGCAGCTCCTCGATTTTGGCTTCGAGTTCTGCAATCGGTTGTTCAAAGTCAAGGTAGTTCGGATTCATTGGCGAGAATCACAACCATTTACGTAAAAATTGGCTACACATTAAGGAATACGCAACATCTTGTCGAGGGAAAAGATGTAAGACGAAGTTACCAAATTTTAACATTTAGTACCCTAATCCATAAATAAGGCTGGTATACATTGCTCACGCAGTGCATCAAGCATTTCCCCACGCATCTGACGCAGCTGTTTTCCTGTCAGCCCCTTTTTCTCCAGCGGTAAAGAGCAGCGGGCAACAATCTGGCTCCAGCGTTCGACGTGATGTCCGCCCCACTCGACACGTACAATGGCAAGCGATACCTCCTTTTGTACAGTGGCTAAGAGCCTTTCACGCTTTGCCTCACTCATTTGAACCAGCGGCAGAGATGATGGTGCATAGCGCAGGTTGTGCATAGCATCAGAACCAGAAAAATAGAGATCGGGGTCTGCCATTACCAGATAGTCGACACGGTTTTTCTTGAGTAGGCGGTGCAATGCTTCAGGGTCGTATCGTTCACCAAAACCCGGCAGCCAACTGTACCAATGGTAATATTCACAAGATGGAAGGGGATCTGTAGCACCTTTAGGGCACTTGTGCTCCACAGCTGCGATCATCTTATAGTGCCACCGCAGCGTATTTTCGACAGGTACCAGAGACAAACCACTCTGGCGGAGTGCATCGTAGAGTTTGGCGGTGCGGACATAGTCCGGCAACATTTCATTGCTGGACAATACCTGGTACACCGGCGTAACCAAACCTTTCCCCTTTAGTAGTAAAGCGACATCATCAGCACTGACACCATAAAACTGCCACAGGCGAGTCTCTGAAACAGAAAGCAGCTCAGACTCTTGCTTCTCTGACCAGACTCCCCCCCAAAACGAGCAGCCTGATAAGAAAACAGTAAAAAACATAATGGGAGCTAAACGACAGCAGCCAGCTGTCAGCAAGGCCTTTCGCCAAACGACGGGCGACGCTTGCTCTTGCCTCTCTTTTACTGGGCTTCTAACCTGAAAAGACACCATATGTTGTACTCAGTTATCACAACAGATCCTAGACGTTGTTTTAGTTGTTATTGAACACAGTACAAACGCCAACCATTCAGGAGGCGGTTAAAGGATGAGCACCACAAGAATACAACAGTTGGAACCCTGCCCGTTCTGCAACAGTGCAAACGGAACAGTTCAACACTTGTTACTGTGGTATCGGGTTATCTGCGAGAATTGCAGGGCGTACGGCCCCAAGAGCCGCAGTTATCATCAAGCCTTATCCCAGTGGGAGCATCAATCCCGAGAGTTGAGGCTGGAAAAGTCTATTGAAAACCGCCAGCTTCTGGAACACTTGAGCAGTTTTGGTAACTTTCCACCACCTCGCCTTTAACCCTTTGCCGCAGCTCCTGTGCCAGAAGATGTATTCTGGGCCGCAGGCTGAACGGTTAAACCGGAACGAGAGCCAGACTGCAGACTACGTACACTGTTTTCCAACTGCAGCAAACGACGATTCACCTGTTGACGGTGAGCATCAATAGCCTTGATCTTCTCACCATAATCTTTCACCTGATTCTTAATATCTGCATTCAGGCCTTCACTGGTCGATGTCACCGTTTTCACTGTTGCCGAAAGGCCATCAACGGTACTCTGCAGATCAGAAACCTGCTCACGGGTAATGGTAGAACCGGCCACCACATCTGCACTCACTGCCTGCATTTCTTTGCGCAGTGCAGCCAGCCTTTTCTCGGCCTCAGCTAATTCTTTCGTATTCTTATCAATTTTGTTGACCGAGTTTTCCAGCTCCTCTCCAGACTTGGCAACGCTGGCGCTCAAAGCATCAACCCGTTTTGTCTGGGTTTCAATATTTGGACGATTGCGTCTGTTTGAGAGATCCCACAGTTTACGGATTTCAAAGTTGACGGCTTTTAATTCATCCTGAACCTTATTGTCACTTTTACTTAATGTCTCACCGGTTTGGGACACCGCGCCAGAGACATCATTTAACAGGGACGTTGTGACTTTCAGCTGGGCCTGGGCATCTCTTAATTCTGTCTGCAAGGCCTGCATCTGCATATAGCCTCCTGCCGCCAGCGCGAGAAAAGCAACAGACAGAATAATCGTGGAAATCGGGAAGCGAGATCCACCACCGTCTTTTTGGGCTGAAGATTTAGACGTGGATGTCTTGGAAGAAACCTTTTTCTCAGACGCTTTTTTGCTCCGGTCTGGCGTACGCTCGGGCATATCATCCGGTGACAGCGAGATACTGGGCAAGTGGTCGAGATCGTCCTGTGAGCGAGAGTTCATCTACATTACATGCTGAAGGAAATTGCCCTCATTCTAGAGCAAAGCCGGAGTGCGCCCAATAGCCCTGGATGGGAATATAAAAGAAAGTTTTATTTTTTGTGCATGCTGACCTCTGATGCACCAAAGCGAGTCACAACAATACCTTTCCTATCGGCCACCCTCTGCCGCCGCCGCGTCCAGCCCAAAAATCGCAAGTTCCTGCCCAAACTGTTACAGGTTCCAAGCCCGGAAACCGGGGTGTACGTATTTACAGAGGACAGGTAATCATCTGTCATTCGCTCAAAACCCTGTAACAACACGTGGCAACAGCCGTTCTCACAGTGCTATTATCCGCAAACCGAATTTGCCGTGCCGAGGCAGTATTCGGCATACGCCTGACAGGATTGAGATGGAGACAAGCAAAATGGCTTTTGAATTGCCCGCACTGCCTTACGAGCGCGATGCTCTGGAACCCCATATTTCCAAGGAAACTCTGGACTACCACTATGGCAAGCACCACAACACCTATGTGGTTAAGCTAAACGGTCTGGTTGAAGGCACCGAAATGGCTAGTCAGTCTCTGGAAGAGATCATTAAGACTTCCACCGGTGGCGTATTCAACAACGCAGCCCAGACCTGGAACCACACTTTCTACTGGAACTGCCTGAGCCCTAACGGTGGCGGCCAGCCGACTGGCGCACTGGCTGACGCTATCAACGCAGCTTTCGGTTCTTTCGAAGAGTTCGTTGCCAAGTTCTCCGAAATGGCTGTGAACAACTTCGGCTCCAGCTGGACCTGGCTGGTTAAGAACGCTGACGGTTCCGTTGAAATTGTAAACACCAGCAACGCAGCCACTCCTCTGACTACCGATCAGAAGCCTCTGCTGACCTGCGACCTGTGGGAGCATGCCTACTACATCGACTACCGTAACGTTCGCCCTGATTACCTGAAAGCTTTCTGGGCACTGGTAAACTGGGAATTTGCTCAGGAAAACTTTGCTTAAGTTTTTTTTGCCTTGTCGGGCTCCTGATTGTGTCGGGGTTTGACTTTGGCTTGAGTGTTAAAACTGCCTGATGAGGTTGCTTGTCAGGCAGTTTTTTGTATGGAGTGCTGTTTTGTTTGTGTATGCTCGTGGACACCTCACTCGGTTAGGAATGGAGGTGTCCACAAAAGCGGGGGAGGTTCATGTTACATGGAACCACTTGTAGCTTGCCCCTTTGATATGTTTATTTATGCAGCTGTATGCTCTCTAAGACAGTTGACGAATTTATTGAAGCTGGGAGACTGATTAGAGTCCACGTCCATATGCGGTGGTATTTTTTTTGACCACTCTTTTTTCTTGTCGAGCGAATGACGACCGCGCTTTTTCTGACTTAATACGGTGGGATCGTCAGCTCTTGCAAGCATCTCCCATGTCCCACAGATACTATCTTGAACGTAATCTTTTAGGGTATTAAGACGTATATCTGGATTGAAAGAAATAAGTGCGCTCCTATCCCCTAAGTACCAAGCCTCGAGTTCTTCGATGGCAAATGCAAAGTTTGCTTCAAAATCTCCATCACATAAGGCAAGTAGTGACCGTAACTCCTGAGAAAATACATTAATATCTTTATCATCTAAATCCAGCAGTACAATAATTGCTCGATTAGTGTTTGGGGCTTTAGAATAGGCACGAAGTTTTGCAGGCAATTGATGCAGTAGTGTCGTGTCCTTAGGGTTTGGTGTCTGCATGGGATCATCGGGGATACGACCGATCCCCCGATGCTTATGAATTTTCCATGTATGTGGGTTGTCATATTCACCAAGGATTTTTGGCACGAGAATCGACAAGGCGGTCAGTTCTGCTTGTCCTTCAACAAGAATCTCAAAATGCATTAACTGATCCCTTACATCCGGCTATCTATATGATCGCTATACCAGAGGCTTCCCAGAGGAATACCTTCTTCAACCATTGCAACAACTTCCGGATAATCAGACGCTCGCATCAGAGTAGAATATCCACTCCCCTGTTTCTCTAGTATCCAAACCTCTTCAGGATCAAGAGAGTCAACTAAATATGGTTGGTGAGTAGTAACAAAAAGTTGAGAATCTCCTTTTCTTCCACTTGCATTAGCTCTAAATTCATCGACTAAGGAGTCTAACAACTTGTGATACAAGCCATTTTCAGGTTCTTCAATACAAATGAATGGTGCTGGTTCAGGGTCTTCGAGAAGGAGCATATAGGCAAATAGTTTTAATGAACCATCAGACACTTGTTGAGCATAAAAAGGCTTATCAAAACCTTCACTCCAAAAGCGCAGTAGCAACCTTCCATCAGGAGATGGCTCTGTATCTATATTCTCAACACCTGGTATTTTTCCTGCAATCTCATTCAATACATTTTTGAATTTTCGTGGGTGCTCTCGTTCCATGAATTGAACATAATTACCAAGGTTATCCCCAATTCGGTTCAAGTGTTTTTGGGGCCCAGCACGAGGAATATCCCGGGCAGCATCGGGTGTAAAGTATGACAAATACCAACCTTCAACAAACTTTCTAAATTTGGCAATTCTTGGATGATCTTTTAGATTACCAAGAGTTGCAATGCCTAGCTTTTGAGCACTTTCAAGGTCTATTTGCTGTGTTTCATTGGTTTCTTCTTTCAGATAATCATCTGGATTTTCGCTTTCAGCAAGAGCTGTACCTGACCATACCTTCCCAGAACCGTGATTTAACTCAAGAAAGGAAAAAGGCCAACCTGTTTTTTGCCCCTGACGCCGCTGCCTGAGTCTTTCACTTGCTACTACAGGCCTTCCGTACCGGTCAGCACCAATTGATAATTCATAAGTAATTGGTCTCTCATTTGAAGATTCACGATAATAGATTTCAAATTCAATATTATCGTCTGAGCCTGTAGACCTAAGCCGATCAAAACCGCCCCGTCCATTTTTATGGCATGCTTCATCAATCCCGAAAGTTAGGCAATCTGCAAGAAACCCAAATGCATCAAACAAAGAACTCTTTCCTACACCATTTTTGCCCACGACGACGGTAAGTGGAGTTAGAGGCTTCCTTTTTCTGTCTTGCCAAGTTTTACCCAGGGTTACATCACGTAACGATCTGAAATTCCGTATTTTAATGCCTTCAATAAGTGCCATATGGTTCTACTTAAGATGTGCTTGAATATAATTGATATTGATTCTATACGATCTGCAGAAGGTATATGAGTTTTACTTCTTATTGCACTCGCCCCGCAGGCACTCTACCGCCCACAGGTGCCTCAGAAGCCAAGGAGAAGGCAACCGGCTTTGCAGACAAGTTGATGTATGGAATGACTGCCAGGCAATACAACCAGATCTATAAATAACCTTTATCCACGGTACTATTATCCACTGTACTGCGGATCAGCCACCCTCTTCAGCAGGTAGAAACCCTGATAGCGATCTTTATACAGGGAGTACATTTTCCACTTGGTGGAGTACGCCGCCATCAAAGAGTACAGGTGCCCCCGTGATGAGCAGATGGATCGCAAACGCTTGCGGAATTCCGGGTCGTCCCTGAGTTCCTGTTGTTGTTCGTAGGTCTGCTCAATCAATGTCCTTAAAACCGCTGGATTACTGCCTATATCCCGAACAACACCCAGATAGCAGGCTTCAGCTCGGCTCAGCCATTGGGCTGCCAGATCAAACAGCTGCTGCCGGTTTTCTGCCTTTTCGCCGGGGAGCAATTCAAACTTCGCGAATGGCATTTCCAGTTGTCGCAGATAAAACCATGCGGCTTCTTCACATATGCGGCCATAGGCCGGTTTGCCGCTTTCCCACTGAAGCCATTCGCCCATACAAATGGCTTCGCCTTCAAGGTCATAGTCCTCCCTGCGCCGTCTGAGATCACGGAAAAAACGTCCAATAACAGGGGAGTGATCCGATGACCAACCTCCATTGGGTCGAAACGTCTTCTGTATTTTTTCAACAGCCTGCACAGCAGGTTTGGGGGTAACGCCCGTGGCTACCGCCTCTTTCAAGAGCGGCGTTTCATGGGAAGCGGGAAGATGCTCCGGTTCCTTTTCTTGTACCTGATCCTTGGGCTTCTTGAGATCCTTAGAGGATGTCTTAACAACCGGGGGAGGCGCAGGTGTTAGCCGTGCGCTTTCTCCGGCAACGCGAGACTTTCCTTTTTTGCCTTTTCCTGCACCCTTTTGTCCGCCACCTGTTGATCTGCCTTTTTTGCTGGTTTTCTTTTTGTACTGCTCAGGTAGCCAGTCGTCATCGACTGCACTGGACTCTTTTTCCGATGGGGATGCGGAACTTGATGTTTTATTTTTTCCCTTATGTTGCTCCCTGGGCTTCGCCGCTATCGACTCCATTGCCTCCAACGCCAGCTCATAACACTCGATCTGGTTATTAATGCTTTCTTTCAAATAGTCAGGCAGAGGCTTTTTCAGGAATGCCTGCAAACAATCAATGGCTTCCTGATAACGTCCAAAACCCGCATAAATCTGTGCTGCATCCCGATAAAGCAGCGGAAAACTTCCCCGTTTGGCAATGCGTTCCATAATCTCAGCTGCCCTGACCGGATCCGCCTTACGGGTCATAAACTGCCTCTTGAGGTGCCAGGCCATCACCAGGCCAGCAATATCTCGCTGATACTGACTCAGTGATTTATTTTTCATGGCCACTTCGACATTCGGTACCCCCGCCGCTAACCCCATGAAGCCGGTCATAAGTCCCAGCGTCCTCTTCATTGCCGGGTCGCGGGCCTTGCGGGAGTACATCCCTATAGAGGCAAAGGCATCTCCAATCTCAGGGTGCTTCTCACCTTCAATGGTTTCATCAAGCAGTTTCCACAGAGCCACCTGCACTGGCTGCGGGAAGCCGTCTTCCGGGCCGGGCCAGCAACGTTTTCCATGCTTCACAAACAATGAAGAGAACACCCAGAGAGCCTGGTCATACTCTGTCTGATTGGATGGTTTCGAAAGCTCAAGAGCGGTTTCCACATCTTCTGCCTTCAAGGCAAAAACCGAAAGAATAAGCTCGTTCACCTTTTTGCTCAGATCCAGCGCCGCCAGCATTTCAAGCACTTTGCCGGGGGATACAGTGGTGTTGTGGGGGCTTAACGCCATTCGACTTAACATCCACACCGCAGGCATAAATTGTGTGCTGGCGGCCAGGTTGGCAAAGTAATCCACGGTCTCCTGATTTTGCAGAAGCTCTGGCTCAAAGGCGTATTTGCGCTGCAGGGCGATAACTTCCAGGATGTCATCAATATGTTCTTTGTAGTCTCTTACCAGCACTTTTAATGCCATAATCATAGGGTACTGATCGTCCGGTTTTCGATCATCTTTCTTTTTCGTAAAAATCAACTTCAGCTTTGCAAACACCAGAGAGACCAGAAGCCCGCACTGCAAAGGAGCGGGATATTTCTCGAATTCAGGTTGTCCAATACACGCAATCAGTTCACTATCCAGCTTGAACAGCTTCGGACGCGCACAAAAGGGCGCCAGGCTATCCAGCCGTGCCTGACATTGCTCCGGCGTTTCATTGATGGCTGGATTTTTATTACAGAAGGCTGAGAGTTCATCTACTATCAGCTGGCACAGAGCCTGACGATCAAGGTCTGCCGCCGGTGGCCACTCTTTAAACGCTGTTGTTTCTTCAACCTCAGTTTTGCGTTCACTGATAGGCGTAGCGGCCGGCGTTTTTGATGGTGTGCCTTCTGGCGTAGCTAACTTTAACTCTACGATAGCGTCCGGTGGCGGGCTTGCCGGGTGAACAGAATCTTGCTGAGCGTGTTGAGAGGATGGTGATCGGGAACCGTGTATCATGACAGCGCACTCCTTGTCTTGAACCCTTAAGACAGCTCTGTGGCAGGACGGTTTCTCCCTCCACTGACAACAAAGTTACATTCGCTAACACACCATGCAGCCTTGCGGGTAATCAGAATTGTGCCCTTTGTGGGATTCCTTTACCGTCCCAAAACTCTCTCACTCACACGGACATATAAAAACGCCTATGCCTCAGTCTCTGAGCTCTTCATTCCCCATCGGGGTGCGTTACATGATGGTTTCTGCCCTTGGTTTCGCGTTGATGACCAGTGCCGTAAAACTGGTGAGCGTCCATGGTATTCCGGTAATGGAGATTGTCGCAGCCCGGGCGCTGGTATCGCTGATCATCAGTTATGTGGATGTGCGCCGCAAAGGGCTTTCCCTGCTGGGTCATAACAAACCACTGCTGATGGCGCGGGGTATATTCGGTACAATGGCACTGATTTGTGTTTATTACGCTGTGACCACTTTACCCTTGGCAGAAGCCACTATTCTGCAGTACCTGCACCCTGTATTTACTGCGATTCTCGCGCTGTTCTTTTTGAAAGAACGGGTACAGATGTCCACCATTATCTGTATTGCACTGTGCATCGCTGGTTTGATGACTATCGTACGCCCTGGCTTCCTGTTTGGTGAGCCCGGTGATATGCCTACATTCAGCATTCTGATGGCTTTGCTTGGTGCTTTCGGCAGTGCCTGTGCCTATGTGGTTGTGCGTAAACTGAGCCAGACAGAAGACAGCTCGGTGATTATTCTTTACTTCCCGCTCGTTGCTCTGCCAGTGTCGCTGGTATTGATGGGCGGTGACTTTGTGGTACCGGATTTTCAGACCGCCGTGTTATTGATTCTGGTAGGAGTATTCACTCAAATTGGTCAGGTAGGCATAACCAATGCCATGAAGACAGAAGTAGCGAGCAAGGCGACAGCCTACTCTTATGTACAGGTGATTTTCTCCATGGTTCTTGGCTGGGCACTGTTCAACGAACTCCCTTCCCACTGGACACTCATCGGCGGTGCGATGATTATGGGTGGCGCACTGGTGAATGTTTACGGCAGCATGAAAGCTCAAGCGCCGAAAGCCGCTGGAACCATCGCCCCTGGCAAGCAGGCTGTCTGAGCCTGCCAGGCTGCAAAAATACCGATAATGACCACCACAATCATCAACTCAGTCAGTCCCTCTACGTTGTCACGGATGTTGCCTTTATAGGCCATGCCATGGGGGAACAGGGGCTGCTGATGAACTATCGCAAGGTTCTGCTACAACGAATTGAAGAGAGTACCACCGCACTATAGGAGACTCTGCTCAAAGCCGCCTAATCTTTGAGTATCGGTTAAGGAAAAGCCGACTCAGACTGGTAGGCCATGGAAGCAAACAAACAGGTTAAATTTCGCAAAATGTTCCCTGACAGCTGGCATAAGCTTAAGCGTCAGGGAGCCGAGCTGCGCTGCCTCCCCTCGGCAAGGGAAGGTTTTCAGGTCACAACTGGCTGGCAGCGCAATCGGTTCGTGAAGCCACTCTTTGATCGCATATTCTCTCATCGAGACAAGCATTACCGGGAACAGCCGGTTGGTCAGACGCTGTATAAAGCCTACGTTCACCAGTTTGAACAGCAAAGACATTCCTACTCACAGCCCGCTAACTCTCCTCTGGCAAACCGCAATATCCACTGGAGCCCCAGTGAAAATCACCACAACCGCCCCACCAGTGAACTGGACTCCCGCCAGAACCTCCATGTTGCCATGGCGCTGCAACTGGGAGGTGTGGTCAAAATTCGGGAAAAGGATGGCGTCCTCCACCAGGAACCCACTGCAAAATCGGTCACCGCAAAGCGCATCGAAGTGATAGATCGCTGCGTGAACAGCGACCCGGTTCGACTGGCCTATGAATACATTGCCACTGGCCGTCAAAAAGTAATGCCCGACAGGTTTATCCCACAGCTGCTGATTCCCCATTTATGCGGGAAGCTTGTGGCTCTGACAGGCTTAGGATTGGAAGATGCCGAACATGTTATTCAAACCCTGCTGAACGCTCACCACATCCGTAAACCCCAGGACCTGGACCTGGCGAATTTAATGGAAGTCAAGAACGCCATCCGCCGCCTGGGTAATGAACACAAGCGGGTGGTATCTACCATTCAGGGCCAACGTTATATAAACAGAGCCAAACGGCGACACGCAGGCACTCATAGAAGTATTCATCTTTCCCGTCGCACGGGCTCCCTCGTTCAGCCAGAAAGACTGTTAGCCGATGCCGGAGGCACCGTTGATTCTGCCAGAGAACATTTTATTGAGCAGCTAAGGGCAGCTGGTTTTCCCCTGCAGGATGCGACCCGCCAGATTGACCAGTTGTTCAAACAGCATCAAATGAAGGGAGAGCAAGACTTCACTCTCACCCGATTTCTATTGTTGGCGGATGCAGTTTCTGGGCTAACTATCGCACGCAACCGCAAAACAGCCTCAGGAAAAGAGCGCAGCCAAACTTCAGCGATGGAATATATTGGGCGTTTACGGCATCGCAATACCATGCGGGCAGGCGTTATACCCGTTCGTTCACTGAAGTCTTCGCGCACGTCACACTCTTCTCATAAATCAAAGCCGCCTCAACAGCAAAGCCATTACTCCCTGAAGCGAAATGACAATGGACAGTGGAAAGTACAGGGGCAGCCGACCCTCGTGGCCCCGGAATCTCAGCCAGATTTTATTTGTGATAAAGACGACGAGTGGTTGATACAACAACAGGTGGATAACGGGCACCTGACCCGGCTATTCAAGGATTTTGCCCTGCGCGCCCTGCGCTGGTGCGAGCGCAACAAGCGCATAATGGGGGTCCAGGCTGGCTCACTGGCTCTGCTGGCGCTGGTGTATGGTGTTCAAAGCGGTGGTATTTCCGTGGTTATTATGGGGGCGACCTATGTGATCTCTACGCTCGCCTGGTTTGGTGTCGGTACGGTAGTTGAGCGTATACAGCAGTTTAGAAAGGCCACACAACTCAAAAAAGCTCAAAAAGTCAGAGCGGGCAAGGCAGGCGGTGACCTTAATAACGATGAAGTGGAAGACTACCTCGACAGCTACAGCTGGTTCACCCGCCACTCTGGCCTTACCAATACCCTTAACGCCTTCAAAAATTTGCAGCGTGACGTAAACACTCTAAGCAAAAAACCACCTACTTCCGCAGCTGAGCTGGCTAAATATCGCCGCATTCAGGTACTGACACAACTGCGCTCCCAGCAACTGGGGAAGGCCTTTAGCAGCCTGGACAATTTGTTGGTAGAAGCAGTGCAGGAAGTCAGCAGCCTTGATAAACATTTTGCCGATAACTTCGAGACCCTGTGGAAACCTTTCGAAGCAATGGACAACCGCACCCGTATGGCCATTTTTAACCATGCTGCCAACGCTAAAGGTTTGAAAAAACACTGGTACCTTCCCAAACAGGATTACACTCGCTGGGCTAAAGACACCCTCACCCACCGCATTGGAGATATAGATCATATTGCTATCTTTCTCGATGAAAAACTGAACCTGGATCAACCGCTCAGCCTGCAAGAGTTAGATGTGAAGAAAAGCAGTGCACAGTTAAATGAACATCTTAAACGTGGCGTTCAACTCGCTGGGGAAGGCGCTAAAGCCGGGGTGAGCTACGTTACGAGCACACTGCGCAGCACCCTGTGGCGCCATGTCGAAAGCAGCATTACCAAAGTAACAACCGGAGCCAACCCTACACTGGCAGGCTTGCTTCCTATCCCTTCCTCTGTGGGTGTGTTGTTCTGGGCTTACGGCTTCACAGCCACCATGGCAACAGAATCGATAAATAAACTCTTGAACAGAAGAAGCATGAAAAAATATAAACAAAAGCATCAGCAAGATCGATTTGATGCTGGCTTAACCGATGAAACCGCCCGCGCCGATTACAACAAAACACTGTTAGCCATGCGCAGGGAAGCCAAGAATAATATCAAAGAGTTTGTCTCAACCATTCAGGAGCTGCGCAAGGAGAAAAAGAAAATCAACGAAGAGCTGGCTGAGCACCTTTCACAAACTGCACTGCTCACTCAAGAGCAGTTGGTCTACCGAGCAAGGCTTATTCTCCGTCATAAAATGCTGGAGGCAAAAGTCTATGAAAGTATGCATGGAGCCATTGGTCATATGCATAACGAAACCGTGAAAGCGGCATCCTGGCTACAGGATGCTGCTTCCAGAACACCTGTTGAATAAAGTCTGCGTTAACCCCGCCCCGGTTGCTTTCGTTGCACAAAAATACTCAACAAAGCCAAACCGCCTGACGCCACCATCAACAGCAAAGATACCGCATTCAGCACCGGCGTTGAGCCTTCCCGCATGCGGTCGAACATAGTGATGGTTAACGGGGCATCGCTACCCACCAGCACCAGTGTGGTGTTGAAGTTTTCGAAGGACATCAGAAACGCTACGATCACCGAACCGATAATCGCGGGCCTCAACCATGGCAGAGTGATGGTTCTGAACACATCAAAACGGCTGGCACCGAGGTTCAGGGCCGCTTCTTCCAGCTGGATATCAAACTTGCGTAGCCGTGCGGAGATCACCAGCGTACAAATAGTGCTGATAAAGGAAAACTGCCCCAGTATCACCATGGTTAAGCCCGGCCGTAGAAACTCCAGATCAATGCCGTAGTTATCTTCCAGACCGTTCGCCACATTGCTGCCAAAGGCCAGCACGGAGATACCCAGAATCACACCGGGAATCACCAGAGGCACCAGCATCAGACTGTACAGCAGCGACTTGCCACGGAAACTCTGTCGTTCAAACAGAAACGCATTGGAGATCGCCAGCAGCACTGAAAGCACCGCTACACAACTCGCCACAATCAGGCTGACACCAATACTGGCCATAATGCGCTTGTCGTGAAACAGGCCGGTTCGCTCGGGCGTATCGGCAAGAAACCAGTCCAGAGTAAACCCCTGCCACGGCAGGGATGGGAACAGGCTGTCGTTTAAGGAGAACACCGCTACCACCAGCAAGGGTGCCATCAGAAACACAAAGAAGACGGTCACATAAGCCAGATAGGTTCGCGGAAAAGCACGGCTTTGGGGAATCGATGCAATCATGCTCTACCTCCCCATGGCTTCTGTGAAAGACTGACGACTCAGCTTCAACCCGAGCCACACCATCAGGGACGACAACACCAGCAGAAGAATACCGAAAGCCGAACCCTGCTCCCAGTTAAAGCGAGTAATAAACTGGGTAAAAATCTGCTCAGTAAACCAGAGACTGTCTTTGCCACCGAGAAGCGTGGGAGTGAGATAATTCCCGAGAGTGAGCATAAACACCACAATGCAACCGGACACAATACCGGGCATGGCGTAGGGAATCACAACCTCTTTTAAGGCATGCCAGCCGTTCCCCCCAAGGTCATAAGCGGCTTCCACCAAGCTGTCATCCAAACCATCCAGCGTACTGACCAGAGGCACCACCATAAACAGCATGGAGGTGTATACCAGCCCGACCATTACTGTGACATCGTTGTACAACATCTCCACCGGCCCATCCACCAGCCCTAAAGTTTGCAGTAACGAGCTGATCACGCCGGTTTCCCGCAGCAGAATCATCCAGCCGTAGGTGCGCACCAGCTCACTCACCCAGAAGGGAATCAGGCAGGCGAGAAACAGCACACTCCTGGATTTCCCTTGCGCCACCTTGGCGATATACCAGGCAATAGGAAAGGCCACCACCAGTGTAATAGCCGTAGTGAGCACCGACATCACCGCGGTACGCAGGAAGGTTCGCCAGTAAAGAGGCTCTGTAAAAAACGCCTGATAGTTGCCCAGGCTGAACTCATACACCCCATAACTCACCCGCTCCCGCAGGGAGATATTGAGAATTTCCAGATGGGGCAGAAGAATCAAAAAGAACAGGTACAGCAACAACGGCATCAATAGCAGGAACAGCGCAACGCGCTTTCCCGACAACCATCTCTCCGTCAGGCTCATACCGTAGCCTCCTTGCGGTTGCTGGCAAACACATGGCTTTGTTCGGCTTTCCAGCTCAGGTGCAGCTGGTCGCCAGCATGAATGTTGGTAAACTCGCTGGTTTGTGGGTGCACAACTTGAATCTCTGAACCGGTGCCGTCTACCCGCACCAGCAAACGGCTGTTGCCTCCATCAAACAGAACATTCTCCACCCGGCCGGTCATATCGTTCTCGTCGGCGAATACCCGCTCACGGCTGAGGTGGATCATTTCCGGACGCACAAACAGCTCTACATCCATACCTTCAGCGAGGGGCTGCTCTTCCCGCTGCTGAGCGTAGAGGGTCTGACCGCAATCCGTTTTCACCTGCACAATATGCACAGAGACATTGGACACCTTGCCAGAAAAGCGGTTGTTTTCCCCCACAAAACCCGCCACAAAAGGTGTTTTCGGGTGGTAATACAACTCCTGTGGCGAACCGACCTGCTCGAAGCGGCCTTTATTCATCACCGCCACTTGATCAGACATCACCATGGCTTCGGACTGATCATGGGTGATGTAAATAAATGTGGTGCCAAAGGCCTGTTGCAGTTTTTTCAGCTCCACTTTCATATGCTCACGGAGCTTGAGGTCGAGAGCACCTAATGGCTCATCCAGAAGCAGCACATCTGGCTCCAGCACCAGACAGCGAGCAATGGCGATACGCTGTTTCTGACCACCAGACAGCTGACTGACATCCCTGTCGCCTATACCGGGCAACCCAACACGCTCCAGTGCATCTTCCACTTTGCGCTTAATGAAGTCCGGCTTTTCTCTGCGACGCTTCAAACCGTAGGCAATGTTCTCTGCCACCGACATCATGGGAAACAGGGCAAGGTGCTGGAACACCATATTCACCGGGCGCTTGTTGGGAGGAATTCCCAGCATCGAGCGGCCTTTGATTTTCATCTCGCCAGAACTTGGCTCCAGAAAACCCGCCAGCATACGCAGGAGCGTTGTTTTCCCGCACCCGGACGGGCCCAGAATTGAGAAAAAAGAACCACGGGGAATCTCAAAGCTGACATTCTGTACAGCTTGAAAGTCACGAAATGATTTATGGAGACTGAGACAACTGAGATCTATCGCGCTGGTCATAATGGCAATACCTGCAACAACAGCCAGACAAACGACAGCTGTAAATTAAAAACAGCCATCATTTGCTCTTAAGACGGGAAATGGCGGATAAGGAGTTGAGCACCCTGATCGGGCACTTACTGAGCCGCTTTTATGCGATCCAGAACCTTACCTTCAAGGGTTTCCAAACCTGCAGGCACAGGTGGGTACCATTTGATATTGTCGAGAGCTGCCTGATCGAAGCTGGCCTTGTAGCTGTTACTCAATCCTTCTTCAACAAATGCAGCGGCACCGGCCGAGGCGGTGAACTGGCCAGCGGAAGAGGTAATCAGGGCCGCAATTTCAGGACGGTTGACAAAGTTAATCCACTGATAAGCGGCTTCGTCGTTCTTACCTTTGGCTGGCAAAACAAAGGTATCGACCCAACCCAGCGCACCGCTCTGAGGCGCTACGTAGTTAATGTCCTTGTTTTCCTTGTTCAACTTCCAGCCGCCTGCATCCCACCCCATAGCCAGGGTGACTTCACCACTGCGCAGCAGGTTGATCAGGGCATCGCCACCACTCCAGTACGCCTTCACGTTGCCCTTGCAGGACACCAGGCGATCTTCCACTTTGGACAGAATCTTTTCGTACTTAACAGGGTCATCGTAAGCGGCGAAGGGGTCTTCACCCATATCGAAGGCGAAGGCGATCAGCGTTGGACGCTTCAGACGATAGGAGACTTTGCCTTTGTAATCTTCAGAGCACAGATCCGCAAAGCTATAGGCGCTCTTACCGGACGCAGTGTTGACGATCAGGCCACTGGTACCCCAGACATGAGGAACACCAAAGGTTTTACCGTTTACGCTGGTGCTGTCCTGGGTGGATTTAAGCATGGACTGGATATAGAGCGACTTGTCGATCTTACTCATATCCACAGGCTTGTAGATTCGGAACTCCTGCTGGGCACTGGCTACACGGTCCTGACTGGGCTGAGCTAAATCAAAACCGGCCCCACGGGTCGCCCGCAGCTTGGAGATCATGTCTTCATTGTTGGAAAGAGTCACTTTAACCTTGATGCCTGTTTCTTTCTCGAACAGGTCGATCACAGGCTGAGGAGCATAACCACCCCAGGTCAACAGACGCAGTTCCTGGGCTTGAGCAGAAGCACTGAAGGCCACACCGGAACAGACGGCAGCTGTCGCGATGACTTTTGTTATTTTCATTTTTCCCCCGGGCCTGAAGCCTCTTTTATGACTTTGTTATTATCTGCGTTGTTTATCAGGTTCAGTCAGTTGCCAAGGGCTTTTTAACACGGCTGTTTACAAAAGAACAGAGCACAAAACATAGACACAGCACTATTCTGAAGGCTGGAGAGGCTTTTCCTTCAGCTGCCCAGAGATACCCTTTAACTGAATTCGATAAAGCGTTTCATTCAGCGCTTTGCCCTCTGTAGACACAGCTGGTATAGAGATATTGTTGCAGAACTGGGTAACAGCCTGAATCACCCTGGCAGTTTCCGGTGTTTTATAATCCACTCGCCTCAGTGTATTTTTGCACAGCCCCATATGATCTCTGAAGGCTTTATCATCGCCTTTGCTTAAAGCGTTTGAGGCTAAAAGCATGTACAGGAGAGATCGGTAAGTAGCGCTTATGACACGGTAGGGCTCATAGGTTATATCCAGGGTATCAATCCACTGTTCAAAATGATTCTCCATGGTGAGGGGGCTCTCCAAAAATGCATCACTTTCTATACTCAGATGAATCTTTCTGCATTCCGGGGCCAGATAAACGTAGGATCTGGCGTAGTCTTTTACGCCTTCTGTTGTTTTATTTCCTCTCTGACGTTCCCACCACTGTATAAGACCTCTCCGTGTACCGGCAAGAAGATTGGAACGGTGGAGGACAGCAGCGCGTATAGAGGGGTTATCAAGGAAGACTTTCTGTCTGCGAAGGTCAGCCATATCTTTTTCGCACAGAGACAGGTTGGTCCAGGGCTCAGGCCTGAGCAAGTTGCCTTCCCTGATCTGTTTTAACGTTTTATCTACACGAGCAATATCAAGCCGTGCAATCGCTGCCTCCACATCTTTTGTATCACTCCAGTCGTTTTCCCTGGCCACCTGCTGAACGGATTCAAGCGCATTCCTGAAAGCCGCCACTTCATCACTCGTGAGTGTAGAGAAGTCTCCTTGAATAAGTTTTTGCAGGGTCAGATAGTGAAACCATACACGCTTCCACCCTTTTGACAGGACATAGTGATCTATAGCTCTGCTATGAAATTGCTTTTGTAAGGGAATCGCAATGTCATCTAAGTGGCCTTCCCTGATCGGTTGTAACGCTTGCTCTAAATGAGCAATATCAAGGCATTTAATCAGCGCTTCCACATCTTCTCTATCGCTCCAGCCGTTTTTCATGGCCAACCGCTTAACGGATTCAAGCGTCTTCCTGAAAGTCTTCACTTCATCACTCGTGAGTGTTGAAAAGTTTCTCCATATAAGTTCCTTCAGGGTCAGATAGTGAGATCGTACTCTCTTCCAGCCTTTTAACTGGACATAGTGATCTATAGCTCTTCGATGAAATTGCTTTTGCAAGGGAGCCACAATGTCATCTGTGAGATCAACATCGTAATGCTTGCGCATTGTCATAATGCGGGAAAAGGCTTCACGGCACTCGGTAAAACTGACATCTGGTCGGAGAAACAACTGAGCTGCCTCATCACAAGAGAACTGGAAATCAAAGAAAGATATCAGCCCATCATCTGTTTCAGCATTTTCTGCCAAAAGCCTGGCTTCGGAAAGGAGGCTTTTTGCATCTATGGGGTTCTGCTCTTCCTGATACCCTCGTTCAGCATGGGTTACCGCAGCATCAACCTCTTTTTTCACCACGGCACACTGTTCGGAGCACGACTCCTCTTTCGACAGACATGGTTCTCTGGAGTGAGCCATACTCTTCTGAGGCGATGCAAACTCTCCGGCTATGGATTCCGCCTCACTCTTGGGCAAGCCACAGGTTGTCCAGAAATCAAGAACTCTGGAAAGCTGCGCCCTTTGTGCACTTCCCAACAGTTGCCCTGATTCAACGACACTTTTCAAATAATCCACAGCGGCTCTGCACTCATTGGCAATGGTTCCTCTTGCGCAATCTATCGTTTCTCTGGAGACGTCAGCTGCTATAAACCGACTCAATGCTTTCACACGTTTTTTCTGACTGTCTTCCTCTTTAGCCAGAAGAAGCTCAATCAGTGCTTTGCAGCTATTTATCCGCAGGGCATAGGCACCATCCTGACTCAGTTCTGTTTGATAACGTAATGCCTTGAGCCAGTAGTGCAGCTGGAGCGTTTCAGGTTTGTATTGACTGTCCGTCTTCCAGGCAGCCTCAATAGCTTCCACAGCCTCCTGCTGGCTCTTTCTCTGAGCCTCTTTCGCCTTACAGACTCCCCACTCCTTTCCACTCATGGGCAGCTGGACGATCTTTGCCTTCTCCTCTTCGCTCATGGACAGCCGGGCGATCTTTGCCTTCTCCTCTTCGGTGAATTTCATCAAAGCCTCATCAGACAGCTGTTTCAGTTTTTCCTGTATACTCGGTTTAACATCATCGGAGATATCACTGTCCAATACCTTTCTGCGAACGTATATCACACGAGCCATCAGCTCCAGGCGTTTTCTTAACGCTTCGACATCCGAAACAACAGGGCTCTCAAAGGGGGGAACAGCAGACAAGAGACGACATTCAAGAGCAAACAGGCGATGGCGCAAAAGTGCAATACTCCGACTCATCTGCGTATTCATTACACGAAGACTTTCCAGCTGTTCGAGCCTGGCTTCCGCATTCTCACTCAAGGCTGTAAAAACAGCCTCTGGTGGAAGCGAAAGATCGACCTGATCCTGACAGTATTGGTAGAGCGTCCAGTCGTCCTCACTCAGCTCCGACAGAGAGCTGGTTGTGTCCAGTACAGTCAGAGTCAGCTCTGGTGCAGTTTTACTGACAATGTGGCACAGTTCTATCGCAGCGCTGCTCCTGAATTGCTCTCTATCAAGGCGCGTCAGCAGTAAATGCAAAAGCGTTTCTGTCACGCGACTCTCACACAGCAACAAGGGTGACTGCATGAGCCCCTCCAGCACTTGCAAAAGGTTCTCTGGAGATAATGGCAAGTCCAGCAAACGGATCACCACATCAGGCGACGCCTCATGCCGGATAAGTTCGCAACATCGATCACATAATCCGGACTGCAGCTGCAACACTGGCCTCTCATGGGCTAAGGGCAAAAGTCTGTTGACCAGTTGCACTACGTCCTTCATGCCCCAGTCTTCGGGTAACATAAAAGGACCACGATTCAAACATTCCTGAATAAGATCCAGCACCCACTCATTATCAAGAGGGTCACGGGAACACTCGCGTTTTAATAGTTGCAGTAACGCCTGAGATAGGTTGTCAGGGTACGCTCTGGCCAGCCAGGCTATGGTTCTTTCCCAGTCTCGCACCTTGTAGCAGGACTCCATAGCGCTAAGACAGGCATCAGCGATCTTATCCGGAGGAATTGCCCCGGAAGTGTAACGATGGCTCAATTCTGCCAAAAACTCATCGCGAGTATAAAGTGCCTTCTTCTGTTGAATTCCAGACAATAGCTCCCTAAGAGACATAGCCTCTACAGGTACAGGGTCGGGAAGCGGTGGTGGCTCCAGAGGCCGGGACTGTGGCAGAAGAGGAACGTTCTCCTGCTTGACAGGCCTTCTTGATGGCATTGCGCTTTTATCGGAAAGGACTGGAGCTTTGGACTTATTGGTTTTCCTGGCCTTCTTTTTTATGGGCTCTTCTTTAACCATATGAGGCTTTATGGGCTCTTCTTTAACCATAAGAAGCTGGAGCAGGGCTGAGTAATCCTGCTGATTCTGTTGAGCCACGCTTTGAATAGCTTCTACAACAATATTCTTATCAGGGTGCAGCCCCAGTAAACAGTCATACCCTTTACTCATATGAGTGCTCAGGGAGGAAACCAGCTGCTCCAGCTTAATCCAGCTCTGCAACAATGGGTTGTGCTGCACTGCAGCAATAATATGGAACAGAATGACCGGATCATGACTACAGGCATAATTGGACATTCTGGTCATCAGCATTGTTAATGCTGAGTGTTCATCCGGCTTCACCTGCTCAAATCCCTCCTGCAGGCGCTCTAAATCCATAACCACACCGGCCAGTGGGCACTGGCGCAACCAGGGCTGCCCCATGTCAACAACAGATTCCTTGAATGCATCGTCCTTTCTGGATAGCTGCCGCAACGTACAAACAGCTGGTAAGTAGTCCAGTATCGCTGCGTAGGTTAAGCGCCGACGTGCATTTTCATAATCTTTTTGCTCTAAAAGGCATAAAGCTTCCAGATAAACCCCTTCCGGGTCAGGAGCCTGTATACGATTTCCTTTACCATCATCCTTGGCTTTCGCTAAGGAAAAGAAACTTAATGCTTCTGCCCGTTTACCCTCGCGCAAGGCAAGGATACCTTTGCAGGTCCAGGCGCAGGCGAAATTATGATCGCAGGCATATTCCAACGCACTAGGTAGATGAAAGTTGTCCGGAAGGGCTTCAATGTCACCATAAACATACAGCTGGACAAACAGCAGCATTGCGGCCGCCCTATCAGTACACGTGAGCCTGGTAGTACGTTTTACCAGTTGTCTATGCACACAGGTACTAGAGCCGGCCTTCAGTTGTCCGATCACATCAGCTAACGTCCGGCTACCGTAGTCCATATTTTCCAGGTCAACTTTAAAGGCATAATCCGGCTGTTGTTTATAAACATGGTTCAGAGCAAGAAGAGTCGGTGCATAATCTGGATGACAGGTGTCTTCCACTTCCCGGTAAAATTGCTGCAAATGGGTTTCGCGGGACCTGTACACCAGCTCCAATAAGTTGCTCGACATACTCAGAGCAAAGTTCTGGCCCTTAAACTTCGCCTCATGAGGCGGCAACCAGCTCAACGCGCAGAAAACCTGGCGGGGGTTTGTTAAGGCCAGGTCACACTGGGATGTAGTAAATGTTAAAACCAGAGGTGCCAGAATGTGCGGGTTTTCAGCACTCAACGCCCTGTTCTTGAATCGCTCCAGATCATTTGAGACCTTACTTCTGTCAGCTAGGGCGGGCAAGCCCCTGTAGAGCATTCGGGACAGATGCTCATAAAGCTCGGCATACCCCCCATTGCAGCCTAATTTTGCAGTATCATCTGCAATTTTGAACAGGGCCTGCACATCGGCATATGGAAAGTCCGTCTCCGTGAACTTACTCAGGTTACCTGCCAGGGCTTGCAGTCGGGCATCTACCATCCAGCTATAAACCTGCTTGAAAGCTGGCTTCATTTGTAGCTCCGTAACCACAGGGCAGGTAGATACAGCAGCATAAGCCTGGGCAACCACATCCACTTTGCTGAAACCATGGGCTATAGCCAGAGTAAAATATTCCGCCGCTTCAGCGGGTAACTGCAGATTATGGGCTGCTGTGCCCAGAAGATAGAAATAGGTTTGAACATCCTCAGTTTGTGGATCGTGCCGCCGTTCATCCTGCAACCTGTCACCATAAGTGTGTAGTATGAATGGGAGTCGTGAGCGCAGCTCGAAGAGCGTTCTCTGACTTTCATGAGTTGTAGAGTGCGCTGTAATCCAGAAGTTTTTTATCAGCTTCTTCAATGGCACTGACAGAGGCAAAGAGGGATCCACAGCTGGAGGGGCAAATCCGGAAAGCCGACCTATGTTACAGGCATCACGTTCTATATCATCCAATAACTTCCGCTGCTCCTGGTGGGTTAATTCAGCCGTTGCACTTGACCCCAACCCCCTCACTCTTGGTAAAGCAAGCTCGTTCTTGGCCCTTCTGATAATACCAACAGCATCGAAAACGAGCGTATGTCTGAGCAGCTCCTGCGCATAAGCTGCAAAGTGCTCCGTGTACCCAGACAACATGGCTCGACTTCGCAGCCCGTTTAATCTCATAGCAAGGTCTGTTGTTGTATCAATCATCCCTGAGAGTAAGTCAATCACTGCTTTTGTGCCGATATCCAGCCTCAGCAACAGGCACTCTCCATCCGATATTTCACACAACTGCAGCAACAGGTAATCCATACCCTCAGCAGAGGGTTTTTGGAAATAACCAGCCTGTACAAGCTCTAATGCTCGAAAAGCACAGCGTACTCCCTGAGAGGCATAATCCGGAAGTGGCACTGGCTCCCCTGGATTTTTGCTGATTTCGTGAAGCAGGGAAGCTTCACTTGTAACCATGAGTTTGTAAGTTTTTGACAGCTCGGCTGGATTTTCACCGGCTGCTATAGCGGCTCGCCAACGCTCGATAGTATCTCGATAACAACCGACTATTGGGGTATAGGTGAATTCTTTATTATCCACTCCATAACACAGTTTCGTCAGTGTTTGATAAACAAAGACGTCTTCCGGGTAAAGAATTTCTTTAATTTCCATTACAGGAATCACAGACTCTATGGCTTTAAACATCTCGCCCTGACGAATAAAGAAGGTGGCCTGTGAACGGAAGTTCCAGCCCGGAACCTTACCCCCTTTTTCCGAGAGTCCGGCAGTACGGTAGCGATAAGCAGCCAAAGCAGTAGCAGCAGCATTTTTATCAGCGTCATGCTCCCACAGCCTTGCTAATAGTGTTGAGGAGGCATTCCAGCCGCGATTACCGCAAATCAGTGCCGAGCATCGGGCGTCCTCCAATGTGAAGTTGCTAATCTCGAAACTCTGGGCGACAGCCTGCCAGAATAGAGGTTCACTGTCGCCAAACTTGCTGAGTCTCTGCCACCCTTGCAGTTGGTTTTCGACACAGCCCAACTCAAAAATTTTCAGGATACAGGGGGGAATCTCAAGCCCTGTGGATAAACACTCTTGAAAAATGTTTTCCAGATGACGGTCGCACGGCCACAGATATTTCTTGTGTTGCAAAGCATGGGTTTCAGCAGGAGTAAGAACTTTATCGATGTTCTGACTTTTTTGGCACATCCTTGCAAAATGCAACAACTCTATAGCATCACAGGGAGAAGAGTGATTAAACCGCCATAAGCTTGGGCTGTCGAAATCTGCGTAGTGTAAAGCTTTCCTCACAATAGCCGCGGGGCAGTTTTCCACAATACCCTGATCAAGCAACAAAGCAGCCTTTTCAACATCACAGGGAAAACCACAGCTGCCATAGACCAGATGCTCCGACAACATAGCCAGAGAACTGAACTCACCGTATCTGGATGCTTCTATGGCTCTGCGTTCAAACTCTTCCTGATCCGCCTCAGACATACGCAGGATATTGCGGGTTATCGTGGTTCTTATTCCATATTCAATTCCTTGTGTCACACTCTTTTCTTGCTTAATAGCCAGCCTGCGGAACCGCTCGGCTTCAGTAGCCAGACACGCACCCAGCCACTTTTGGGCCTCAACAACACCACCTTCATAAGCCCGCTTCAAATTTTCGATGGCCTGATCAGGGCTATTTTCTATGTTCATTAGCCCTACCCAGAAAGCAGCATGAATATCTCCCAGATCTGCAGCTTTAATCATGTGTTCTTTAGCGGCTGAGTGACTGACTGGAAGTTGCTCAAACCCCAGTAAAAGGCTTCTCAGGCGGGCAATATCATTCTCAGCCACTCCAGATATCGTTTCATCCAAAGCCTGTGCAATGTTGCTACACCAATGACAGATCAGCAGGAACACCTTCTCCGAACAGTCGCTGCTTAACAGTTTTTCATTTAACAGGCTGATAAATTTTTCAACATGAGTTATGCATTCCTGCCCCTGATCCTCCCCATCGTTCCCCGTATATAAGCGCAATTGAAGCGCATAAACATGAACACGCATAACAGTGATATCCGTATCTTCAACATCGTATTCACCTTCATCCTCCGAACATAAATCGCCCTCAGATGAGTCCGGTGTAATCGGGGTATGAGCAGGATTTAAATCTGCAACAATGCTGCACTCACGATCAGATAATGGAGAGCCCCTGGCAGGGATATTGTTGCCAGAATCAGACAATAGTGGGCTGGTATCCCTAACAGCGGAGACAGTGGATTCCTCCCTGCATACCTCTGGAGTGTGCCCTGTATTCTGCTCAGGAGCTGGAGTGTGCCATATACTCGGCTCAGGAGAAGTTGCCCGTGCTCCGCCGGGAGTGAGAGTTCGATTATCCATTTCGGAACGCATACCTTCAGAACTGTGTAGGAAATCTATGACAACAAAGAGAAGGTACAGTGCGGGTGGAAGGGATAACTGAAAGGGTAGCAGTGCTTACAGCTCAGAGGCCAGAAGGGGAAGGACGTCCTGAGCTGTAAGAGTTTATTAATACGTGGGCTGGTTTTTTTCTGTTTCCGTAGCCAGACGCAGCTGCCCCACGAATGCTCTGGGAGGGTTTTTACGCAGATAGCGGTCGTACAGCATCAGGTCTGCATTGACCGCCTCGTCCAGCCGTACCTTGCCATGGCCTTTACCATCCAGCCCTATACGTGCCCGGCCAACCCGAGTGCTTTCCAGGTACTGGTCCAGACGGGTGTAACAGCGCAGCCCTATTTTGATAAATTCCTGAGGAATTTTCCCGGTTGCGGCAATGTCTTTATCTATACCGATTTTCAGAGGTCTTGGGGATGAAACCCTGAATACAGAGGGCCATAGCAGGCGAAGTACCCGAAGAGCCTCATGCCCCATCACATCCTTGGTATTTCTTTGACTCAGTTCAGCCAGAAGAATACCGACCTCGTCAGAGGCTGACTTTACCTCGGGTGACTGGCTATTCCTGTTTTCTGGTTGGCTTGCTGACTGCATATATACGGAAAACCTGTGCTAAATAAATAACCCGCAAGGGTCTGCTCAGTAAAATACTCTACCAGGGACGGCATACGCCAGCACTTACAACGAAAGAAGACTGAAATATGCCCAAAATCTCTGTATTTCTGCCTGTGTTTGCCCTTCTTGGCGCCGCAGGTGGATATATATTTGCACCACAGATCAGTTCAAGCAAGCCGCTCATTGTTCCTTTGCTCGCTATCATCATGCTTTTTATGGGACTGACTCTGAAGCCAAATGACTTTGTACGAGAATTTCGCCGCCCTCGTTCATTGGTGATTGGTGTCTGTCTGCAATTTCTGGTGATGCCTCTGCTGGCCTTTGTGATCAGCCTTCAGCTCGGTGTTTCTACGGCTATTATGACCGGTATGGTTCTTCTGGGTACCGCCCCCGGAGGTACAGCTTCGAATGTGCTTACCTATCTTGCCAAAGGCAATGTTGCACTCTCCATTTCAATGACGCTGACTTCGACCCTGCTTTCCGTGCTTCTGATGCCCTGGTTAACGGGGATCTACTTGCACAAAGTGATTGAAGTGGATCGGCTGGGTATGCTGACAAGTATTACTAAAATCGTGCTAGTACCGGTTTTAGCAGGGGTTACCCTGAACACGCTGTGTCATTGCCTGCTCAAGTATCTTTACAGTGCCCTGCCCGTACTTTCAGCTCTCGCTATTGTGATAACCATTGGGATTGTTGTGGCCGTGAATGCCGAGAGTTTACAGAGTCTGTTGACGGTCGTTGCGGTTGCCGTGCTTCTGCACAACTCACTGGGTTTAGCGTGTGGTTATGGGTGTGCACGACTATTTGGTTTGAGTGAAAGGCAGAGTCGAACCATTGCTATTGAGGTGGGCACCCAAAACTCTGGTCTGGCGGTAGCTATAGCGTTTAAGCACTTTTCTTTGATGGCAGCCCTGCCTGGGGCATTGTTTAGCGTTACCCAGAATATTCTAGGGGCATCGTTGGCAGGATATTGGAGAAAAAGCAAAAAAAGCTAATGCCGAAGCATTAGCTTTTTTAAAACTGGCATCCCGTAGGGGACTCGAACCCCTGT
>NZ_SMME01000320.1 GCF_009711465.1 Parendozoicomonas verongulae | reverse complement strand
AGATGCCCCTGAAAACCATAAAACCCTCTCTTCTTTGATGCGCAGTGCCCGAACCACGCTTCACCTTTAAAGCAGCGACTTCTGGCCACCCGTGTTCTGATGCAAGCCTCTATGGGAAAGCCATCTATGATGTGGAGGTCGGAACGATCAGCACCGAGCCTTTGCAAAAGAGCGGTGTGCAGACACTGCTTTACTCGCCAGAGGTTGGCTCCCTGACGCACGAACTGTGAGCGATCAGGAAGAGAAGGGAAAAAGTGCTGCCATTCCCGGTGGAAGTATTTCCAAATTGCCTTATCTTCGTGAATACCAAGCCATTCAGCGACAATTTCCATAGTGAGAACCTCGCTATCGGCAAGCTTGGGAGGAGTGCCTCGCTTACGGATAGGCTCAGTAATACATGAAGAATACAAATCGTCGATCAAGCAGAACACACTGATGATAAACTCTTCGAGGGGCATGGCGATCACTGTCTGTTATGTTTTGGCGAACAAATATTAGACAGTAGCCATGCCTGTCTTTAGACATGGAAAGTCACACATCGGGT
>NZ_SMME01000807.1 GCF_009711465.1 Parendozoicomonas verongulae | reverse complement strand
GCCAGAGCCAGAGCCAGAGCCAGAGCCAGAAGCCGAAGAAAAACCCAAAAAGCGCAGCCGTAAAAAATGATCCCACTGTCTGATATCAAAACCCATCTGCGCATCGAGCACGATGAGGATGACACCTATCTGACCACACTGGCCAGTGCCGCTATTGCCCAGTGTGAGCAGATGCTGAACCGGAAACTGTATGAAAACAGTGTGCCGGATGACGACAGCAACGGTCTGGTGATGGGGGATGATATCAAGATTGCGGCGCTGCTGATTATCGGGCACCTGTATGAAAACCGCAGCGATACAACGGATAAGCAGCAGTATGAAACCCCAATGGCTTCAAAGCACCTGCTGAACCCTTACCGGATTATTCCCGTATGACCCCCGGCCACCTGAAACACCGCATCCTCCTCCAGCACCTGACCGACGGCGGCGACGAGTTCACCGACGATGCCCAGGTCTACACCGATTTCGGCAAACGCTGGGCAGGATTCCGGCCGGTGAGCTCCAAAGAAATCGAGGCCGGGAGCGGTGAGGTGATGAACACCGATGTGGTTTTCACCCTGCGCAGTGACAGAAGCCTTGCCGGTCTGGACAACACCTGGCGCATTCAGCACACAGTGCAACACCAGCTGCACACATTTGAAGTCACCGGCGTATTACCGGTGGAAGACAGTCGCTGGCTGAAGGTCAGCGCAAGGCGTCTCCATGAGTGATTCTGTCAAAATTGAAGGGCTGGCGGAGCTGGAGAAGAAGCTGCAGGAGCTGGGCGCGGAAACCGGTGCCAAGGTTTTGCGCGGTTCCATGATGACCGCCACCAAGCCACTGATGGATGAAATCAAAATACTGGCTCCTGTGCGTTCCTTTGCCGATGACATGGACCCGCCAGAAAACTACTCAGAAGGCGGAAAAGGCACAATCAAAGGTTCCATCGGACGGCAGGGCGGTATCTACAAAGGCGACAAAACCGCCAAAAAGTTTCAGGAAACCTTTGCCAGCAACAAAGATACAGCCGCTGTCGTGCGTGTAGGGGCGGTGAAGAAAGGCGCGTGGAAAGCCCACTTTCAGGAACACGGCACCGACAAACACCCGCCCCAGCCATTTATTCGCCCGCCATTCTATCGCCAGTGGCGTGACATTGTCGCACGCATGAAAAAGAGCCTTGCCAAACGCATTGAGCGGGTAGCCAGCAAATGATTGAAGCCGGTCTCAAAAAACACCTGTCACAGGCGCTGAGCACCAAAGTCATGGCCGTGCGCCGTGGCACTCACTCCCCTGCCGTGGTGTACAACGTCATTACCGACGACATTGAACAAACCCTCTCCGGCCACGATGCCCAGAGCACAGTACGCATTCAGATAGATTGCTTTCACAACAGCTACAAAGATGTAAAGCAGCTGGAGCAGGCCGTAAAAAATGCCCTTCATAACCATACCGGCCCACTGGGTGGTCAGCCATGCCAGCGCGTAGTGATGGAAACCCGCCGTGATGGTTTCGACAACCGGGCGGATACCTTCCGTTCCATCATGCAGTTTGCCATCTACCAATAACCAATGATCAACCGTCAGGGAGACCACCATGCCAGGTGCCAAAGAAGCGAAAATCGGCGCAGGAACCATCCTGTCCTTTGAAGATCCGGATACGTCCACATTTATTGAACTGGTTCACGCCACCAGTGTGGGGGCCACCGGTGAGCAGGGGGAATTTGTAGAAACAACCCCCCTGAAAGAAACCACCCGCACCTACACCAGCGGCATGAAAACCCCGCCAGACAAACAGATTATTCAAAACCATGTGCCCGGTGATGATGCCCAGAAGAGATTTCTCGGGCTGGTGAATTCGGGAGCCACCCTGAAAATGAAAGTGACATATTCCAACGGCGCTATCGCTGAGTTCGACATGGTCACCGCCGGTTACCAGGTCAACGAACCACATAACAACAACCCCGTCACCGTCACTGCGTTCGGCAAGCAGTCTGGTGAAACCACATGGACGGATGCCTGATGTCAAAGCCCCTCACGTTTGAGCAATTGCTGAGTAAGCCGCCGGTGTTCAAGTCCTCCACCGGCACCCTGCCCGATGGCCGCAAGTACCAGATTCATGAATTGCCCTGCAGTGTGCTGGAAGATGTCACACGGATGGCCAGAGCCGCGATTGATGAAGACGGAGAAATCATGTTGCGGGATGTAGCACGGGTAGCCGCCCATGCCATGGTCGGAAAGCCGCCGGAAGAAGAGGACGTGACCCTCTTTATGGAAACCTTTACACCCTCCGTGATTCGCCACGTTTATCAGGATGCGCTGAAGTTCTCCCAGCTGGGTGAAGAGGCTCTGCAAGCCGCAAAAAAAGACTAGCCGCCAACCCCCACCGCCGGGTGTTGTTCAACCTCGCCTTACGGCTGGGGAAAACCATCACAGAACTGGAACACACCATGCCCTGCTCGGAATACACCGAGTGGCTGGCGTTCTTCGGGCTGGATGAAAACGGCAACGACCCCGACGACCCCACCGTCCAAATCGCAAACATGCGGAATGTACTCGAATGACCACACTGGCAACCCTCACAGTTGATCTGCTCGCAGACTCGGCCAAGTTCCGTAATGAACTGAAAAAGGCCAACAAGAGTTCCAAGAGCTGGGCTGAGAAAGTGAGAAAGTCCGCCAATGTGGCGGGGAAGGCGCTGGCGGGTGCCGCTGTTACGGCAGCGGCAGGCCTTACGGCAATCTATGTGTCCCAGTCCAATTCCATAGACCAGCAAGCCAAGTTCGCCGACAAAATTGGCATCAGCACAGAAGCCCTGTCCGGCCTGCGGCATGCGGCGGAACTCACTGGCGTATCTAATCAAAAGCTGGATATGGGCCTGCAGCGGATGACCAGGCGGGTAGCGGAAGCGGCCAACGGTACGGGCGAGGCGGTAAAGGCACTGGAAGAGCTGGGGCTGAGTGCGGAAGAACTGAACCAGCTCTCTCCTGACGAACAGTTCAAGCGCATAGCCGGTGCCATGGAAGATGTGGAAGGCCGCTCCAACAAGGTGCGGCTGGCGTTTAAGCTGTTTGACTCCGAAGGTGTCGGCTTACTGAACACGCTGGATCTGGGAGCCGATGGCCTCAGCGCCATGCAGCTGGAAGCGGAAGCGCTCGGTATCTCCCTGAGCCGTGTGGATGCCGCCAAAATCGAGCAGGCCAACGACCAGATGTATCGGGTAGGGCAGCTCTCCAAAGGTGTCAGTATGCAGCTCACCGCTGAACTGGCTCCCATTGTGGAGGGTTTGGCTAATGAATGGCTCGGCGCTGCTCAGGAAGCGGGCGGAATGGGCAGCGTTATTGGCAAAGTTGTTGATTACGGTGTGAGTGCTGTGGGTCAGCTCGCCAATGCTGTGCGTGGTGTATCGGTCGCATGGGAAGTGGTAAAGGCGGCCAGCGCCAGCGCCGTTAAATACATGCTAAAAGGTCTGGAAAGCATAGATAGAGGGATTACCAACTTTATCAATTGGTTGCCCGGTCTCTCTGCCGAGTATAACCAGCAGCTGGCCACCATGAGTGAAGCATTCACCATGATGGCGGACGATGCCTGGCAGGAAGCCCACGACCTGGCCATGCGTCCACTGCCCAGCGATGGCATTAAAAAGTGGGTAGAGGAAGTGCGCTCATCCGCCACAGCCACAGCGGAAGCCGCCAGCAAAAACCGGATTCTTGAAAACTCCTACGTCAATCTCGGCAAAGAGGCGGAAAACGCCGGTGACAAAATCACCGAATCCGGCAGAAAGAGCAAAGGCGCATGGCAAAGCTATGTGGAAGGCGCCGCCGACGCCTCCAGTCAGATGGAAAGCGCCGCCGTAAGCTGGACAGACAGTTTCAGCGGCTCACTCGCCGACATGGTGCAGAACGGCAAGATGAACTTTGCCGATCTGGCCGACAGCATTATCAGTGATCTGATCCGCATCGCCATTCAATCCCAGATTGTTGCCCCTATCGCCCAGTCCTTCGGCTGGAATATGGGGGGAGCAGGCACACCGCCCCCAAGGGCGCTGGGTGGTGGCGTGAATGCCGGTCAGACCTACCTTGTGGGCGAGCGTGGCCCCGAACTGTTCACCCCGGAGTCTTCCGGACAGATCACCCAAAGCGGTGGTGCTGGTGGCGTAAACGTCAATGTTTACAACCAGAACGGCGGCGAAGTAGAAACCCGTGAGCGCACAGGCGCCGACGGCATGAGAAACATTGATGTGATGATCAAAAAGCAAGTCCGCCAAACCATCACAGACGACGTATCCCGAGGCCAGGGCATCGGCAAGCTCATGGAAAACACCTACAGCCTGAACCGCAAGGCGGGCATGTAATGCCAACAGCTTACTGGCCCCCCGGCCTGCCCATCCCCCGCCTTGGTGCCACCTTCCAGACAGCCGAAGGCCGCCTCACAACCGACGGCGAAGTAGCCCTGCGGGAACGGGTCATAGACCCCAACCACATACAAACCACATCCGCCACATGGAGCATGACTGAGCGGGAGTACCAAGTGTTCAAAGCCTGGCACTTTCACATCATCCGTGACGGTGCCGCATGGTTTGAAGTGGACTGGGACGACCGCAACGGTTTAGCCCGCTTCTCAGAACCCTACTCCGCCCAGCAGAACGGCTTGCGCCGGGATGTATCGGCACAGCTGGAGATTGACTATGCCATTGAGGAGCACCCGTGATATTCCCCGTTGAATTAGGCGCCCCTTGTGCCAGCGGCTTTGCCGAAACCCCACAGGGCAATCACAAGCGGGTGCAGTTTGAAGCGGGAACCCGTGTGCGCCGCCGGGTGCGGGCTCGCCCCAACACCTTCACCCTCTGCTATTCCACGGATTTAAACGGCAGGCGTCAGTTAGAGCGGTTCCACCGTGCAGCCTCCGGCAAAGTGTTTCAGATTCGCCTGCCGGGGCCGGACGATACCCTGATAGACCACAACGGCCGGTTTTCCGGTGGCTTGCAGATTCAGCCCATTGGCGCTGGGAAGTACGAATGCCGGTTCAATATGCACATGGTGGACAGCCTGCTGATGACCCGCTCCGCCGTCACCGTGGAGCTGATACGCATGCTCGGTTTCAAGGCCGGATCGGAAGCCCCCCTCACAGAATTCCTGCACACCCTGCCCAGCCGGTGGTAGCTCTCAAACACGACGAATGGTAATAGCGAATGGCCGATAACAACCTCGACCAACAGGTGATTGCGTCCGTTAAAAAACTGAATGCGGATACCGACACCTGGCACGACATCGTACACGGCACCCAGCCCGTAGACACAGAGAGCGGCCCCGTGCTGCCCGTTGCCAAACGGCTGGACCAGATTCAGGCCGAAATGAACACCCAGGTGGGCGACCTCGCCACCGCCGTGGCGGATGTGAAAGCCATTCAGCAGGATGTCACCGGCAAACAGAGCGACGTTACCACTAAACACGAAGAGGTGAAAAACGACAGGCAGGCCGTAACCGCAGCCCGTCAGGATGTGGAAGACCGGCAAAACGATGTGATTGCCCGCCAGCAGGCCATAGACACCGCTGCCGCCCAGCACCTCACAGATTTGCAGAACAAAGGCGACCAGCAAAACACCCGGGTCACCAATACCGGTAACGCCCAGCACACCCGTGTGCAAACAGAAGGCAACACCCAAACCGGCAACGTCACCACCGAGGGTGACGATCAGGTCGCCCGCGTAATCGCCCAGGGCAATGCGCAGGTAAACAACGTAAAAGCTGAGGGCGACACCCAAGCCCAGCGCGTCACCACGATCGGTGATCAAAAAGTTGCCGATGCCACCACCCAGGCGGATCGTGCCGCAACCGAATCGGGTAAATCCGCAGCTTCGGCCACTTTGGCGGGACAGCGCGCGACCACGGCAGGCCAGCACAAAACCGGAGCGGAAACGGCAGAGCAGGGGGCGCAGCAGGCGGAAAGCAATACACAGCAACTGAAAGCCGATGTTCAGCAGCTGAAAACGGATACGCAGGGTTTTAAGAACAGTGCGGAACAGGCTGTTGTTGATGCGACTGAGCAGGCGGGAATTGCTGGTTCAGAAGTGCAGAAGCTGTCTCATATCAGTAATCCGAATCTGATTATTAACGGCTGCTTTACTGTTAACCAGCGTGGTAATACCGCATCAGTTCCAACAACATCAACTTATGTTGGTGATCGCTTTAAAGTCGTAGCTACGCAAAATGCGACAGGGGCAGGGACTGGCTTTACTGCTGTGATGCCCACCCCTTCAGGAGGTATGAGTGGTGCCTATCATGGGTATGTCAATGTGTCTGCAGCGGGAACGACAACCCTTCGCCAGACTATTGAACCAACAACCGTAAAGCAGTTATCAGGCAGAAATGTGACCGTATCGTTTTATGCTCGAGCTCGAAGTATTACAAGTAACGGGACTGTAGGCGCTTATTTTGCGGTTCGCGGGTCTAATGGCTCCTATCGCGGTTTTTCTATGGATGATGATGCTCTTACGGCAACGTGGAAAAAGTTTGTTGGCCGAATAAGGGTTCAGTCAGTAAGCGACTTGAGCGCCATTTCAAGAGCCGATTTAGATTTTGGATTTACCCTGCCCTCTGGTGGAAGTATTGATATTACTTCCGTAAAGCTGGAAGTCGGATCAACTGCAACGCCATTTGTCCCTGATGATGTTGCTATAAACCTAGAAAGATGTCAGAGATTTTATGAGCCAGTCTATTTATCTATGAGGGCTGGAAGGCCAGCTATAGGGCTATATCTTGGTGATTCCTGCACCTACTCAACAACCAAAAGAGTAACGCCGACGCTTATCTGGAAATCAACACAGCTCCATAGAAACCTTGGTCCTATTGGTATTTACCATAAGAATGTAAACGGATTTACGTGGCAGTGCGATGTCACTGGAGGCGATCCGGTTCTTTTTGGTGCTGTTTATGTTGCAGACGCAGAACTTTAAAGGTGGTTTTAATGTATCAAAAAACAAGATCAGGTGTTTTACGTCTAAGTGATCAGGCAATTATTCCTGATGATCCAGACAACCGAGATTGGCAAGAATATCTGGAATGGAAAGCCGAAGGCAACGAACCACTCCCCATACCTCAACCCTCCATCGAATCCCTAATAACCCAAAAAATAGCCGCCATAAAAGCCGCAGCCGACGCCGCAGTAGAACACATCCTCAGCGAATACCCGGACGTAGAGAAAAAAACCTTTCTCAAGCAAGAGATGCAGGCCGAGCAATACATAGAGTGGCATGAGGAAGGCCAGCAGGGCGAAGCCCCCAGCGTACCCTCAATTCAACAGTTCGCAGAAGAGCGCGGGCTGACAATGATCGAGCAGGCCTACAGGGTTCGGCGCAAGGCTCAGTACTTTGATCTGGTCGCTAATGCGGTGAGCGGCCAGCGCAATAAGCTGTATGACGACCTGATGGCCATCAAAGGCGACGACAGCCTGACAGACGAGCAGAAGCGTGAAGCGATAGACGCTATCGACCCACAGTCCATCACCTGCCCACCACCTCCCGAACAATAACAGCGCCTGAAAACCATGACCCCAGCCGAAAAAGAAGCCTACGCTAACTGCCGGGCGAACGAGGTACACCTGTACACTCTTGAGCTCAACCACCCGGCGTTTACCCAGCCCCTCAGAATCGTACACGACAACACCGACTTAACCGCCCCGTTGGAAGACGGCACAGACGCCCTGTTTATAGCCATGAGCTTCCGCATGGTGCGCCCGCCAGTGAGTGAAGAGCCTGACCCGAGTATCACAATCCAAGTGGATAACGTGTCGGGCTTCGTTACGCCTTACCTTGAGCTAGCCGCCAAAAGCGGGCAGGAGATCACCCTGATATGCCGCCCCTACGTGTACGACAGTGATGCCGATACGGTCACCCTGCTGGGCCAGCCCCTGAAGCTGGCGGTGCGCAATGCCACCACGAACATGCAGAACGCCAGCCTGACCGCAGCCCATATCAACCCGGCAAACCTCGCCTTCCCACGGGAGAAGTACACGCCGGATCGGTTCCCCGGGCTGGCATAAAGGGCCGCACCTATAAAGGCAAAGCAATGGACTGGATACTGAACTACCTCGGCAAACCGTGGGTAAACGGCGAGCAGGACTGCTGGTGGCTGGTACGCTCCACCTACCGGGACCGGCTGAATATTGAACTGCCCCAAATCGTGGTGGATGCCAACAACATTCGCGCCGTACTGGACACCCTCGCCCACCACGAGCACCTGAAGGACTGGCAGGAAATCGACCAGCCCGAAGATATGTGCCTGGTGTTTTTCTCCGGAGGCCGCAACCGGCCAACCCATGTTGCGCTGTATCTGGATGTTGACGGTGGGCGTTATCTGCACACCTATCAACGGGCGGGTTGTGTGTGTGAACCGCTCTCGGCTGCAGAGCGTAATGGCTGGACTTCTCCCCGGTACTATCGTTATAAAGGCAGTAATAACAAATAGCGAGGGATGTATGAGCCGACTGTACCTTTTGCTGATTCCTGTTTTATTAGCCGGTTGCGCTCCGGCTACCCACCAGGCATTAACCCGTGACTATGCCAGCAAGCAGGAAATACGTGTTGATGAAAACTATCAGTCTGTTTACCGACGACTTCAGAGAAATGTCCGGCAGTGTTGGGAGACAGGGCTGATTACGGCTCAGATGAGAGTACAGAGCGACCTGTACAGCGATATTAAAGAAGGGAATATCAATGTGGCCGTTGTGGGCTTCGCAGGGGTTGATACGCACCTTGGCATAGACATCAAGGGGTACAGTGATGGTTCAACCCGGGTCACCTCCTACAATGCCATGAGAACCTGGAACAAGGTTCAACCCGTCATAAAAGCATGGGCAGAGAATCGATACAGCAGTTGCCCCTAGCGCCAGCCTATTGTAAACGAACCCGGCAGAGTCCGGGTTTTTTATTGCCTGAATTCCACGGAACAATAATGCAGACACCGCATCAGACAACGCCACTCGCTCAGGCGGTTAACAGCCAGCGCAACCCTGTGTTGTGGCTCAGAAACCCATTTGATACCGCTGATGTTGATATTTCCCCCGCAAAAAGCGGGCAAACTATTCAGCAGTGGCTTGATGAGAATGGCGGCCTTGATCGTTTGAACCAGCGTCCGACGGTGTGTGTCTATCAGGGGCGTGAGTTGATGCGGGCGGAATATGCCGACCATGTGATTCAATCGCCGGTGTGTTTTGTAACTCTGCCACAGGGTGGTGGTGACGGCGGTTCTAATCCTATAGCCATGGTCGCCATGATTGCGCTCACAGTTTATGCAGGGCCTATGGCTACATCATTCGGCTATGGCACCATGGGTACTGCAGCCGTTCAGGCCGGTATCATGATGGCGGGCAGTATGCTGATTAACGCCATGTTCCCACCACCGGGCCCGCCCGAATCCGCCCAGCCTTCCAGCGCATCACCCACATACTCCATTGCCGCACAGGGTAATACGGCCAGACTGGGAGCACCCATTCCGGTGAACTATGGCCGTATGCGCATTTATCCGGACTTTGCCGCCCAGCCCTACACAGAGTTTCACGGCAATGAGCAGTTCCTCTACCAGCTGTTCAGTATTGGTGTGGGGGAAAACAGTGTGTCTGATGTGCGTTTTGAAGACACACTGGTGAGCAAGTTCCCCGATGTTGAAATTGAGATTGTGCAGCCGTTCCAGAAAGTCACTCTGTTTCCCAGCGCCGTTATTACTGCACCGGAAGCGGGCGGCCAGAACCTGAACGACCCGGGCATACTGGGGCCTTACCGGGTGAATTCTATCGGTACCGAGTGCGCACGGGTGGGCGTGGATATTGTCTTTCCTGCCGGTTTGATTGGCATGAACGAAGAAGGTCATGAATACAGTGTCGAGGTGCGTGTGCGTATTACCGCAGAGCCGGTGGACGACGGCGGCAGCGTGACGGGCAATGCCATTGTGATTGCTGACCAGACCATCACCCGCAGGAGTCGCACTCCCCAGCGGGTGACCTTCTCAAAGTCTGTCCCTCCTGCCATGTATCAGGTGAAGATTCAGCGCTTTACCGCATCCGGTACTTCACGGGAAGCAAGGAACATGCAGCTGGGGAGCGTGCGGGGTTATCTTGTCAGTGATGATAATTATGGGGATGTGACACTGCTGGCTATGCGGGTACGGGCAACCGACAACATCACCAACACCGCCAGCCGAAAAGTAAATTGCCTTTATGAACGCCTGCTGCCGGTGTGGTCGCAATCCGGCTGGTCAGCTCCACAGGTGACCCGCAACCCGGCATGGTGTTTCGCCGATGCCGTGCGCGCTCGCTATGGGGGCGACTTTGCCGACAGTGTGCTGGATCTTCACGAACTGGTGAATATGGCCCATGTGTTCGACACACGGGGTGATGAGTTTAATGGCCGCTTCGATTCAGACAGCAACCTGTGGGAAGCCCTGTCCAAAATCGGGCAGGTGGTCAGATCGGCCCCGATCCGCCAGGGCAATATGATTCGTATGGTGCGAGATCAGAAGCAGTTGCTTCCGGTGGCCCAGTTCGGCATGAGCAAAATGAAGAATCTCAGTATGGATTTTGTCATGCACAACCAGCGCACCGCCGACAGCGTGAAAATCCTTTACTGGGATCAGGACAAGGACTACAAGCAGCAGACCGTGATTTGCCAGCTCCCCGGCGATAACGCCAACAACCCGAGGGAGGTCACCCTGTTCGGGGTAACCGATCGGGCACAGGCTTATCGCGAGGGTATGTACCTTGCCGCCACCAACAAGCTCCGCCGCCAGCCTGTTTCATGGGAAACGGAAATGGATGGTTATATTCCGTCGTTTGGTGATGTGGTTCTGCTGAACCATGATTTGCTTGATCCCCAGAACATGGCCAGCGGTCAGGTTGTTGATGTGCGCCCGGGGCAGGAACTGATTCTCTCCCGCGATGTTGATTTACCTGATGATGAAAGCTGGTATGTGTCGTTGACTGACCTTTACGGCGCGCCGGTTGGCCCCTTGCGCGTTGTAATGGGGGGGCAGCCTAACAGTGTGAGAGTGCAGGATATCTTCCCGCCGGACTTTACCGTAGTGACCTCTGCGGATGATGAGCGTACCCACTTCATTCTCGGTAAAGGAAGCAACTGGTGCCGACGGGTGAAGATTACCGGCATTACTCCCCAGGGGGACGACATTGTTCAGATAAGCGGGGTTGTGGAAGACGATATCGTTCACGACATCGATAACGGCGTGGTACCACCCCCTCTGCCTGATTACGGCCTGCCATCACTGGCACCCGGTAAAGTGACGAACATTCTGATAACTCAGGGCGGAACCGTGGCCGCCCCCGTGCTCAATATCAGCTGGGATGGTCAGGCCAATGTGGAGCGATACCATATTGAGGTGTCTACCGATGGCCGCGCCACATGGCAGCCAGCGGGAACCGGAGTAGCATACGGCCCCGCCTTCAGCTTCGCCGCAGAACCCGGCCTGCAAACCATCCGTATTGCCGGTGTAAATGCCGTGCGGGGCGAGTGGGAATATGAAGATGTAGACGCAGGCTCCGCCTTTGATGTGCCCGCGAAAGTAAATGTTGAACTCACAGAGCCATTTGTGGGGGATGCGCTTCACGTGCAGTGGACAGAAGACCCTGCAGCGGCTCGCTACCTGATTGAAGTGTGGTCTGGCGGCTCCCTGAAAAGAACCCTTTACCATGCCCGGGGCCTCACCACATACAGCTATCACCACCTTGACGCTCAACAGGACGGCGCCAGTCGTGCACTCACTGTAAAAGTGCGGGCTGAAAATGCCAACGGAAGACAAGGCCCATGGGGTGAACTCTCGGCCACCAACCCACCGCCAGCGGTACCCAACAACGTACAGGCTGGTGGGCTGCTGAATCAGCTACTGGTGACCATGAGCGCCCCGACGGATACCGATATCAAAGCGGTGTTTGTGTGGGCCTCTCTGACCAAGGGCTTCACGCCTTCCCCTGATAATCTGCTGGCTATCAGTCAGGGCACCAACATCACCATTCCCGTATCACCGGATACCACATGGTATGTGCGAGCAGCTTTTGTGGATGTTTGGGGCGAGGACGGCCTGAACATTTCCGGAGAGCAGACAGCGGTCACTGAGCTGATCACGGAAACGGAAATCATGGACGACTCCATCTCAACGCCAAAGCTCAAAGCGAACAGCGTGACCACAGATAAGATGCTGGTGGGTGAGCTTTCCGCCATTTCCGCCAATATGGGTGAGGTAACCGGTGGCACCTTCAAGACTGACGCGATAACTGGCCCCAGAGTTGTCACAACCAGTGAAGGTAACTTCCCGATCTGGGTGGGTGAGGGCACTGTGACAGCGGCGAACGGCGTCATGTATTACGACAAGAGCCAGAAGCGCCTGTTCAGCCGGAGAATGAAAGCCACCGATATGGAGGCGGAAAACCTCACCGTTAACCAGGGCACGTTCCGGAATGTGGATGTGACGGGGAATGTCAGGGCAAACAGCCTGGAGGCGAACACCGCCAATATTGTGAAGACGCTGCATCTTCAGGGGCAGGCTGTGACGATTCCGTTATCAGCATTTTCTCCCGGAAACTCTGGCGGGTTTAGTAGTGGCTGGACAACCATTCAGACCATTACATACAACTCAACCGGTGCGCCTGCAATGGTATCAGCGGCAACTACAGCGGCCTGGAATGGTCAGGGTGCAAACTATTCACAGATTCGTGTTCTGGTAAACGGGACGGCTGTTTATACCGGCCCAGTCCTGATGAGCCCCGGCTATATCTTTTCTGGCGGCTCTGCGTTCTCGGACACGTATCACCACCATCAAAGACTGGTAACGGGTGGTTCTGGAACAAGGAAGATTGAGTTGCAAATAAGGACAGCTTCACACAGTACGGGAAAAACCCTGCAGTCCAGAAATACAATACTAACCCTGCTGGAGACTAAGCGATGATTCAGTTTTGCACCTATTCAGAAAAGGGCGAGATAGAGACAGAGTACTACATGCCCCCTGATCAGATGTTACTTAACATTCCTGAGCACCGACGGGTGTATCTTGGAAACGCCTCAGCCGAGACTCATTACATTGAGATGAGTAGCCGGAAGTTGAGGCGGAAAGAGGTGGTGGACGAGCCTGGACAAGGCGAAGGTGGTTAAATAATGCCCAGATGCTGGTGGCCGAATACGTGTCCTTCTGTGCCACAGGTTATTTCTTTGGCTTCCACTTTGCAGCCTGTTCAGCCATCCACGGTATACGCTCCTCAATAGGCATGCGCCTGACGTTACGAATAATCCAGCGCTCATACTCATCGATGCGCTGGGCGTCGATCATGGCCGGAAACCAGTCACCTTCCTCACCCAGCAGCCACTCTTCCGGAGCGCCTGTAGCCAGGGCGATTTCGTGAACCTTATCTTTTGAGGGGATGTTCTCTTTGTGAATCCAGCGACTGATATTGCGCTTGTTGTTATCTGGATCTCCGGACAGTTGTCGGGCCAGCTCCGAAGGCGTGATATCAAGGCATGTCAGCAAATGGAGCAACCGCTTTCCAAACTTCTGCATTGACAGTAAAGATGGTGCCGGGCGCTAACAAGTCTCAACAAACAGACCCCTGCGCCTTTCCCATATAGAGTGTTGTATAGCAACAGGACACCCGGCGTGGAGGCCGTTTGTCCTGACGAGTAACGGTACTCGCTTGTTGTGGCTTGTTAGACCAGCAGGTACCGCCAATGGTTACGGATTGAGCGGGGGCTGTCAATCCGTAACGAACAGGCAAGAGTAGACATATATGAGGCTGGTTGCGCGAATGTTGGTAGAAAGCACGAATTTCTGCGTCATGGCGTGGCAAGTGCTTTCTGTATATCGTTCGGGCTGCAACAGAGTAGTGGGTTTTAAATTCAAAATACTGTATAAATAAACAGTATAAAGGTAGAGGGAATTAGCAGTGAACACCACTCCGCACCAGACAGTCCTGGAAAAGCTTTACGATGTTCAGAAGAACATTGGCTGGATCCTCAAGGGGAAAGAACTTGATGAGCATTCGAGAGCATTGCTCGAACGATCGTCCCGAACGGTGAACGAAGCCGTGTACGAGCTGGAGCTTATGGAAGAGCCGGGGAGGGGTGGTGTGGATACGGTTTAGGGTTTTCTGCTGGTGGAGCAGGGAGGCGGCTGAGGAGCTGCCTTTTTTGTGCACGACTGAAAATGTAAGCTCAAGAAAGCTATGATAGGTACATCTGTTCAGGCTTGCAGTATGTCGTCAATCAGTGACAATATTCGGATGCTGGCAGAAGGCCTCCACCACTCTTGAGCACCTGCAAGAGCAAAGCGCCCGCCTGCTGTGCCAGCCCCATAAAAATCGGTTAAAAATTTTGGGGCACGTATGGGGCAAACTTGTGAGGAAAGGTGGGGATATATGAGGTTTTTGGGTGTTTGTCTGTGTTTCGTATACAGCTCTAACATGTTGATATTACTATGATTTATGCAGAATTGTACGACGATGGTAAGACCGACGTTGAGTTTTCGGTATAAAGACCGATCACCAACCTACGTATACACAAGGCTGTGATTTCAGTCTAAACAGGATTTCATATCTCAAGGAGAAGATAGATGAATCAAGATGGACATAACGACTCTCTGAAAGAGAATCTTCTGTCAGAGTCACTCTGGCTGCGGGTGATTTACATGGTGCTGTTTTACTTTGCAGGCCATGTGGTGATTGCACTGGTACTGCTGATTGCCATTGTGCAGGGGGTACTGACCCTGATTACCGGTCAGCCTAACCTGAATCTTCAGGAGTTCTCCCTGGGGCTGAACCGTTATTTACAGCAAGTGGCAAACTTCCTCACCTTTAACAGTGAAAACAAGCCATTCCCATTCTCCGACTGGCCTGCTGCCGGTCATGCTGAAGTGACAGATTCCAAAGATATTTGAAGCCGTTTTGATGAGACAATCTATCTGAGGCAAAGAATGAAGCTGTATGTCATGCGCCACGGAGACGCGGTTTTAAATGCTCCATCTGATGAACTGCGTCCGCTGACAGCGTTTGGGCAGGATCAGGCCCGGCGAGTGGCAGAGCAGCTTCAGGGCATAGACTTTACGGGAATTCTGGCCAGCCCCTACCAGCGTGCCCAGCAAACTGCCGAGATTATTCGCACGCTTGTGTCTGGCCCTGACATTACGACGGTAGACACCGTTATCCCAGACGCTTCACCCTCCCGCGCCATCAATCAGTTGCCCGAGGAGGGTAACTGGCTGCTGGTGGCCCATATGCCTCTTGTCGGAAGGCTGACCGGATTGCTGGTCGATGGTGTCGAGGCTGCGGGCATCGGCTTTTCCACGGCTATGGTTGCTGAGCTGGAGATGGACTTTCCCGGCCAGGGTATGGCGACACTGAAAACAATACTTACCCCCTGAATTCTTCTTTTTCAGGGTTGGAAACACTGACATTACTGCCAGTTTTTCTAACCCTGCTTTCCTTTATGAAACCTTTGCATTCAACCATGGTCTTATTTGTGCTGTTTTGAATCGCTGTTAATTTTCACACAGGCAGCAACTTCGCAGCAAGGGCAGGGATCGCTTTCTATACTAGATTGCCTTTTTCCCACGAATACACGTTTTCCGGCAGAACTTATGACGTTTGCTGGGGCTTTGTCTGTGTTTTGCAGGCGGAATCCATGATGAAAAGGGGGCGGAATAATGGAACAGACTGGTATTAGCCTCCGGGCATCCTTGAGGGGGAGTTGGGTTGTGACTGTTGGCTGCTTGTTTTGCCTGTATCAATTTATGATTCAGGCGGCCCCCGGCTTTCTTGTGCAGCCACTTATGACAGAGCTGTCTCTGAACCGAGCGCAGGTGGGCGTGCTGGCCAGCGCCCTTCTCTATAGCTATGTCCTGCTGCAGATTCCTGCTGGCTGGCTGATTGACCGCTATGGGGTAAAAACCATGTTTCTGGCGAGCCTTGGTTGCATGGTGGCGGGCGTGGTTCTTATGGCTCAGGCGCACTCTCTGGAAATGGCGGTATTTGGGCGTTTGCTGCAAGGGCCTGGCAGTGCTTCGGCGGTCGTTGGAGCCTTGTGTCTGGCTGCAGCATGGTTTCCGGCACCATTGTTTCCCGTTTTTGTCGGGCTGGTTGAGATGTCGGGGATGCTGGGCGGTGCTGTTTGTGGTGCTCTGATTCCAGAGTTGGCCGACAGTCACGACTGGCGTTTCGCCATGGTGGTGTGTGCCAGTATGGGGGGCGTTTTATGGGGTATGATGCTGTTGATCAGCAACCGTCCAGCCTGTAAACAAGCCGTTGTTGTCCCTGGTGAGACCAGCTCCAATGGCGATATGAAGCGTGTATTTGGCTCCCTGCAAGTGTGGCTGAGTGCGACCTATGGTTTTGGCCTCTTTGGCCTTGTCAGTGTGTTCGGCATGATGTGGGGAGCGTCCTTTCTGGAGTGCCTCTACCCGGATTCCCGCACATTTGCAGCCAATAGTATGACTCTGATGTTTGTTGGAGTGGCTTTCGGAACAGTGCTGTCTGGGTGGGTGGTTGCCCGTGGTGGTGTATGCCGCAAATGGATGATATGGGGTGCTGGGCTGTCCCTGATGTTGCTTCTAACCATAATCTTCCTGCCTGTGGCTTCGGCATTGATGGCTTTACTCTTGCTTTTGCTGGGTGTTGCTTTAGGTACTTACGGGCTGGCGTTTGTGGCACCGGAAAGTTCGCTTCCGAAATCCGGCCTGGCCACTGCCATCGCTTTTATCAATACCTGTCTGCTGGTTGCTGGCCAGCTGCTACAGCCATTATTGGGACAAATTTTGGATATGCGGGCGGCAACGGCACAACTGACAATTAATGATTATCAGATTGCCTTTATGCCGTTGCTGGTTCTCGGTGTTATGGCGTTGTTGGCCTCTCTTGTTTTGAAGGAGGGGCAGTGCAATGCATAAGTCTGTTGAACAATTCTCCGTTGATATGTCAGCACCGATTACTGTCCGTGTGATCGGTGCTTATCTGACTGTTGGTTTTTTTGTGGCCCTGCAGTTTGTGCTTCAGGGGTCAGTGAGTTTGATGGTACCGGAGTTGAAAACCGACCTGAACATTCACGAAGCGGGTGTTGGGCTGTTGTCGTCAGTCTTTTTTTATCCTTATGTATTGTTGCAGGTACCTTCGGGGTGGATTTTGTCACGTACCGGGATAAGAGCTCTGCTGACTGTTTCCGGTGTATTGATGTCTTTGGGATGTTTGCTGCAGAGCGGGGCGGATACTTATAACCAGATGATGATAGGGCGTGTAGTGATGGGGATAGGCGCTGCACCGGGCATTGTGTGCTTTCTTAAAACTGTGGAGATTTCCTTCCCCCCCGTGTGTTTCGGTATTTTAGCCGCAGGGATGGAAGTCTTTGGCATGGTAGGAGCTGGAATTGGTGACTTTCTGATCCCAGAGAGTATTCATATCTGGGGCTGGCGTTCTGCGTTGAAGTTTTTTGCCATCCTTTCATTGCTTCCAGTGCTGGGAGCGTTGCTGCTCATTACCCGAAAGAAAAAGAGACAGGGCTGCAGTGAGTCAAGACCGGTGAGCGGGGCGTGGAAAAACGTATTCTACCGGAAAGATGTCTGGCTGGTGGCTCTGTTTTGTGGATTAATGTTTGCCATTATTAACGCATTTGCTGCTCTTTGGGCGATTCCGTTTCTGGAAACCAGCCCTGATTGTGTTGGGCAGGCCGGGCGCATGGCTGCCATGATTTACCTTGGAGCGGCTGTAGGGGCTCCGGCACTGGGCTGGCTTGCGGATCACGGCATGGATAGCCGTAAGGCCATGATGACTGGGGGTACACTGAGTATTGTTGTTCTTATGGCTATTTTGTCAGGTCGTCTGCCACCGGTTTTTTATTACCCCATGATGTTCTTTCTTGGATTGGGTGCTTCAACCTATATGTTGCCCTTTGTGTTGGTGAAACATTGGCTGAAAGGTGAGGAACTCTCTATTGGGCTGGCCTTTACTAATGCTATGAGTGTTATGGTTGGTGCGCTGTTGTATCAGCCACTGATCGGCTGGTTGATTGGCTTTTACCAAGAAGCCTGCATGGAGAACTATCGTGAAGTGTTGATGATTCTGCCTGCTGGTGTATTGATCGCCTGCATGCTGGTAATATCCATGCGCAAATGCGGTGATGGGCCATGAATCGTTGTGCTAGTCAAGCTCTTCGATAACGACCACACTGCTCGGCGACACCCTGTACCAGCCTCTATTGAGTAATGGTTCATTGCAAAACGAGTTATCAAGGCTTGTGTCCAGGGTAATGAACCAGCGCTTATAAAGATGTTTGGACAGCTGTAATTTCATGAATCGTTTTCCAGAGTGCATAACAACTATCAGGCTCCGTCCCGCATGTATGGGAGAGGTAGTTTTCACGATGAGATAATCACACCGTTGCAGTGAGAAGTACTCTGGATCCACCTGCAGACCTTCGTGAGAGTAAAAGTCAAAGGTGTTATGCCCAAGCGTTTGCAAAAGAGGGTGGTTGCATCGAAACTGAATCATTTTTTTGGTGAATGTCATCATTTCAGAACAGTCAGTATTCTCTCTTTCCTCTTCATAGTGGGCACGTTCATTGGAATTGTTTAACCACTGCCAGTTCAGCCAGGTAATTTTTGAATCCTGACAATAGGCGTTGTTATTACCTTCCTGGCTGTGACCGAACTCATCCCCCGCCATGAGCATGGGGGTGCCTTTGGTCAGCATCAGCATACTTACCAGGTTTTTACGGGAGCGCAATCTGGCTTTGAGGATTTTGTGGGAGTCAGTCTTACCTTCAATGCCATGATTCCAAGAGTGATTGTGGGCATCACCATCCCTGTTGTTTTCACCGTTGGCCAGATTGTGTCGCTGATCATAGGACACAAGATCCATGAGGGTAAAGCCATCATGGCTGCAGATATAATTCATTGTCTGCAGGTGTCCTCCCTTTGAAAACAAGTCTTCAGAACCAGTAAAACGCCAGGCCATCTCTGTTGCGATGCCGGGCTCGCCTTTCCAGAATTTCCGGCAACCATCCCGGTACCGATCGTTCCAGCTCTGCCAGTCTCGGGGAAACCCTGTCAGGTGATAACCGTCTGGGCCGATATCCCAGGGTTCGGCAATCATTTTTCTCTGACTCAGAACCGGATCCTGGCTGATGGCAAAGAAAAAAGGGCTCTGTGGGCTGAAATGACGGTGCTGTCTGCCCATAATCGGGGCCAGATCAAACCGAAAACCGTCAATCTGATACTCTTCTGCCCAGCAACGCAGAGCATCCATGGTGATTTTCAAGGTTTGAAATGAGTCAAAGTTGAGGGTATTCCCGCAACCGCTGTAGTTGACAGTGGACAGCTGACCCTGATTGGACTCCATATGGTAATACTCATCTTCTGCCAGTCCCCTGAAATTCAGGACGGGGCCACCCAATCCTCCTTCGCAGGTATGATTGAATACCACATCCATAATGACTTCAATGCCGGCCCTGTGCAGCTCTCGGACCATGGTTTTCATTTCGCTCACAGGGTCACTGATTCCGTAAGATGGTTCAGGAGCCATCAGGCAGAGAGGATTATAACCCCAGTAGTTCACAAGACCGAGATGAATGAGCCGTTCTTCACTGACTTTGGATGTGACAGGAAGCAGCTCCAGACTGGTGATGCCCAGCTCTTTCAGGTAGCTGATGACCACCGGGTGGCACATGCCCAGATAAGTGCCCCGGATATTTTCAGGTATCCCGGGATGGGTGAAGGTAAAACCCTTCAGGTGAGCTTCGTAGAGAATACTTTGCTCTTTTGGAATCTCAGGTCGGGGCACACCTTCCCAGTCAAAATCTGGTGACCGGACGACACTGCGAGGCGTGAAGCTGGCGCTGTCCTGCTTGTTTATCGTCCACTGGTTGCCTGTTTCACGTTCCCCCTGTGCACCATCTGGTAAATAGTCGAAAAGCTGTTCACACCACTTCACTTGACCTGTCACTTCCCGCGCGAACGGATCAAGCAGCAATTTATGAATATTAAATCGCGGACTGACATTAGCAGCCCATGGACCATCTGCCCGAAACCCATAGCGCTGGCCCTCAGTTATGCCTTTTACATGGATATGCCAGACACCAGAACTTGAGGGGAACATAGTGAGTCGGTGTTCCCGTTCCTCTTTATCGAACAGAGAGAGAAACAGTTGTGAGGCTTTTGGGGCATAAACCGCAAAATTTACTCCTCCATTTACCATTGTGGCCCCCTGTGGAGCTGTGGTGCCGGGGGTTGAGCTGTCGCTGAAAGGCTTGGCTGAAGTCATTTCTCAATGGCCCATTGAGGTAGCGGAAGAAGGTGATATCTCCCCCACAAGGCTACAACAGGATAGCAATAATAAAAGTCTATGGTCGTGTTTGGCGGTATTCAGGTTTTGTGCCTTACTCATTGTCAATGATCTGTTAGCCTTTGAGGATTGTCAGCCATGCCTGATTCTATGTCTCTGGTGGGTGATATTGGTGGAACCAACGCCAGGTTTGCGCTGGTGAAGAATGGAGAAACACGGCTTCACAATATTGAAGTGCTAACGGGTGAAGAGTATCCGGAGCTTGAAGGTGCCGTCTCGGCCTATCTTGATAAGTATGATGTAACGTCGCCAGATTCTGCCTGTCTTGCCGTTGCCGGCCCTATCATCAACAGTCAGGTAAGATTTACCAATAGCCCCTGGACCATTGCCAAAGACCATTTTCAACACCGGTTTAAGCTCTCTGTTTTTGAGCTGGTTAATGATTTCGCCGCTCAGGCCATGGCTGTCCCTCATCTTGATGTTGATAATCCCCGCGAGTTGAGACGAATCGGCCCTGTGGTTGAAGGGGACAGCCATGCTCCCCGCCTTGTCATAGGGCCGGGAACCGGGCTTGGGGTCTGTTCTCTGGTGGAAACTGATGGGGGCTGGCGGGCTC
>NZ_SMME01000286.1 GCF_009711465.1 Parendozoicomonas verongulae | reverse complement strand
GGGAAAGCAGAACACTACCTGCCCCTGCGGTGCCACTTTTGCCTCGGTCACCTTGCTTAACTCTCACTGCCAGGGCAGCCGCGATGCCCGGTGCAAGGGGAAACGGAACACCATCTGCCCCTGTGGCCTCACCTTTGCTTCGGTCAGTTTACTTAACGCTCACCGACGGGGCAGTAGCGACACCCGATGCAAGGGAAAGCAGAGCACCGCCTGCTCCTGCGGCGCCACCTTTGGTTCGGCCAGTATGCTTAGCTCTCACCGCCGGAGCAGCCGAGACACCCGGTGCAAGGGGAAACGGATCACAAAGAAATAAGATACACGAGAGATGCCGAGTACCTGTATATATAACGTCAGCTATAGAGGTTCCTTTCTCTTTCTGGAGCTGTCCGGGTGCATAACTTTACCGGGTTTGATAATTGCCCAGCCACCTTCACCGGCTAGCCTATCGTGTTTGGGTTGAATCGGAGGTTATGCTCGTTGCA
>NZ_SMME01000063.1 GCF_009711465.1 Parendozoicomonas verongulae | reverse complement strand
GCTGCTCCGGCGGTGAGCGTTAAGCAGATTAACCGAAGCGAAGGTGGCGCCGCAAGGGCAGGTGGTATTCCGCCTCCCCTTACACTGGGCGTCGCGGCTGCCCCGGCGGTGAGCGTTAAGCAGGTTGACCGTATCGAAGGTAGCGCCGCAAGAGCAGGTGGTGTTCCGTTTCCCCTTGCACTGGGCGTCCTTGCTGCTCTGGCAGTGAGAGTTAAGCAAACTGGTCGAATCGAA
>NZ_SMME01000496.1 GCF_009711465.1 Parendozoicomonas verongulae | reverse complement strand
CGAAAAAATCCACTCGCCATCATTATGCGATAGCAATGGTCCGGGTACTTAATCTTTAAACGACCCTGTCAGTGATTCTGACCAACAGTGAACTTTTGTTGCCTCACCATAGCCCATATTAATACAAAGTTTCACCAACACTCTGAAGCAAAACAGTGACTGAGGACTATCGTATGAATGTACAACCAAACTATGGAACAGGCAGCCAATACCAGCAGGCATCTTCTTCTCACGAACAAAAAGACTCAAGTGGGTCTGCGGCTGGTACCCCCTCTACACAATGCACTCCGCTCCCAGAGAGTGCTGGTCACGATGTGCACCGCTCACCTTTACAACTCAACCCGAAGCCCTGCCCGGCTCAGACTGTCTTTACTCATATCCCCAGTAATGATGAGAATATCGATTTTGTCACTAAAATCTTTTTAGATTCGAGTATTCGTTCCTGCCAGACATTAACGGATGTTGAGAAAACCTTGCCCAGATATCCTGTCATTATGGGGGACGCGTTAAAATGGGCTGCAATTGCGGTGGAGAACTGTGAAGGTAGTAGTGCATCCTGTGTCCGTCAACTGGCTTACTGTCTCCAGCTTGTAGCCGATTCGCCACATCTTAATAAGCTGCAAGAGTTAGGTACCGAAGCAGAAATGAAACACGAGCTAGAAGAGCTAATTGGAATGACTCTTCAACTGGCCGGCCAACAGACTTGAACCCCATTGACATGAACTGACGAGAGATGAATCCTGGAGGCTAAGGGTACTTAACTGCTAAGGCTTATTCAGAGTATGAACATACCGCCACACTATGGGAAAGAGCGCCATGGTCGACAGGCGCCTCCTCCTTCTTACATGCAAAGCTATCCAGCCAGCTATATGCCTGATATCCCCGGCATCCAAGGCCCTTCGTACTCAGGGAGTGCGGATAACTCTGAACGCCGCCAACTTTCACAATATCGTACCCAGCACTACCCGCCTTACTCTCGTGTCCAGACATATCACGACATAAATGATGCTTTTAATCTTCTGAAGTCCAATCCCAGAAGAGCATTAGATGAGGCCGAGACGCTATT
>NZ_SMME01000010.1 GCF_009711465.1 Parendozoicomonas verongulae | reverse complement strand
TTATTCAGAGTATGAACATACCGCCACACTATGGGAAAGAGCGCCATGGTCGACAGGCGCCTCCTCCTTCTTACATGCAAAGCTATCCAGCCAGCTATATGCCTGATATCCCCGGCATCCAAGGCCCTTCGTACTCAGGGAGTGCGGATAACTCTGAACGCCGCCAACTTTCACAATATCGTACCCAGCACTACCCGCCTTACTCT
>NZ_SMME01000299.1 GCF_009711465.1 Parendozoicomonas verongulae | reverse complement strand
ACTGATCCGCAGCTTCGGTACATGATTTGAGCCCCGTTACATCTTCCGCGCGGGCCGACTCGACTAGTGAGCTATTACGCTTTCTTTAAAGGGTGGCTGCTTCTAAGCCAACCTCCTAGCTGTTTTAGCCTTCCCACATCGTTTCCCACTTAATCATGTTTAGGGACCTTAGCTGGCGGTCTGGGTTGTTTCCCTCTTGACGACGGACGTTAGCACCCGCCGTCTGTCTCCTATGCTCGTACTCCACGGTATTCGGAGTTTGCATCGGGTTGGTAAGTCGGGATGACCCCCTAGCCGACACAGTGCTCTACCCCCGTGGGTAATACATAAGGCGCTACCTAAATAGCTTTCGGGGAGAACCAGCTATCTCCGGGCTTGATTAGCCTTTCACTCCGATCCACAGGTCATCCGCTGGCTTTTCAACGACAGTCGGTTCGGTCCTCCAGTTGGTGTTACCCAACCTTCAACCTGCCCATGGATAGATCGCCCGGTTTCGGGTCTATACCTTGCAACT
>NZ_SMME01000008.1 GCF_009711465.1 Parendozoicomonas verongulae | reverse complement strand
GCCGGAACGGAACTCCGGATCGTCGTTCACATTGCTCAGCTCGATCGCTACGCTCGCGGTATCACCGGTCGTCGCGAAGCCATCGTCCGACACTTCCACATTCAGGGTGAAGTTACCCAGGTCCGCATCGTCGATGTCTTTGTTCAGGGTAATAACGCCGGTGCTCACATTGATTGTGAACACACCCTCATTCTGCGAGCCATTG
>NZ_SMME01000050.1 GCF_009711465.1 Parendozoicomonas verongulae | reverse complement strand
ATCCGGTGCACTCACCACCCACAAGCGCACGCACACAGGGAACAGGCCCTATGTCTGTGGTTTTAACGGGTGCAGCCAGGCTTTCACTACACCCGGTAATCTCACCAGACACAAATACATTCACACAGGTGACAAGCCCTTTGTCTGTGATTTTAACGGGTGCAGCCAGTCTTTCACCACATCCTATCATCTCAACAGACATAAACGCATCCACACAGGGGACAA
>NZ_SMME01000301.1 GCF_009711465.1 Parendozoicomonas verongulae | reverse complement strand
ACCGGTGGTTTCGGCTGTTCACTGCAGACGCTCTGGGTGTTGAATCCTTTGAAGGTGAAACGCCCCTGCATATGTTGTTCGAAAGAGGTTCCGCTTCTGCTGTTAATCTTCTGATCGACTACTGCGCCACAGACATGAACTCTGAGCTTTTGAGTAAAAGGAGAGCCAGAGATGGCAACACGCCACTTCATTTGCTGTTCGCAAGAAGAGAGCCTGCTCTGATTAAAACCTTGCTGGACAACCGTTATCTCCATATTGACCAGTCGGTTGCCGCCACATCCAATTCTGCAGGTATGTCCGTTTTGCAGGCACTGCTGCAACACAGTCAGCCTGCTTTAGCCTTTGCCTGGTTGCATCAGGGTAGCCTGGCGCATAAACAGGGACTAAAAGCGATTTTTGAGGGCAGACCCGATATAGCGTGGCCGGATTTCCTTCATGGTGCGATAGCAAGTGGGATAATGTCGCCCCAACTGCATTGGGTAAGGACAGAACTGGAACAGGCAGGGCTGATCGAGCAA
>NZ_SMME01000644.1 GCF_009711465.1 Parendozoicomonas verongulae | reverse complement strand
TATTCCGGCGCATCCGGCCACTGATTCCAAAAACATTCGGCCACCCATTCCATTTTTATCCGGCCACCAAATCCGGAAACATTCGACACCCCTGCCTGATGCCCTCAGTGCAGCGAATGGCAGCTTAGGACGAGCTTTCTATGGTTGCGAGTTTTTTGCTCTTTCTCCGCATCGATTCCCCCTTCAATGGCAGGCGGTGGGCGTTGTGAATCAGCCGGTCGAGGATGGCATCGGCAACCGTTGGATCACCGATCATTTCATGCCAGTGTTCAACCGGCAGCTGACTGGTGACGATTGTACTTTTCATGCCATGCCGGTCTTCCAGGATTTCCAGTATGTCCCGACGTTGCTGGTCGTTGAAGGCTGCCAGCCCCCAGTCGTCCAGTAACAGCACGTCGACACGGGCTAGTGAGGTCATCAGCTTCGGGTAGCGGCCATCACCTTTAGCGATGTTGATATCCTGCAGCAGGCGGGGAACACGATGGTAAATGGCCGTGTATCCATCCCGGCAGGCCTTCTGGGCCAGCGCGCAGGCCAGCCAGGTTTTGCCAACACCCGTTGGCCCCGTGAGCAGGACATTCTGATGTTCTTTGACCCACTGGCTGTCCAGCAGTTGTCGGAACTGCTCCCGGTTCAGGCCTCGGGTATGGCGGAAGTCGACATCCTCCATGCAGGCAGACTGACGCAGACGCGCCTGTTTGAGGCGGGTCGCCAGACGACGGTTGTCCCGGGTGGTGGCTTCCCTGTCCAGCAACAGGCCCAGTCGTTCCTCAAAGCTCAGCTGATGAAGGTCCGGATTGGCCACTTGTTCTTCCAGGGCCGCCAGCATGCCGGTGAGCTTGAGGGTCTGCAGTTTGTCTAATGTCGGGTTGCGTAACATCGTCAGCCTCCTTAGTTGTAGTAAACCGAACCGCGCACATTTTCATGGCGATCAGGGAGTTCAGTCAGAGGCTGTTCCTCAGGTAAAGGCAGATTGTCCTGCCCGTGACGAAGGATGGCTTCGAGGGTTTTGTAGCTGCAGGATCCCAGATGCAGCGCCCGCTGACAGGCTCGTTCCAGTCGCTCCGGGGTGTAACGCTTTCCCAGATGGATGATGCCCAGACAGCTGCGAAAGGCCTGCTCCGGATACTTGCGACTTTCCAGGATATGGGTAATCACCGCTTCGGTATGCCCTCCGGTTTTGGCCGCCCAGTTCTGCAACCGCTCCGGTGTCCACTCGGCATAACAACGGTGTTTCTCCGGCATGTGTTCAGGCTGCGTTGTGTGCCTCCCCTTGAGGTAGGAGCGGACATGGCTGGCCACCCGCTTGCGTTTATGGAAACACTCGATCGTTTGCCCGGTGATTCGCACGCTCAGCTGCTTTTTCACCAGATTGTAGGGAACCGAGTAGAAGTGCTTGTCTACCTCAATGTGGTAATCCATATGCACCCGGGCCTCTTTCCATTGGGCAAACTGGTAACGCTCAGCAGGCAAGGGCTTCAGAGCGGGCTTGTCCAGGGTTTCGAACAGAGTTCGACGACTCTCATCCGGCATATTCTGGAATGGCTTGTTGTTCAGTTCCTCCAGCAGCGGCTTGATGGCTTCGTTCAAGGCTTGCAGGGAGAAGAAGGTGCAGTCCCGCAGGCGTGCCAGTATCCAGCGCTCCACGATCTGGACAGCGGACTCCACCTTGCCCTTGTCCTGTGGCTTGCGAACCCGAGCAGGCACAACAGCCACATGGTAGTGCTCGGCAAGGTCCTGATAGGTCGGGTTCTTATCTGGCTCGTAGCGATGGGGGTTGGTCACCGCTGATTTGAGGTTGTCTGGCACCAGAACATTCGGCACGCCGCCCAGATGTTCGAAGGTGCGCACATGAGAGCCGATCCAGTCTGGCAGAGACTGGCTCAAGGTCGCCTCACAGTAGGTGTAGCTTGAGGCCCCCAGGGTTGCGACAAAGATTTGTGCCTGGCGTATCTCCCCGGTAGACGGGTTCGTGATGGGCATGGTCTGGCCCGCATAATCCAGGAAGAGCTTGTCACCGGCCAGATGATTCTGGCGCATGACGACATCCAGATGACTGCGCCATTCCCGGTATTTATCGCAGAAGTGGCTGTACTGATATCCCTCCGGACAGCCTGCTTTGTACTCCTGCCAGAGCAGGTTCAGTGTCACGCCCGAACGACGCAGGTTTTTATGGATGTGGTGCCAGTCCGGCAGAATGTCTTTCTTCTTGCGAGCCTTGTCCGGTGGGGCAAACAAGTGTTGCTCCAGTGCTTCATCGTCCAGGTCGTCAGGTAGAGGCCAGGGAAGCCCGGAGCTGTAAAAGCGGGACAGATAATCCGTAACCGTGGCGCGGGACATCGCGTTGGACTGAGCGATACGTCGGTTGCTCAGATTATTTTCAAACTTGAGTCGCAAGACATCACGAATTTTGCGCATGGGCAGTCTCTGCATGGTGCTACTCACTCTTCCCTGATGTGTTCAGAATGAGCGTAGCGAGTGAATAATCAGGACTGCACTGAGGTAAGAATCAGGGGTGTCGAATGGCCCGTAATGACCGGACGAATGTTTCCGGAATCAGTGGCCGAATGTTTCTGGATTCGGTGGTCGGATGTTTCCGGAATACCCAGCACTTTCCGATGAGTAAGATTCTGGCTG
>NZ_SMME01000443.1:583-871 GCF_009711465.1 Parendozoicomonas verongulae | reverse complement strand
CACCTTCGATACAGTCAGTCGGCTTAACTCACACCGTCGGAGCAGCAGCGACGCCTGTTGCAAGGGAAGGCAAACAACGACCTGCCTCTGCGGCGCCACCTTCGCTTCGGTCAGCCTGCTTAAATCTCACCGCCGGGGCAGCAGTGACGCCCAGTGCAAGGGAAAGCAGAACATCACTTGCCCCTGTGGCATCACCTTCGATACAGTCAGTCGGCTTAACTCACACCGTCGGAGCAGCCAAGACGCTCGATGCAAGAAGAAGCGGGTCAGAAGGAAATAAGGCGGGGT
>NZ_SMME01000443.1:417-573 GCF_009711465.1 Parendozoicomonas verongulae | reverse complement strand
GTGCAGTAACGATGCTCGGTGCAAGGGGAATCAGAGCACCACCTGCCCCTGTGGTGTCACCTTCGCTTCGGTCAGCCTGCTTAAATCTCACCGCCGGGGCAGCAGTGACGCCCAGTGCAAGGGAACGCAGAACATCACCTGCTCCTGCGGCCTCAT
>NZ_SMME01000443.1:0-88 GCF_009711465.1 Parendozoicomonas verongulae | reverse complement strand
CTGCTCAGACCATGGAAACTGTGTGATACATGATTCACCGACTGGCCTTCCGTGCTTTGGTTGAATCGGAGGTTATGCTCGTTGCAAA
>NZ_SMME01000206.1 GCF_009711465.1 Parendozoicomonas verongulae | reverse complement strand
CCATCAACGGCATAGTGGATATGCAAATCATAAGAGTGCAAAGGGTAACCATGGGCTATCAGAAGCTTAACAATGTCTTTTGCAATCACACCATCGTAAGGGGCTTTCACAGACCAGGACTGGCCAGTTTTTGGATCATGAAGAAACAGCTGGAAAAAACCCATCACCTCAGCCCAGCTTACACTTGAGAACAGCAGGCTCATCCCAAAAAGCAAAGTCGCCCAAAATCTTGTCACACTGTATACGACACAGCCCTTGTTCATTTTATTCTTAAACTTATCAAGCACCTGTTCCACGTCATGCCTTACCTGCAACCGCACTATTAGGGGAGGGAAGTTATAGGTGTCGTTTCCAGAGCTGGCAA
>NZ_SMME01000485.1 GCF_009711465.1 Parendozoicomonas verongulae | reverse complement strand
TTGGGTATCAAACCAGAGGCTTTCCCATTGATCCTGAGCGGTCATCTGGTAAATACGGTGGGTGTCTTGATAGGTGGCAAGGGCGGAAGCCCGTTTCTGGTACTGGACGCATTCCACCTGACTGTTGGGGCATCGGGTGAAGCTGTGCCCGGTCAAAACGGCGGGCGGGTGAGGAAGCTGCTCCAGTCTGCGTAAGAGCCTCAGCCACTGTTTGTCGGTCAGTGAGTCCGTAACAGACACCTGAGCACAACCGTTGAGTAAGTCCTCAAGGGTATTGGTTCGAGAGGGGTGCCCGTTTTTCAGAGTATTATCAGCCAGAGCATCCTCCAGTGTTGCTCTGTTCAGGTAGACCATGGGACGACTGGGAACGTGGGCAGGCGAGGCTCCTTTTTGGGTGAAACGGGAGAAAAGCCATGCCAGTTCCTCTTTAGAGGTGTCTTTCCTGGTCAAGGTTATGCCGTTTTTCAGCGTGACCCACTCCCCATTAGCAAAAAAACCATTTTCCCGTAAGGCCGTTGCCAGCGTGTGGGTGAATTCTGGTTCATCCCAGGGGGCATCCAGCAGCTCAAGGCAAGCATTTTCTGCCAAATCGGCCAGCCGCCCGGCTTGAAAGACAGGCTGACCCGTTTTATCCAGAGTCAGACCACCAAACAACAGGTTGCGCCAGTGACCTTCCCCATGAAAGTCAAGAGTATCCCCTGCAAAACCAGGGGAATGTTTTACGCCGTCGAGCAGTTCTTGATCCGATAGAACAGGGGACAGTTGATCAACGGTAACAGAATGAAGCTCGCCATCACCTAAAGCCTGTAAACGCCGCCAGCAATCAGGGCCCGGTTTATTGGGGCCGGTTTTCAACATGTTCGCAGACATCAGTACCACCCTGCGCACTTGTGTGCCGAGAGCCTGTCCATGAAGTTTCGGGTGACGATCAAGGAGCTCATTCAGGCTGGCAATCTGTCCGGGTGTCATCCCCGTGAGGTCAATCACCAGAGTCAGAGGGGTATCGGAGTATATTCGGCCGGT
>NZ_SMME01000285.1 GCF_009711465.1 Parendozoicomonas verongulae | reverse complement strand
AAAGATAGCTGCACTGGCAAAGGCTCTTGGGACCAGTAAGGAAGAGCTTAGCAAGTCGCTACAAAGTGGTACAGCATTACCCGCAAGTGTGATATCCGCACCAAAAATCGACACTATTGTAAAAAAACTCTGGAGGCAGAAGTCGGACAGTAACGCCTTTGTCCTGGGGAGTGAGTTATTAAAAAGTGAGGTTAAAGAGAATATCGAAAGTTGTTCTTTGTTAGGCAACTGGCTTGATTCCCATAGTCAACTCGCTTTAGCGGTAAGTGGTTTGGTTTGTGCGGATCAACCTGTTGATATTGTGTTGCAAGAGCTTCAGGACTTACACGAAAAAATAGTCCAGAAAGGCTTAGCCAGGCGCGACGACTGGCAATTTTCCATAGTCTGGATACTTGCCCGGGTCTGTAAATCTCTGGGCATCCATTCACCTCAGCTTATAGTCATTGCCCGGGTCGCTATTCAACAAAATTGGCTAGAACC
>NZ_SMME01000827.1 GCF_009711465.1 Parendozoicomonas verongulae | reverse complement strand
TTGCGACCATCGGGTTCAGCAGGTTCAGATCAAGGATAAGGGCGAAGGCAAATTCGCTGTTGATGTTCGCGTAAAGCTGATTTCCGACACATTCAGCGGCGAGAAAATCGATATGCTGGTAAACGAAGAGTGGGAGCTGACACTGGCTACCAGCGGTCAGGTAACCATTGATAAGTATGCTGTAACCGTTTTATAACGCCGAACTCTGATAGAAATGTCAAACCCTGTCAAACAGAAGCCAGACAACGCTTCGTGAACTTTTATCAAACCTCACAGTCAATATGGGTAACTAGCCAGCTCTGAAGGATCATGAGCTGGTACGACTTTGGTCAAATGTACCCGAACTTGAGACATGGAGGTCTTGATATGTCATTGCCAAACATAAATTCCGCTATAGCGGGCACGCCCAACAGTACAGCAGCTGGTGTGTGCCAGAAGCCTCTGACATTTTTGGAAAAAATGAATCTGGCCCACCACTGGAACGGGTTCAAGAACTTCTGTGAATACACGGCTAAGCCAAAACTCATTGCGTTTTCAGCATCAGCTCCTGCCCCTATCAAATCTCTGCAAAGCTGGGCAGTCACTCATGCGGAAGGTGTGTTGCCAGGTTTGAAAGCCTTTGCCTCCACCACAGCAACGACCGTTGGCACTACTGACATTCCAATGCACGTAGCCGGTGCAGGCGCAGGTGTTGGTCTGCTGGCGGCAACCCCTGTTCTTGGCGCCATCTGCAAAGCGGGTAGCCGCACTTTACGTGGCATGCTGCAAAACAGAACCAACGACAATGTTCTCAGAGATGTTCATGCTCTGCCTTCTACAGACCTGCAGGCAAAAATGGATAAACTTGAAGGGCGTGCAAAAACTCTGGAAGACCGTGCTCTCAAGCAACGTAATGTGGCTGGCAGCGATCTGGGATGGTGGGGGTTGATCAAGTACGCCGGTACATTTATTACACCCGTTCTAGTTGCTCCACAAATTGGCACACTGATTTCTCTGGCATGCCCGGTCTCCACCCCCGCTGTTCTGCCAATCGCTCTTGGTGTTGGGGCAGGTCTTTGTGGCATTCGCTTTATTACTGCTCGCTTTGATGCCTGGAGAGAAAAAATACAGGCGAACGAAACTATGGAACAGGCTGCAGTATTCCGTCTAGCCGCTGAAGACTGCGCCAGTGCTATTCAAGATGCTAAAGACTCTTCTGATAAGGATGCTGAGCTGGAAGAGTTGAGGGCCCAGATAGATGAGGGTGCTGAGGTCATCAACGAGTTAACGCAAACATGTAATAGAAATAAGACATCTCAAGAGGAGCTGGTCAAAGATCATCAAGAGACCATGAGAAAGCTGGATACTGAGAAAACAGCACACACAGCGACTAAAGACGCTGCAAATCAGTCCAACGTCCTGTTTACTGAAACCAGCAGACAACTGGAAGAAGAGAAGAAGGCCCTCCAACAGGAGAACACCAGGCTTCTCGAACAGCTGGAAGCTCGGAGAAAAGACATCGAAGACTTTAAGACAGCACCAGAGATTCCTGCTGACCTCACCAACAAAGGCAGGTTAAGTCGCCGTCATAGCCTTCTAGAAATACCAGCGTTCTCTTCTGCACAGGTAACAGCATCAGTGAACCCGCAAAAATCTCTTTATTTATCTCTGACAGACGACTCTGTGAACCCAGAGTCTGTTGTGATTTCATGATCGACTGCGAACAAGACACGGAGGTCTTGCTATGCCATTCAACAACCTTTACAAGAAAGCAGCCTGCCTGACGACTTTTACGCCAGCCTCGCTGGCGGCCACATCCTTACCCGAGAAGGCCGATACCTGTGCAAAAGCGATTTGGGGCGGTATGAAAACCCTCTGGCAAACAGCCAGGCCGTACTTGAGCCCAGTCTCTACCGGTATCTATAACAGCATTCACAACACCCAGCTCTCGGCTGCTGGTGCTATTGGTGAAAATGCGCCTAAGTTCCTGAAACTCCTGCAGAGAACCATCACTGTACCTGGCGGAGAAAAAGTCTCTCTCGCAACTGCGGGCGCTGGCGGCCTGTTTGGCTTTATTGCAGCAACGCCGGTACTCGGCGCTATTTACAAAGTCGCCTCGCGCACTAAAAACGGTTATGAGCAAGAGCAGGAAAACAAAACCATTCGTATGCGTGCAGCAAGCATTCCCGCTGAGAATGATGAGAAGCTTACCCTGTTGACAGACCGTAAAACGGAGCTGACGAATAAAGGCCTCAAGCAAAGGGCCCTGGCAGAAAGAAGTATTGGAAAATGGGGGCTCATAAAGTATGGCCTGACAATACAGGCGGCCTTGGCATGCACACCGCAGATTGCAAAACTGGCAACATTGTTCACCCCTGTTCCTGTACCTGCCGCCCTTCCTCTGGCATTGGGGGTTGGTGGTGTTTTGTGCGGTATTCGCTTCCTGGCCACTCGCTTTGATACATGGCGTGAAATGGCTCAGGCCACAGAAACCCTCAAGCAGGCTGAAATGTTCGGAAATGCTGCCAATGCAATTCTTGAAGCCAGAAGAACAAAAGCCGATGTTATTAACAAATCGCAGATTGCACAAAGAATGCAAATCGAGCTGGCTGCAAAACAGGAGCAAATCAACAACCTGACGCAGGCCCTTGAAAACCAGGAAGATATCCAGAAAAAACATATCAAGCACAATGAGGCCAGAAAGATACAGCTGGAAAGAGAACAACAAGCACATCTGGCCAGCAAAACTACCCATGATCAGGCAACCAGGCTTTACAATGCAGCGCTGGCTCCCAAGCAGGACGAAGTGAAGCGGCTGCGAGAGACAAATAACGAACTGCATCAAGAGCTGGCAGCGCTACAGAAGCAGTATGAGGCGACCCATCAAAACCTTGAGCTTGTAAAACCTGTTCGGGAATGCGTCCTCTATGTGGACGACACCGACCTGACAGCAATCAACGTGGACAAGCAATTTATGGAGTCCCTTGAAGAACGAAGAAAACCGCAGGTGCTGTGCAAAGAGGAAGACAGGGAAGAAGAGGTTTTCGTCACAGCTCCGGAGGCTGACGAAACGGTCACAAGAGATGATGAGAGTGATGAGGGTGACGAGTTCGAACCCCAATATAGTAATCGCCACATGCTGGTGGCTATGCCGTTCCGCGGTCTGGCGAAACTGGGCGGTTGGCTCTTCACTGGCGGGCCAACCAATATCACTGATTTTCACTTATAACAGAAAGACTCCATGTTATTTGAGCCGGTTCGCCGGCTCTTTTTTTATACCTCTTCCGGAAAAGCCAGAGAGAACACGACACCCGTTTGATCAAGCCGATTGCGAGCCAGTGCCTCCCCCCTGTGAGCTTGCATCACCAGTCGAACAATGTAGAGCCCAAGACCAAGGTGAAGTTTTTCTCCCCTTGCCGTTCGCACTGAGAACATGGAATCAAACAACTGACCATCAGGCGTATCCGGCAACAGCGGGCCATCATTTTCCACAGAGATAACAGGGCTCCCCTGAATGTTTTCCAGTCGCAGGGTTACCGCTCCATCGTCATTGCAGAAGTCCACAGCATTGGACACCAGCTTATCCATCGCCTGCACCACCAACTCCGGTGCGATAGACATACGACAGGGTTCATCAATGTTCTGCAGTTTGAACTGTGTACCGGGATAAACGCTGGAGTAAGCCTGAAACAAATCGCCCAGCATCTGGCGAAGATCAACGGTTTCCCGCTCATGGCTGGAATCTGCAATCATGTTTTCCAGACGCGTCGCTTCACTGATATTGTTCAGCAAACCACCAAGGCGGTCAGCCCCTGCCAAAGCCCGGGAAACATAAACCTTCCCCTGTTCCCCCATCTGTTCATGGGCAAGATTATCGAGGGACGAACGGACAACCGCCAGCGGCGTACGTAACTCATGGGAAAGTTTACTGCCCAGTGATCGCAGGTACTCAGTATGATTTCCCTGTCGTGTAACCATGGCAGCAATGCTGCGGGAAAGCTCCCCTAACTCATCAGCCGAGTCGCTCGCCGGAAAGCGAGCCTGTAACCGACCATCTTTGTTGATGCACTGCTCTGTCGCCTGATGAAGTTTGCGGATACGAAACGACAGCCATGAGGCATAACCCAGCAAACCGCCAGACACGAGCACAATCGCCAGAAAGCTCAGGGAAAACAAACGATCAAAAGAGCGGCTGGCCAAAGACAAAACCGCCTGACTGCCCTGCTCCGCAATCAACGCTCCTACCACATTGCCATCCTTTACCAGAGGCAAGGACGCCAGCAAACGGTAACGGTTATTCTCCCGCGTCCACAGCACAACGGGTTGGCCATCAAGGGCTGCACTCAGGCCACTGTTTTGCCAGCCCCCCCTGCGCCAGTAGTTTTGATAATCAGGCAGGTGATTCCAGCTCAGAATCATCCGGTAAAGCCAGCTCACCAGCCAGAACGGTTCACTTTCATGGGTTTCATGAATATTGAACGACGAGGTACTGGCAATCTGCCAGCCTGCAGAGTCAATCACCCCGAGGCGCATATCACTGTCCAGAAACACATCCAGAACACGGCTTAAATGCTGATTGGGGAGTATCAGCTGCCCCAGTTCGTCATCCACCGTTTCCTCATTCGAACCTGTCGAGCCTACCCATTGCTCCGTTGCACCGGATACAACTCGAAAGCCAAACCGTTTGCCCGCCATGGCCAAAGGCATCATCAGTTCCAGCTGATAGCCCTCGGGAGTATCCCGCCATACACCACGAATGCGATTCTCCCGTACTACACGATTGATACCATTCCAGTGTTGTATAAAGCGTGCAACCACCTGCCCCGGCGCTTCCGTCACCACGGTGTAGTGCTGAACATTGCTCCCTTCTTCAACGGACAGCTGAACTCTGTCACCATTTTTCAGGGGCACACCAACAGGGTTGTAATAGGTGGTTCTGCTCTGGGCTATGCGAAAGGCAAGGTAGAAATTGGTGCCATCGGTTGCGGCAGAGAACTGAACCCTTGGGTCACCGTCGTCTGAATAACGTCGGCTGGTAAGCTGCTGCGCCTGCCAGTCTTCAAAGTAGCCATCCATCACCAGATCCACGCCCACGGGCTGAACATAAACCGCACCCTGAGCCTGAACCGGTTCGGGCAAAACACCTCTTAAGGAAAGGTTCGCAGCCGTAGCCTGCAGTGAGGCTTCCAGCACCTGGGTTTGCTGATCCCGAAAGGTAAGCTCCATCTCCTGAATCCAGCGGATACCGGCCACCGGAAGAACAAACACCAGCAGGCTGACCAGTAACAGCTGGCGGCTCAGGCGCATTTACTGGCTGCTCCAGCGATAACCCATGCCATAAGCGGTTTCGATAGCGCCAAATCCGGCATCCACGGCCTGAAACTTTTTACGAATACGCTTGATATGGGAGGTGACCGTATTATTGTCGAGCACCGTTTGTGCCGCATCCATCAACTGTTGGCGGTTACGCACCTGCCCGGGGTGACGGGCCAGGCTGTGAACAATCCAGAATTCTGTCACTGTCAGGTCTACCGGCTGTTTATCCCAGCTGACAGACATACGATCAATGTTGATCGCCAGCTTACCCCGCTCCAGAACGTCATCCTGTTCCTTCGGCACGTTTATCATATCCACCCGGCGTAACAGGGCATTCACCCGCGCCATCATATGGGCGATGCTTATATCTTTGGTAAGGTAGTCGTCCGCACCGAGACGCAGGCCGGAAATCACATCCAGCTCATCATCCCGCGCGGTAAGAAAGACGATAGGCAGTGCCGGTGCCTGACTGCGCAGTTCGCGGCACAGGTCGAAGCCGCCTTCAAACTCATCCCCCAACCCCACATCAATCACCGCCAGGTCTGGCAACCCCAGACGAAAACCAGCCAGTGCCGACGGCCTGTCGGCAAAATGGCTCACGGTGAAGCCGTAACGCTGAAAAGCATCACGGTAGTTCGCTGCGATAGCGGGTTCATCTTCCACAATTGCGATATGGCGGGGCATCTTTATTAAACCGGCATTCCCTGAAAAGCCTGCACAGGTTACCACATAAGCCTCTTTTTTCCCGCCAGCCGATGCTCCCACCTGAGGAGGGAGCGTTATAGAGCCAATGAACCTTACTTCGCAGCGTAACCTTCACGGCTCTCCTGCAGTTTCACGGTAACCACACGCTCCATAGCGTAGGCATCCAGATTATTCTGCGGCGCTTCGGACTGGCTGGAGCCGTAGGCTGACTGGTTAATGCGATAACCTTCAACCCCCTGTTCCGCCAGATAATTGCTGACACTTGCAGCTCGGCGCTCAGACAGTTTCTGGTTGAACGCTTCGCTGCCACGGGGGTCTGCAAAGCCTTCCAGCTGCACCATTAGCTGAGGTTGTTCTTTCAGCAAGCGGGCGAGCACATCCAGGCGAGCTTTGTCCCGAGCATTCAGAGTATCCCCAGACGTACTGAACATTACATTCAGCTGCAGGGAGTTCATAGCCAGCGTTTGATAGCGCCCAGCCTCTTCACGGGCAGTAATCAGTTGCTCCTGAACCTTGGTCAGCTGCGCGATAGCCTGATCCCGCTCGGCGGCCATATCCGCCATTTTCCCATCGGCAGCATTGGCCTTGTTCACACTGTTCCCCAGCTGGTCACCCGCTGCCAGACCCAATACTAAACCTATAGGGCCAGCCAGCACCGTGCCGGCAATTGTGGTTCCTGCCACAATGCTGGTTTTCGTTTTCGTCCACTCACCTTGCTGCTGATTCACTGTTTGTGCCTGCGCAGGCATCGCGGCGGTAGCAGCCATGCCCAAGGCCAGTGCCATAGCTGACAAACGAGATGTGTTACGTTTTTTTTGGCTGGTAGTCATTCGGGTATCCCTTTCTCTGCGATTCAATTGTTTTGACACGATCTATTACACGCAACAAAAGGGGCAATGTGGTGGCACGATTGTGATGATTTGAGGAGCAAAAATGGCGAATTATGGCAACTGTTCCATACTCGCTCCACGTTTGTTAGAGATGCTCTTATGACAACCCTGCAACATATTGGTGTACTTACATCCGGCGGCGATGCTCCGGGTATGAACGCGGCAGTGCGAGCTGTTGCCCGCAGCGCGATTTATCACAACATTAAAGTAACAGGTATTTCGGAAGGCTACACAGGCCTTCTGGAAGGTAAGCTCACGCTTCTGAACTCCCGCTCTGTGTCCAATATTGTGAATCAGGGCGGTACCTTTCTGAAATCCGCCCGGTGTATGGAATTTTACAAGCCGGAAGGTCGTGCCAAGGCTGCAGAGCAGCTCCGGGAATCTGGCATTGAAGCACTGGTAGTGATAGGCGGTGATGGCTCGTTCACCGGAGCCACCCTTCTGGCACGCGAGCAACACATTCCTGTGGTTGGTATTCCCGGCACCATTGATAACGATATTTATGGCACTGATTTCACTATTGGGTTTGATACGGCCATCAATACCGTGCAGGAGGCTGTCGATAAAATCCGCGACACCGCCACATCACACAACCGGCTGTTTATTATTGAAGTCATGGGGCGTGATGCAGGATACATTGCTCTCTATGCAGGCATTGGCGCAGGCAGTGAAGAGATTTTAATTCCGGAAAAATCCCGTGATATTGATTACCTGTTGCATTCTCTGAACCGCAGCGACCGCGCAGGAAAAACCTCCAGTATTGTGATTGTGGCAGAAGGCGACAAAAGCGGGGGCGTATTCGAGCTGGCAAAAACAGTAGAAGAAAAGCTCCCCGGCTACAGCACACGGGTAACGGTGCTCGGACACCTGCAAAGAGGAGGCCGCCCCACCTGTGCCGACAGAGTGCTGGCAAGCCGGTTGGGTGTGGCCGCTGTGGATACACTCAGAGATGGTACATCTGGCGTGATGGTTGGCCTGCGGGACAACCGTATTACTCTCACCGGGCTGGAAAAAGCCTGTAAGGAAACACCGGATATGGATCCGGAACTGATTCGGGTAGCGGATATCGTTTCGATCTAAAGACACCATTAACACGCCGTTAACGTCCTTTCCGTAAAAATGTGCCCCAACACTCATAATGGGGCGCATCACGGTGTTTTCGCGAAAGTTTCAAATCCTCTCAATAGCCATCTCGGCAACGCTACTCACAGCCTGTAGCAGCTCTGCCATAAAAAACTTTGACCCACAGGTTGCTACACCTGTCAGCTGGCAGGAACCTGCAGGCAACACCGTAAATCAAAACAGCATTACCACAAGCCTGCTGGACGAGATCAATGATCCGCAACTGAGACAGTTAGTGGAAGAAACTCTCACAGCTAACTCCAACCTGCAAAAAACAGCGATCAACCTTCAGATTCAGAGGCTGCAACAACGTCAAACCGACGCTGGTCGTTTACCCACAGCGGATATTGAATTGGGCAAAAGCCGCATGACACAGGGCGGCTCCGCCCCTATTAATAACGAATACAAACTGGGTGTAAACCTGAGCTGGGAAGCGGACGTCTGGGGTCGTTTAGCCAATGCCAGCTTTGCTGCCAATGCCCAAACCAGGGCTATGGAACTGGATTATCAAGCTGCACGGGACTCTCTGGCCGCGCAGGTGATCAAAGCATGGATTGATATCACCCTGCGCCAGCAAATGATTGAAACCGAACAGTCCCGCATCCACAGCCTGCTGGCCACAGAAGAGATCATCAAAAACCGTTACCTCACCGGCAACGGCAAACTGAATGATATGGAAGCCGCCCGCGCCTCCAGCGCTCAGGCCAGTGCCAAGCTGTCGGCCATGCAGCAGGAACAGAGAGATGCTTACCGGAACCTCGCCGTGCTCCGTGGCAACCTGAAAACCGATACGCTGCCAAAACCTGCTGTCAAGCTGGATATTCCCGCCCCTCCAGTGTGGATTCCTGCGGACGTGATTGCCAACCGCCCAGACCTGAAATCCGCCTACGAGAAAGTGCGCGCTGCCAACGCCGAGCATGCTGTCGCAGAAAAGAACCTGCTTCCCGCTTTCAAGCTGAGCAGTACCATCAGCCAGTCCCGCCCCCATCTGGATGATCTGCTCTCTGGCGCCGTTGTGTGGAATCTTCTGGGCAACCTGACTGCACCACTGTTTGACGGTGGTCATTTAAAGGCCGCTGAAAGATTGCAGACTTGCAGGCCGAGCAAAGCTACCTTGCCTACAAGGATGTTGTTCTCACAGCCCTGAACGAGGTGGAAACCTCTCTGGGCAGCGAAGCCACACTGGCAGAACAACAGACTTTCCTGCGCACCGCGCTGACGCATTCAGAAAACAGCCTGAACTATTACCAGGGCCTTTACCGTGATGGTGTGGGCGAAATTCTGGATCTGCTCAACGCACAGCAGCGTGTATACGACGCACGCATTCAACTTCTGCAAACACAGCAAGCCCGTCTGACAAACCGGATTACTCTGAGTCTGGCCCTGGGCAAAGGAGTCTAAGAACCATGACTGCACAGAAAAAAATCAAACCGGCTCTGATAACCGGCCTGGCTTTTGCCCTGCTTCCAGCCACTTACTTTCACAACCAATACGCCATCAGCAACCAGCCAGCCCCTCCGGTTTGGGAAGAAGCGGCCCGCGCCCCACTGGTTACCGTAAAAAACGTAACGGCCGGAAGTTATCACGGCGTGATTGAGGCTTACGGTGAAGTGAAAGCTGTGAATAACCTCGCCCTTGGTTCAGAAGTCACTGGCCGTGTGATCTGGCAAAACCCGGCCTTTGCCGACGGTGCACAGGTACGTAAAGGTGAAGATCTGCTGCGTCTGGACGACACCGAGTTTCAGGTGGCTCTCGCCAACGCCCAACAAGCCCTGAGCGAAGCAGAGCTGGCGCTGCAACAGGAAGAACAGCAGCACAGTCAGGCTCGGCAGAACTGGGAACTGGCAGGGTTCAAGGAAAAGCCCAGCGATCTGGTACTGCGCATTCCCCAGCTAAATGCCGCCAAAGCCAAACTGAAAGCGGCACAGGCTCAGGTAACAAAAGCCCAGCGCGACCTGCGCCTCACTCACGTAAAAGCACCGTTTGATGCGGTGGTTCTCAATCCAACCGCCACTCTGGGCAGCTTTATCCAACCCGGCGGTACACTGGCGAACCTGCAGCGCAGCGATACAGCGGAAATCACCCTGTCTCTGTCCCCTGTGCAATGGCAGCAGCTCCCAGCCAATACCGATGGCGTCATCGCCAAAATCGTCAGCCAGCAGGATGGCAGCGTGTCCTGGGAAGGCCATATCAAACGCCTGTCTTCTACCGTAAGTACTGAAACCCGACAGCGTTCTCTGGTGATCGCAGTGGATAAGCCACTGGAGCAGCACTCTCCTCTGCTGTTTGGCAGCTTTGTGAATGTGGAAATCCAGGGTGCGATGAAAAACGGCATGATGGAAATTCCATCCTTCGCCCTCACACCGGAAGGTTACATCTGGTATGCAGAAAAGGGTGAGCTCAAACGCCACAAAACCAGCCCGTCCTTTGGTTACGGCGGCCAGCTGTTTATTCCACAGTCTGACCTGCCCGAGAACATTCAGCTGATTACCCAGCCTATGGCTAGCTACCTGCCCGGTATGAAAGTCACTACACGAGATACTGAAGCGGCCGCACAAAATACAGTCGTGAGCACAGTTGTGAGTCAAGCAGGAGGTGCCCAATAATGCAGGCTAATGAACACAAGGGCGTTGTCGCCTGGTTTGCCAGCAACCCGGTTGCGGCCAACCTGCTGATGATGTTGATTTTGATGGCCGGTGTGATGACCGCCCTCAACCTCAACATCGAAGGTTGGCCGGGACTTAAGCCTAAGTCGGTTAAGATTTCTGTGGATTACGACAGTGGTTCCGCCAAATCATCCGAAGAAGGCGTAACCATCAAGATTGAAGAAGCCCTGCAAACCGTACAGGGCATCAAAAAGATCACCAGTATCTCCAATGCTGGCGGCAGCCGGATCACCGTAGACCGTGAAAGCGGTTATGATCTGGATACGCTGTACACCGACATTAAGAACAAGCTCGACAGCATCTCTACTCTGCCTCTCTCGGCAGAAAAGCCCGTGGTTTCCAAAAAAGAACACATTTCCAACGCCATCAGCGTGAGCCTTTATGGCGATGTGGGTCAGGATGTTCTCCAGAAAACTGCACGACAGTTGCGGGATAAGCTGCTCGCCAACCCGGACATTGACCTGGTGGAGCAAAACGGAAATCTGACTCCGGAGATCACTGTTCAAGTTGACGAGTCCAGACTTCAGGCCTTGGGGCTGACCATCAGCGATATCGGCGAAAAGATTGCAGATGCCTCCACGATTGTTGCCAACGGTGAGCTGTTCAGCCGTGATGGCACCATGACCATCAAGGCCGACAAGCAGAGCTACTGGCTCCGTGAGTTTGAAAGCATTGTGATCAAGGAAACCACCAGCGGCCAAAAGCTGACCCTGGCGGATGTTGCCACGGTACACGACGGTTTCGAGCAATCCACTGTACTGTCCCGTTTTAATGGCCAGCCAGCTATTGGTCTGGACATTCAGATGCGTAACAAAACCGGCAACATAATTAACGTGAGCGAGCAGGCTCAAAAGATTGTCGCCGACTTCCGCGCTGAACTGCCTGCGAACATGCATATGGAAGCCTGGAACAACCAGAGCCAGTATGCCCAGAACCGCCTTGCCCTGCTGGCGAAAAACGGTGCCATGGGTATCGCGCTGGTGATGATTATTCTGGCGCTGTTCCTGAATGCACGACTGGCGTTGTGGGTTGGCCTTGGCCTGCCAGTCATATTCTCCGGTGCCATGATTCTGATGGGGCCACAGTTCTTTAATATGACCCTGAACGAACTCACCACCTTCGGCCTGATTCTGGTGTTGGGTATCGTGGTGGATGACGCCGTTGTTGTGGGGGAAAGTGTTTTCAGCGAGCAGGAGAAACATGGCGCATCACTGAGCTCTACCATTCGTGGTGCCCAGCGTGTCAGCCTGCCCACTGTGTTTGGTGTATTGACGACGGCCGCCGCGTTTATCTCACTCACCGTTGTAGAAGGTGAGATGGGCGAGGTCTTCGCTTACTTCGCTATCACGGCCACCTTCTGCCTGATCTTCTCACTGATTGAATCCAAGCTGATCCTGCCTGCTCACTTAGCTAGAAAGCAGAAGAAGCTGGCCAACCCAGATCAGGCTAATCCTGTTGCCAAGGTATGGGGAAAGATTCAGGGCGGTATTGCCAAAGGGCTGCACAGCTTCACCTGGAATCAGTATCACAGTGTCGTTGAAGCGGCTATCAAACTCCGTTACGCCGTGCTGATGGTCATGATCGCGTTATTTATGGCGGTGATGGGCATGATGATGTCCGGCAAGATTAAGGTGGCGTTTTTCCCGGATATTCCCAGCGACTTTATCCAGATGCAGCTGACGCTGGAAGATCAGGCTGGTTACGGGCTGGTTCAACAGCAGGCGGTACAGGTAGAAGAAGCCGGTCGTGCACTGAACAAGGAGCTGATGGAGCAGTACAACCTCACAGAAGCGCCTATCGCTCATCTGCACACCCTGACCAAGCACCACTCCGTAACTATCTCAGCGGAACTCTCTCCAGCCAGCAACCGCCCCATTGGCACTAACGATATCGTTTCTATGTGGGAATCTCGCATCGGTGCATTGGAAGGCGTGAGCAAAGCGAAGTTCCTCACCTCCTGGGAATTGGAACCGGATATCGCGGTTGAGCTGCGCGCACTGAATCCACAGACTTTGCAGGCAGCCAGTAAAGAGCTGATGGATGCCCTGGCCCAATATCAAGGTGTTTCCACCATCCAGAACAGCCTGAAAGCCGGACAGGCGCAGGTTGAGCTGAGCCTCAAACCCGCTGGCCGCGCCATGGGTCTGACCGTTGCCATGTTGGCGCAGCAGATTCAGGATGCTTATCTGGGTTACGAAGTGCAGCGCATACAGCGTGGCCGCGATGAGATTAAAGTTAAGGTTCGTTATCAGGACACTAAGCGACAGTCTCTGGACAATCTGAACAACGCCCGTATCCGCACCAGCGATGGCAAGGTTGTACTGCTGGGCACGGTTGCTACCCTCAGCACGGAATCTGTCGCCGCAGAAGTGAAGCGTATCGACCGCCAGCGTGTAGCTGTTGTAACCGCAGATGTGGACAAAGACGTGGTGAGTGCAGACCAGATTCTCAAGGCTATGAACGATGGTCTGTTCAAGCGTCTGGAAGCGAACTACCGTGACCTGAGCATTAAAGTGGATGGTGAAGCCCAGCAGCAGCAGGAAACCTCTGCCTCTATGACGGTAGCCTTTAGTGCTGCACTGTTCGCTATCTTCGCATTGCTGGCGATTCCTCTGAAATCTTATACTCAGCCACTGATTATTATGATGGCGATTCCTTTTGGCGTGATCGGCGCACTGCTGGGCCACTGGCTTCACGGTGTGGAAGTGAGTGTGCTCTCGGTGTTCGGCATTATGGCTCTGGCTGGTGTGGTAGTTAACAACAGTCTTCTATTAGTGACCCGTTACAACGAGCTGACCGGGGAAGGCGTGGAAACCAGCAAGGCTATCGTTGAAGCGGCCTGCGGCCGCCTGCGTGCGGTACTGATTACATCCCTGACCACGTATATTGGTCTGGTGCCGCTTATTTTTGAAACCTCTGTCAATGCCCAGTTCCTGATTCCTGCAGCTCTGGCTATTGGCTACGGTATTCTGTTCTCCTCTGTGATTACGCTGATTCTTGTACCCGCTCTGCTGTTGATTGGCTCGGATATCAGCTCTCTTAAGCAGGCTTTCAGAAACCATCTGTTCCCCTCGAAAGGAGTTGCTTGATGAGTCTGCTGGCTCTTCTGGTTGAAGATGATAGAGATCTGTCCGCTTCGGTGGCCGACTATCTGGCCTTAAACCAGATCAGTGTTGATCATGCTTATAACGGGCAGGCCGGGTTGAATCTGGCTCTGGAAAACCGTTACGACGTTCTGCTGATCGACCTGATGATGCCACGGATGGATGGCCTGACGCTGTGTAAAAAAGCTGGACTCTGCTGGAAACCCTGATGCAGGCCAGCCCATCTGTAGTGCCTCAGCAAAAACTGATGCAGGCTCTGTGGGGCGATGAAGCGCCAGACTCCAACAGCCTGCGGGTGTTGCTGCATAATTTACGACAGCGGGTTGATAAACCTTTCCCCACACCGTTGATTCACACGGTTCCCGGCAAGGGCGTCTGCATTCGAGGCAGTGAATGACCAAAGCACGCACCCACCAACGCTCTTTCGACAGAGAGTTCACAGTTTTTCTGGTAGGGCTGGCCATTGGCACAGCCCTTGTTTTTACCTATTTTCTGGTCACGTTTTATATTCAGGGTTTGAATAATGCCATTGAGTACCCCATGAAAATGGAAGCTCGGGCATTTGAGCAAGAGTACAGAAAGAATCCGGATACACCGCTGCCCAGAACTTATACCTTGAAGTTTTACCTTGGGGATTCACAGCAGATTCCTGAATATTACAGAGAACTGATTCCCTTTGACGCCATGGAGCCAAACACCTTTTTTGATGCTTTAATCCCTTCGGAGGAGGAGCAGAACATTGTTCGCAAACTGATCTTCCCCAAAGAAGAGTATTTACTCACGGCTTTTAAATACCGGCTTCACGACGGTAAAAATCTTTATGTTGTTTCAGAACATTTAGGTGAGTTACTTGATTCTGGAGAGGAGAAGGACTTTTTCGATATTATGCTTAAGAAGATTTTATGGATCGGCGGCGGCTACCTGCTCACGGTCATATTCTTCATTGGTTTTTATATTCGGCGTTCTCATTATCACACCCAAAAGCTCTCGGTTTGGGCCACCACGCTATCTCTGGAAACCCTTAACAGGCCTCTTCCGGACTTCTGTTACCGCGAGTTGAATGATATTGCCCAGATGTTGCAGTCATCCTTTCAAAAGGTTGCCAGCCTGCTTGAGCGAGAGCAGCAATTCCTGCGTCATTCCAGCCACGAGCTGCGTACGCCAATTGCAGTAATTCGTACCAATATCGAACTGCTGGAGTGCATCGGAATAGACCACACCATCAAATCGCCTGTCGAGCGTATTCGCCGCGCAAATCACAATATGCAGAATCTCACAGAAACCCTGCTGTGGATAAGCCGTGAAACAGCAGCAACGCCAACGATGAAACAGGTGCGGTCGGATAAATTGGTGGATGAGGTGATTGATGAACTGTCTTATCTGATGCGGGGCAAAGATATTGAGATTCGCCGGAACTATTGGCCAGACCTGGGCGAACAAAACCTGCCAGTCACACCTGCTCGTATTGTGCTCAACAACCTGTTGCGTAACGCTATCCAATACACGTTTGAGGGAACTGTGGATATTGAAGTTACACCTGAACATATTGTTATTGAGAACCACGACAACGGCGAAACCTACGGCGATAGCGACACAAGTTTTGGCCTTGGTTTGCTTTTGGTGCAAAAAATCTGTGACAAGATTCAATGGCCCATAAACATTTCACAAAACAAGCATGGTGTTAGAGCAGAATTAGCACTCTCTCCTATCACTCAGACGCCGTAATCATCCAGCCTCACTGCTACCGGGTTGGGTTGGACTGGCCGAGACATTACAGCTATTTTTCAGACATTTGTCGTTTAAGGAGAGCCGCACTCATTGAGTGTGGCGTCTTATGTTTCAGTTACCACAACGTCAAGCTGTGTTTTTCCTGCTACTTCCTCTTTACTCATTCGCTCTGGCAAACGACTTACCACCAGAGCCAGTGCAAACCCTCATATTCATCCGCCACGGAGAAAAGCCTGCTAATGACCTTGGCCAGCTGGACTGCCGCGGCTTTAATCGATCTCTGAAGCTTCCTGCTTATTTTCGCGCGAATTTTCCTTCCCCTACCGAGATTTATGCACCACACCCCTCTCCCAGACGCTCCAGACAAGATGGCGTAACCCGTTACTATCACTATATGCGACCACTGGCAACTATTGAGCCAACAGCTATTTCCTTTGGTTTACCGGTGAATGTTGAGATTCCATACAACCGCCCCAGGCAACTTATTACGGCACTACTCAACGATAAGTACAGAAACTCGGTTATCTACATCTCATGGGGGCATAACTATCTCACAGAAATTGGCCGCTTATTACTTAAACGCTTTAATTATGACGGTACTTTTTCTAAGTGGGGAGGTGATGATTATGAGAGGGTGCTGATTTTTGAGATCACCACCAATAAGAAAGGGGAGCGCAGACTTGAGTTCCGTGAAGCCCGGCAGAGTCTCGGGAAGATGAGTGAGCAGTGTATGCTGCCCATCTCGGTGTGATTTTTGGAGCCAGCTTTGCCTTTGCCCGCCTGGCGCACTTTTTCAGTATCTGGTTGCCTTTCTTGCGGCGATTCATAAGTACCCGGGCTTTTAGGGGATGGCTATCGACTGATATTCAAAAGCTTGCCGCTATCTGTGAGCAGGTACAGACTGCCATCTTTAGCGATCTCAATATGGCGCAGACGCTCATCGAGATTGTTGAGTAAGGACGTCTGCTTGCCGGGTTTCCGGCCCTGCATTTGAACCCAGCGAACTTCCCGAGTTTTCAGAGTGGTGCTCAGTAAATCACCATCAAACTCCGGAAACATATCTCCGTAGTAAATGACCATGGAAGATGGTGCAATGGAGGGCGTCCAGTCCACCAGCGGCTGTTCCATGCCCGGATATTCTGTGAAAGGCGTTATAGACGCTCCCGAGTAATCACGGCCATAGGTAATCACCGGCCACCCATAGTTTTTGCCGGGCTTGATAATGTTTATTTCATCACCACCAGCAGGGCCATGCTCATTGGAAAACACAAGATCACGTTTCTTGTCGTAAATAAGCCCCTGTGGATTGCGATGCCCGATGGAGAACAGCTCTCCTCGTGTGCCGCTATCAGCAATATAAGGGTTATCGGATGGAATCGAGCCATCGTCGTTCAAACGGATAATCTTTCCTAACAGGCTGTCTTTTTTCTGTGCGCTTTCCCGGTAATCAAAACCGTCGCCAATGGACAAAAGGAATGTATTGTCGGGCATAAACGCTATTCTGCCTGCGTAATGCACGGGGGTATCTTTGAAAGGAGCCGCCGTGAACAAAATTTGTTGCTCCACCAGTGTATTATTCTTAATCTTTCCACGCATCACGCGCAGCGCGTTTTCACTCCTATTTCCGTAGGCATAGCTGAGATAGACCCAGCCATTTTCTGGATACTGGGGGTGGAGTTTGATATCCAGCAAACCGCCCTGCCCGGCAAAATAAACAGCAGGAACACCTTCTATATTTTGCACTTGGCCATTGTGAACTCGTTTCAATGCGCCGGATCGTTCTGTAACCAGTATCTGTCCATCGGGCAATTCCGCTAAGGACCAGGGCGAATCCAGACCTCGGACAACCTCTGTCACCTTAAGCTCAGGCTGATCTGCCCTGATGGTTTGCACCTGGATCAAAAATAACAAAACCATTATGCAAATAAGGCTCTGTTGGGAAACTGCTTGTAGAAAAGTTACCTGCCTCATAATTCTTTTTCTCCGGCTATGGGTGTCTGGGGCCTGAGCATTCCATAAATAACGCCACCGCAAACACCGGACAGGCATTGCATGGCAAAACCAAAATCACTGCGGGCACCAGCAATCAAAGTAATATTGAGCAGTGGCTGCATCAGCATAAGTGCGCTAAATAGAGTGAAACCACCGGCCAGCCCCCACCAATACCATTGTGGGTTTGGCTGGTTTACCAGCTTCTTTGAGATGAATTTCAGGAATGTGAAGGCGAGCAAAAGCCCAAGAGAAATCACTGCACCGTAACCCGGTAACAGCCCTGCCATATCACCCGATATTGCCTGCATGCGAATTGAAGTGCTGATGGCAATGCCCAGTTCAGCCAGCTCATGGAGTACAAACAGAGTGTGATTAATGCTTGCCAGCAGGAAGGTAGTGACAGCCGCTGCGATAAATGCGAGAACTGCTTTTGTTTTTCTTCTTCTCATTGTGGTGAACCCAGCCTGTGCGATGTCTTTTTAGTGCCGCTTGGTGCTGTGGTTGCCACTGTACAATATGTTGTGTGATGGGGCTAACGAAAAAAGCCCTGAAACCAAAAGGCTTCAGGGCTTTTCAATATGGTGCCTAGGGACAGAATCGAACTGCCGACACGCGGATTTTCAATCCGCTGCTCTACCAACTGAGCTACCCAGGCTTAGGCTTTCTTATCGCTGCATCCTAGAAAAAGAAATGGTGCCTAGGGACAGAATCGAACTGCCGACACGCGGATTTTCAATCCGCTGCTCTACCAACTGAGCTACCCAGGCACTGCGACAAGTGCGGGCGTATTAAACTGTTTTCGATTTGAAGAGTCAACACCCACGGGCGGCTTTTGCCCAATCAGGGCGAATTTGGTGCCCGACTGAGAAAAAACACTTCGGTTTACCCTGTAAATCAGCAGCTTACCCGCACACAAAGCCTGGGAATGTTACTTCGCCTCAGGCACGTAGCCTTCCGCCTTATCAAACTCGTCCCCTTTCAGAAACTTATCCATCTGTTCATTCAGATACTTACGGCTTTCCGGATCGATCAGGCTCAGGTGTTTTTCGTTGATCAGGCGGGTCTGGTGTTCCTGCCACAGTTTCCAGGCTTCCTGAGACACATTCTCGTACACCCACTGCCCCTTAGGACCCGGCATGGGAGGCATAGTCAGACCAAGCGCTTCTTTTTTAAGTTTGATGCAGTTAACGGTGCGGGACATGGCAGTACTCCAATACATTCTTAGCCCCGGAATATTACCCCCTCGAGAGACAATAGAGAACGCTTTCAGTAAGGCTTAACTGCCTTGTCACAGTCATGCCTGTGTTTTGGATGTCTTATTTCACCCAACAAGAAACCCACAAGGAACACTATTGTGGCCATGTCCTTACCAGCACAGTTAGAGCCTCAAGTCACTCCTGCCGACACCCAAGAGGCTGGCTGTCGCAAATCTCCAGTTTTGCCCCAGGCAGAGTTCGTGCGGGATCCAGCCACAGGCCGTATTATCCGGGCCATTAACGCCCGAGGAAAGATTCGTGAGGTGGAGATGACTTCTTTAGAAGAGGGCCAAGGTCGTTTTATATCGACTCTGTCTTCAGCAAAAGAAACCTCCCCAACAACCAGTCTGAGTGAACCCTGCAAGCCAGCGCCGCCACCCACTGCTGCAGCAAAGAGCCGGGATCTCAACCTTCCTTTCCCCATAGCTGACATGTTTGTGACAAGCAGAGCCCCAAATCTGGAGCACCTCCTTCTGGGAGATGAAGATGAAGACGAAGATGAAGGCGAGTTAGAAGTGGCCAAGGCAAAAAGTCTTACAATTCCTTTTGTTCGCAGTAAACACAAGCTCCGGGATTTGGAGCGCAGTCTGGAGTCCACCTGGCTGTCTACTTCTCCCAGCGCTAAAGCATCAAAAAAGAAAAGTCTGCGGTCTTTGACGCTATCTTTCAAAAAAAACTCAAAAGAAAAAGGAGAGAAGATCACCGTATCTGAGAAGGGAAGGAAAGTTTTGTCTGCCCTGAAAAGTCATTTGAGCCTGGGCGATAAAAAGGATGTACTGCACTACATTAGACAGCTGAACGACGATCATGATTACGAAGGCACCTACGACACCTTATCCCTCGGTTCCAATGAAGCATTCCCCCTTACAGGAGGTTTTACCAGTTCCAGCCCATCAGGTGGTTTCCTGGAGGCTGGTGATACACAGGTTTGCCTGATTAAAAACTCAAAGCAGGCCAGGATTTTTGATTTTGCCAACAGTCAGTCCCCTATTCGCCGTGCAATCCAGCGTCAATGGCCCAAAGCACCCCACCCTTTACCCATATGGGAGCAAGAACGCATTCAGACTCACTGCTTCCGGTTGTTGCGTTCCAGCTTTATTATTCCTGATGACGATGATTCGATTTGCTTTCTTTTTCAGAGTTATCTGGCTGTCTATGAAACCACATTTAATGAGCTGTTCCCCCACACCTGTGAAGCGTTGGGTTTGAATCCACCAGTTTGGCAGCAGGACGTACTTCAGGCTTTAGAGGAAGAAGAAGAGTTTCTTTATGTTTACGGAACCACCGTAAACCCCTTCCCTAAAACCATTGCTTTTTTTGAGCAGGTAGAAACAGCTCTGCGAGGCGAGATTATCGACAGTGCCACCATAAACAACATGGATTATATCCACAATGCGGAGCGTTTCATTAAGGTATGCACTAAAGCCAGAGAGTTCTGGGAGGGCTTGCCTCCAAAAGAGACAGATGTGGAAGGAGAAGTGAATATTCTCACCGGCCTGAGAATCGATGTACAAAACCTTGAAGAAAGGCTTCAACAATCTGCCAAAGTTATTCAACAATTTCGCAAAACAGATTTTAGAAGCAATGCCAACTGGGATCAGGCTATTAACGTTATGGCAGAAACAGCACAGGTGTGTCTTTCAACAGCACAAGCAGGCAAAAGGGCTGATTTCGCAGCAGCCTGCAAAAAGCTAACCCAATGGCGAGCAGAGCAGACTTACCCTTTTAGAGGAATTCCCCACTTCCTACTTGAACTGAAACGGCGGGAGGAGCGTTTAAGAGAGATACTCAATATTGATGAAAAAGCATTCACTATCGCCCGTGAACGGGTGCTCAGTGCACAGGTACCAAAGGAACGCAGCAAAGAGCTATTTTATCTGTTCGACGGCCAGTTTTACCCCATCACAGTTTCCCATAAACCTATGGCTCTGGTCATGTTTGATGTCGGGCTTGAGGGAAGCCAGAGTGCCCTTGGTGTTGATGGCACCTTATTTCCATCATGTAAACGCGATGCTGACCGTGCAGTCAACCTGACTGTCACCCGCGTCACTTTAGGCAACACTGATATCATGAAAGAGGTGCGCACAGGTGTGCCCTTTGCGTACACGGTCACCAATAAAAGTCTGCAAAAGAAAATTACCCGGCAACGCTTTAAAGATATTTTAACCGTGTGCGGTTTGACGTTTTACCCCGATCAAATGAAAGCAGGTTTTCGTCCTGAGGGGCAGCTCTCACTCCATACGTTCAAGTTGAGCATGTTCTACATTAGCCTGTTAAGCCCTGACAATCTGCGCCCAACATTTTCCAGCATCCCCGGCGTTGATAACGAACGACTCTGGTGTCACAAATTGGATAAACGTATTGAGGAACTGAATTCAGAAGAGATTGAACTTCCGCTGCACAGTCAAGATGGCTCGAAAGGTTCCGTTCGTGTCCAACCCGAAATTTTTATGTTTGTATGCCCCTGTAATCAACTGGCTTATGCCAGCTCTTTGCAACTCGCCCACACATGGGAGAATGCCGATAACTACAACCGGAGATCCTTCCTGCATCTGTTCGGCACCCTCGACCCGGCAAGCCCTCTGTCGGATGACTGCTATGTGCAAAACTTCCTTGATGAAAACCCGGATCTTGACCCGATTCTGAAAAAAGAGCTTATGGAATTGTGTTACCTGATCCGCTATGTATTTGCCAACAAACTGCACCAGGTAATGGGAGATACTCCTTTTACCTTTACGACCTGTATCAGTGAACTGGGGCGCGTTATGAGATTGGCCATCGCCAGCGGTTGTAAGAGTGCAAAAGACAGAACCGGCAATTATGAGCGATCCAATATTGAAATGGCGCTGCACCTTTATCTGGTAAGAAAGGGATTAGAAACCCGACTGAAGAAAGAGTTTGAGAGTGAGTACGAAACTGCAGTCGGGTGTTCCGTGGAACAGGTGCTTCCCCCTATTGACCGGAGAATGGGCACAGAAGATTTTTACAACAATGCGATGTTACTTCTGTGTTCAGATCAGATTGAAATCACTCTGGATAACATTGGTAAACCCGGATTCAAAACCCCGGACTATATGCTTGGGTTTATCAAATCGCTGTACCCGTCAATCGACGCCTATCTGACACCGACAATATCCGCTGCAAAAATCGCCAAAACTGTGAAAGCTAAAGGCTCTTCTCTAAGCGTGACAGCAGGTCTTTCACCGGTGCCGACACTCCAAGGCTCATCACCTCATTTAACGGGTGCCAGCAAATTTTATCGTCCGCAATAGCAGTTGCACCTGACTCTGTGAATGCTTTAACCGGTTCAATGTGCAAATGATAGTGGCTGAAGGTATGACGAAAACTATTCCACTGCTCAGTATCAGCCAGCATTACGCCTAGTTTATTCTGAACAGAAAAGCTGAGTTCGTCGTCTGCCTCAAACTCAGGAAAGCTCCATAGCCCGCCCCAGATACCCACTGGTGGACGCTTCTCCAGCAAAACCTCACCGTGGTCATTCACCAGCATAAGCATGCGTACATGCTTTTCCGGAAGAACCTTTTTAGGTTTAGGTTCCGGATAGCTGGTTTCCCGACCTTGAGCATGAGCTTCACACCACTGCTCGACGGGGCAGCTTTCGCACTTCGGTTTGCTGCGGGTGCATAAGGTTGCCCCCATATCCATCATGGCCTGAGTCCAGGCGGGCAGCCGCTCGTTGGGGGTGTACTGGTCGGAGATGTTCCACAACTCTTTGGCAACTGAAGATTTCCCCGGCCAGCCCGAAACGGTATGAAGCCGTGCCAGTACTCGTTTTACATTCCCATCCAGAATCGGCGCACGAATCCCCATACTGATGCTGGCAATCGCTCCGGCTGTTGAGCGACCAACGCCGGGTAGTTTTTGCAGATCATCGAGATTTTCCGGGAATACACCACCAAACACATCCACAACCATTTGCGCGGCTTTGTGAAGGTTACGGGCACGGCTGTAGTAACCAAGGCCGCTCCACAGGTGCAGAACATCATCAACATCCGCTGCAGCCAAAGCCTGAACCGTGGGAAAGCTTTTGGTAAAACGTTCGAAGTACGGAATAACCGCCGCAACCGTAGTTTGCTGCAGCATCACCTCACTCAACCAAACCCGATAAGGATTTATGTTCTGCTGCCAGGGGAGGTGTTTGCGACCATTCTGGTCATACCAACTAAAAATTGCCTGTTGAATGGTCGCTGTTTGTGTCATCAGTTAAATAGTCCTTTCAATGAGTCTTTGAGCTTGTCTTCAAGCTTTTTCTGCAGTTTGCCTTTGATTTCCTGCTCGGCGATTTTACCCAAAACCTGCCCAAGACGCTGCTCGTCTATTCCGCAAAGGCCGCTATCGCCCAGTTTCCCTTTACAGAGCACTGGCCAGGTGATGTTGGCGTACTTCTCGTTAATACGGCAGGCGGAGTCTTCATCGTCTGCAGTATCACCTGTAATAGTGAGGCCTACGTGGTAATCCATCATCTGGTTCACCAAATCCACGCTACCGTCCCCTTTCAGGTTGAGTTGCGCCAAAGCGGCGGTAAGATCATTGTTGTGAGCCACACCTTCTGTAATACGCACGGTGCCTTGCAGCTTCTGGAAACTGGTCTGGTTTGGCCAGTCGGTTTTGGTTGAACGCTCTTTGCGAACCTTGGCAATCACACCACACACCATCTGGTTGAAGTTGGTTCCCAGAAGTGCACCGTCTGCGATATTGAAATCCACCGTGCCATTCAACCCTCTGGTGAGCTGGTTCTGGGTTAAACCGTGGGAAAGAATTTTCAGATTGGCATTAGCCTGTCCTGTTACCTTTTCCAGGTCAGAAAGCTGTTTGGCAAGGGCAGGAATGCTGATGGATTTCACATCAGCTTTGGCGGAAATCTGCGGGGCTTTCTCCAAACGTCCACGCACATCGACAGCTGCAGCAGCCTCTATCATTCCCTGATAAAACCCGGCATTCAGGCTGGTAAGTTGTGCATAACCACTGGAGGCTTTTATCTCCAGATTAGGGTTATCAAACCGGAAGTCTTTCACTGTCAGAGAAGCCAGCTCCGCTTTACCGTGCACATTCAGGGTTTGGATAACATCCACAGGAATAATCACATCGTCAGCGGTAGATGTTTTTGAAGAAGATGGAGCCTTTGCAGAAGCCGGTACTGTTGATGGCGCGGTAGTGCTCCCACTTGCCTGGGCAGCGGTTTCTGCTACCGGCATATACGGATCAACAACCACATTATTGCCTTTCAGGTTAAAAGTGATGGCCTGTGTTTTCAGATCGGTCACTGCAAACGTGCCTTTCAGCTCGTTGCTATCCACAATGGCGAAAAGGTCATTCATGGTCACACTGTTTTTATCCATCTTGAATGCTGTACCCAGACTGACTTTACGCAGCACTTTATCACCACCGGCCAGCTTGGGCAGAGGCAGGTTCATTTGTTGCATAAAGGCTGCAAGATCAAGAGGTGCAACAGAAACCTTGCCGTTTACATCTGAGCCTTTCGCAGCGATACGGCCATCGACTACCAGCGTTTCAGCATCGCTTTTCACTGCGGGAGTCACAGAGAGTTTCAGGTTATCAATGGTGTAGCTGGCTTGTTCCGGGTCTGGAGTAACTGTTCCGTTCAGGCTGATTTCTGCTTTCATGGCAGGTTGCCTGTTATTCACCATAAAAGACGATGTAAGGGTAAATGGCTTGCCAAAAGTGATTGCACCGGTTTGCAGCTGGGCATTGGTAATGGCAATTTCCTGCCTGGCTGGAATATTCTGGTAGTTGACAGAAATATCGGTAATAGCAATGCCAGCTACGTTCAGGTTAGCCAGCAAAGGGGTTGATCCATTTCCGTGCCCATCTTCCGGTACGTTTGGCGGAACTGGCGCAGAGGTTCCTGCGGTTTTGGGTTGCGGCAACCAGTTTGGCTGGCCATTTTTATCCACAACCATATTCAACGTCAGACCATCCAGTTCAACCGTTGAGATATCCAGCTGCTTACTGAGTAGCGGCATCAGTTTTACTTTTACAGACACATGTTTAAGAGTACCCAAAGGCTTTTGCTGTGGATCGTCGATCACAAGATCCTGAAGGCTCAAGCCAACCCAGGGGAATACGGACCAGTCGATATTGCCCTTAATCTCCAGAGTCATGCCCGTTTGATCACGCACAACCTGAGTGATTTCCCCTTTATAGTCGTTGGGGTTAATCACCATCGGCAGTATCAGTGCGGCTGCTACTCCGAGTACCAGAAGAACAACCACTGCTCCTCCAAGCCATTTGAATAAAGCCTTCATACCGAATTGCCCTCTGGAAAATATGTGCTGGAGTTATATTCAGCTAATCATCATATACCCGCCATTACGCTACGAACACCGTTTCAATGACCAGACTCTTAGCCTCCAGTTTCAGTCATCATTATCGAAGTGGTATCAGTTAAGTACCCGGACCATTGCTTTCGCATAATGGTGGCGAGTGAATTTTTTCGCTCTTCAAGGAACAACGTCGGTCGCAGTTATCTATAGGATTTAACTGCCCGCAACCCTGCGAAGTCCTGAGATTTTGCGAGTCCAGGGCTTGAGCTTGCCGGAGAGTTCCTGCATTTGCGGCGAGTTCAGTGCTTTCATCGCATCACGATAGCTGGCGTACTGCCCCTGAACCAGCACATACCAGTCTTTATCGTTGCGACGAAAGTGAATAGTTTCTGCAGAGTTCAGTGTGGGATAACGGGATTTCAACGCATCCAGCACTTTCGGCTTGTGTGCCGCCAGCCACTGAATTGTAAACGAGCCTTCTGGTGCATTAAGAATCTGGCTGGTTTGTCTGTCGATAGGCACACTCACCTGTGTGAAAATCGGCTGACGGATAATTGCAGTGTTATGCCGCAGGCTTGCCATGGGGCGCACTTTTGGTTTCATCTGCTTGCTCAGGTTGAACAGCTCCGGTGACCGCAAAGCGGTCGTCACCGCCTGATGGCTTCCATAACGCCCCTGAATCAGAAGGTATTGCACCTTGTTGCTGCGGTTCAGCATAACCACTTCGGCGCTGCTCAATTGGGGGAAGCGACCTTTCAACTCCTTGAGAATGGCAGGGCTGTCTGCTGCTAACCACTGAATAGTATACTGCCCTTGTGGCAACGCCTTGGGCGCCGCAGCCCTATCGCTCTTGAGCACATCAAGCTTTTTCAGGCCTGAGAGTGGGCGCGTCCACGGATTGAGCTGCTTCACAGTGCCTTTCAACTCTTCTGAATGAAGATACTTCATGGCTGACGGCATATTGGGGAAAATGCCGGACAATAATAAATGCCACGTTTGCCCATTGCTCAGAAAGCGCACCACTGTTGCATCCTTCAGAACCGGAAAGCGTTGCTTGAAACGGGTAATCTGTCCGGGCTGGGTTGTCGCCATCCACTGAATCGAAACACTGTTCTTCGGCGCATTCAGCATGTCGTTAACAGAAGCCTTCAGTACTGTCTGCGGTTTATAGCTAGCGTGCTGGAGCCCTGGCATGTACTGGGCGGGTTGCCGGGGAAGAGCGCGAGGCTGCTCAACCTTGGGCTGGGGTGCTGGCTCAATCAGAGCAGCAGGTTCCCGCGTACTTTCCTTGAAACGGTCAATAGAACTGGGACCGTCTGTCACCTGCTTTCCAGCTTTGCCAAAAGGCGATTGTGCTGGAGCTGCCTGCCCGGCTGAAGTTGGCTCCTTAGCAGAAGCCATTTTGTAAATATCCTTTGGAGAAACCGGCGGCGGTCTGCGATACGTGCTCATGCCGGTATTTGGGGGCAAAGTGCTTGCGGAAGAACGTACGCTTTGAGCCTCCCGGCTGCCAGGCCAGGTTGGATTACTGGTATAAGGCGGCAGTTGTGGTGCCAGCCTGTTGCTGGCGGTATATCTTGGTGCAGGCCAGTCGTTATCCACACCATCAACGATGACAGGGGCAGGAACCGGATTCGGAACCTGCGGTGCGATTTGAGCCATCACCTGCCCGGACAGTGACCAACTTCTGCCAACACGGCCTACCTGCGCAGTTTCGCTGTGGGGTGATGGTGGCAACTGGTTGGCACGCTCTCTACCCGGCAGAGGAATATCATCCGGTGTCACAAAGGCATTGGTTGGCCTGGGGTTTAAGTTGCCTGTGTTAAGCACCGCCGTTTCGGCCGGAGCATGCTGCCATTGCTCCGGGCTGGTACGATTTTGCCATGGCATATGACGCTTGGGGTTGGGATTGGGATTGTCCCTTGGATAAGCCTTGGCCAGACGCTCTGCTGGAGTCACCTCCAGATCTGGCAGCCACTGAGGTCTCTCTTGTTTCGGAGGTGGCATAGATGGCTGCATGGAAGGTGAGTCTTGAGTCTGCCTTATCTGCATCTGGAAGGATGGCATGCCTCGTTGTGCCGACTGAACATTGCGCGGTGGAACAATAGTTCCATTGAAAGGTGTAGGACCACTGGCCTGATGGGCAAGCAAGCTTGCTCCGAAGCCCATAGGTTTAGGCACAAAATTCCTGGGGGACAGAGTTGGTTGAGCGACAGCCTGCTGCGGCATATCGTCCAATGAATCGCCAACCGCCTGTTCATCTGCACTCAGTGGAGTCGAGCTATCAAGAGCCTCATCTTCTTCGGATAGGGTGATACTGCTCACCAGCATCATATCGGACGGCTCGTCGCTGACATCGGATTGCTCATCGTCAGTATCAATCGATGCCACCATCTCTGCTGCTGCGACTGTTTCTGTAACTGTTTCTGCTTCTACCTCTGTTTCTGTTTCTGCTTCTGCTTCTGCGACGACTTCTGTGACTATTTCTTCTTCTGTTTCTACGACCGCTTCTTTTTCTGCGACTATTTCTTCAATACCCTCTCTTGCGGGTGGTTCTTCTGCCCAGGCGGTACGTTTGTCGGCTTCTTCCAGCCAGCCATCTGCCGAGAGTTCTCGCTCCCGATCCAGCAGGGGCTCACTCTTTTTTCTTTCCTTTAGACCAGCAAGAGCAAGGGTGCGATCTTTGCTCCCCTCCCCTGTAGAGCTATCAGCCCAGGAAGAGCGGCGCTTGGCTCGCCCCAGCCACGTTGAGAGCAAAACCGAACGGCTAACTTCCTCTTCAGTCAATTTCTCGCTGCCGAGCTGTCTTTTTATATCTCCATTTTTTCGCTCAGGCAGTCGGGTTTGATCTTCCGGCCATGAGGAACGTGATCCCAGACGTCCGACCCAATCGCTGTTTGCAAGAGAGCGATGAGGCAGTGTCTTTTCAATATATTTTTCTTCTTCCGGTTCGGGAGATGCAAGGGCTGCAGTATCCTGAGCAGCCTGCCATTCTACATCGGGAATATTGTTATAAATCGGATCGACGGTGGGCTTGAGGTCACCACTTCCCCCGTCAGAATGTTTAGAGGGCTGAACGATGCGGGTTTCACTTTTAACGTTCGCGACGTGATCTTTAATCGTGCTTTGTAACAGGTTGGCAAAACTGCCCCGCAGCGAGCTGCGCTGGGTGGCAATCTGTTCAAGGTTGTCTGCGTAAGGTTCACCGGGTTTGGTGCTGCAGCGCCAGTCCTGATATTTGGCGGCCGTACATTCCCAGCTGGCAGTGAAGGATTTTTGAGAGGGTGAAACTGAGTGCGAAGCAGGGGCAAACGAGCCACTGCCAATGGCAGCAGCAACACTCAATGCCAATAAAGAAGGCAGGGAGCCTTTGCGTCCGTTCATTAAAATTTCCATAGCCGACACTTCTCAATCTACGTTATCGGCCATCTTTTGCAAGATATTGGAAATCTCGCACACCTTTTTTTAAAAAACTTTTTATATCCTTTTTAAGTCTTCAATGTCTGGACAATCGAGTTGATAGCCTTCCTGCAAAAGTACGCGACAGACATAACCTGATGCAATGCGGTGAACCCGCGCAGTTGCATGCACCTGATCCCAAAACAGGTATTGATCTGGGTTTTCACATACAGTTGCTTCCTTCATATTAAATATCGAAACCATATCCGGACTGCGATCACAGCCTGGGATATACACATTCACACAGGGGCTATCCAGAATACCGCCCTCCTGCCTCATATCCTGAGCAACGGTGCGAAAGATTTCACCAATATCCCCCAACACCAGTTTCACCTGCGGCCAGGCGTGGGTAACACCCTGTGCGAGTTTACGCACATAGCTGTTATGTTCGTGCCCCCATTGGTCTACGACATCTCGCCGAGGGCCTTTATGAAAACAGGGCGACATGGTGTAATCAGGCACCAGCCCCCAGAAGATATGGCGCGCTCCTGCCTCAATGAGCTTGCGGATGTTGGTAAACTGCCGGGAGGCCACAACACTTGGGTCACTGAAGCCGTTGAGATAGTCATTGCCATTGAAATAGATGACATAAACAACATCGGGGTCCAGCATTTTGTTATGGCTGAGGTACACATCGGTGACCGTTTCAAGACTTGGGGGCAGTACCTTTCCCTGAAACATCAACCGCAGCCCAGGCAACCGTCTTTGCTCCCAGGATTGCATTACGTTATCGAGTAAGCTTGTGGTCCAGCTGGCTCCAAAAGCCAGATTGCGATACTGATCCGGATTATTGATATCCAGCCCCGCATAAGCGGCCAGCATCTCTACAGCCACAGGCCCGTTGGAAAAATAGCCTTTGTTATAGGGCGCAGTAGGAAAAACAGGAAAAGGAACAACCAAAGGCCCGAGATTGGTCACCAGCCAGGGGATAGGACCAGCAAACATATCCTTGAAATAATTCGTTTCGTAATTTTCATTAAGTGGATCGGGCAGCCCCATATAGTAGTGGCTGAGACGCCAGGTATTGGCATTGTCGGAGAGACTGTCTCCAAAAATCACCAGCCCTTTGATGGGTATACGCTGCTCATCGCTATGACCAGAGGACGCCAGACTCATTCCACCTACCAGCGCAGCCAGAAAAACTGCCCAGAGCAGACTTACCTTTTGTTGTTTCCGGGAATGGGATCTGGCTAATATCTGCAGCATGTACGATAGACTCCGGCTGTTATCCGCGGCCGTGAGTCTAGCAGCCGATTTGGGAGCCCTCATGACTTTTTATCGCTGGCAAGAGAAGGATTTGATTCTCTCCTGTCATTTACAACCCCGTGCCAGTCGGGATGAATTTTCTGGTTTGCATGGTGAAAGCTTGAAAGTGCGTATTAAAGCCCCACCTGTGGAGGGCAAGGCAAATGCGTACCTGGTGAAATTTATCGCCAGACAGTTTGGTGTCAGTAAACGGGATGTCACAATCATCAGTGGCGAATTAAGCCGAGAGAAGCGGCTTCGTATTGCTACTCCTGATATATTGCCAGAGAGCTTAAATAGTGCCTGTCAGAAAACCCTCAAA
>NZ_SMME01000273.1 GCF_009711465.1 Parendozoicomonas verongulae | reverse complement strand
CAGGGGCATCTTGTTGTCGATCAGAGAGGAATTCCCTCAGCCTTCCAGCTCACCGCAGCCAATATTGATGAACGTGATACAGCCTATGACTTTTTAGACAATATTACCGGGCTACTTCTGGGCGACAAGGGCTACATAAGGCCTGAACTGGAAACTGATTGCAAATTAGAAGGAATTGATTTGCAGACACCGTTAAGGCGTAACATGAGAGACGATCGCCCCAAATGCTTTGTCAAACTTATCATGCGTATACGCCGGAGGGTTGAAACAACGATTGGGCAGCTGGTGAAGTATTTTGATATTGAGCATTGTGGTTGCCGGGATATGTGGCATCTGACCAGTCGTATAGGGCGTAAAATTCTCGCTTTTACTGTGGGCGCGTATTTGAACATTCAGGCCGGAAAGGAACCTGCTCAGTTTGAGGGGCTAATTTCGGCCTGAAAGTCACACATCGGGT
>NZ_SMME01000757.1 GCF_009711465.1 Parendozoicomonas verongulae | reverse complement strand
AGTTATAGGTGTCGTTTCCAGAGCTGGCAAGCGCGCCCCCTTGCGAAAACTGAGGAACCGGTTAAGGCCGGGTGTCTGCCAACTTGCCGGTACAACTCCCTCTATTGTCATTTTTAAACAGCAGTTTGCCTTTTTTGATCATTTACCTGACCTGCACTCCCCCCTATATTCACAACACCTGTGCATAACAAAGAAGAGATAAGCCAGATGAGCAGCACCACACAGAGCTATCCCAAGATTATGGAGCCACTGGACCTCGGGTTCACTACTCTCAAAAACCGGGTGATGATGGGCTCCATGCACGTTGGTCTTGAAGACCGCCCCTGGCATTTTGGAGAAATGGCCGAGTACTTTGCCGAACGCGCCCGTGGCGGTGCAGGTCTTCTGGTTACTGGCGGTTTTGCTCCCAATCGTGAAGGTGACCTTCTGCCCTTCGGCTCAAAACTCATCAGCAACTGGCAGGTGCCTTTTCATAAGAAGGTCACCAAAGCTGTGCACGACGCAGATGGCAAGATTCTTCTGCAAATTCTCCATGCCGGCCGCTACGGTTATACGCCATTTAATGTTGCACCGACTGCCATCAAGTCTCCTATTACTCCGTTTAAGCCCCGGGAACTGAGCAGTCGTGGCATTTACAAAACCATCGACGACTATGTTCGCTGCGCGATTCTCGCCCAAAGAGCCGGTTACGACGGCGTGGAAATTATGGGCTCCGAGGGGTACTTCATCTGCCAGATGATTAACAAGCGCACCAACCACCGGGATGATGAGTGGGGTGGTTCGTATGAGAACCGTATTCGTTTTGCACTGGAGGTTGTCAGCCAGATTCGTGAGGCCGTTGGTGAAGAGTTCATCATCATGTTCCGCCTCTCTATGCTGGACCTGGTGGAAGGTGGTTCTATCGTTGACGAGGTCGTGCAACTGGCGCAGGCGCTGGAAAAACGCGGCGTTACTATTATCAACAGTGGTATCGGCTGGCATGAAGCCCGGGTTCCCACCATCGTAACTTCCGTACCCCGTGCTGCGTTTGTAGACGTCACTGCCAGGGTAAAGTCATCAATTTCTATTCCCGTGGTGGCCTCCAACCGGATCAATATGCCGGATGTGGCGGAAGAGATCGTATCTTCCGGCTCAGCAGACATGATCTCTATGGCACGCCCCTTTCTGGCCGACCCTGAGTGGGTGAACAAGGCTGCCGAAGGCCGTGCCGACGAAATTAACACCTGTATCGCCTGTAACCAGGCTTGTCTGGATCATACCTTTGAAGCCAGGCGGGCAAGCTGTCTTGTCAATCCTCGTGCAGCCCATGAAACTAAATTACTCTACACGCCTGTTCTGAATGCCCGCAAAGTCGCTGTGGTGGGCGCAGGCCCTGCCGGTTTAGCCTGTGCGACAGTAGCCGCTCAAAGAGGTCATCAGGTGACTCTTTTTGAAGGCCGCAGCGAGATTGGCGGGCAGTTCAATTACGCCAGTATGATTCCCGGCAAGGAAGAGTTTAAGGAAACCATTCGCTACTACCTGAAGCAAATTGAAGTTCATAACGTAAACCTGCAACTCAATACCCGGGTAACAGCACAGGAACTGAAATCCCAGGGCTTCGACGACATTATCATTGCCAGCGGTGTTGAACCGCGCATTCCCAAAATGCCCGGTGTCGATCATCCGAAAGTGGTCACCTATCAAGAGGTGCTCAGCACGGATATCGAGTTGGGAAAAAGTGTTGCCGTTATGGGTGCAGGAGGTATCGGCTTTGATATGTGTGAATACCTCACCCACGAAGGCCGATCCATTACGTTAGATAAAAGCGCCTGGATGAAAGAGTGGGGTGTGGATAGTAAAAACGAAGTGCGCGGCGGCCTGGTAAAACCGGATATTGAACCATCTCCCCGAAAGGTTTATATGCTTCAACGCAAGAGTTCATCGTTCGGCAAAGGTTTGAACAAAACCTCCGGTTGGGTACACCGTGCCGTAGTAAAGATGAAGGGCGTAGAAACTATCGGAGGCGTGTCCTACGACAAAGTGGACGACGCTGGTCTGCATATCACCATCACCACAGGTAAACAGGGCGAAGAAGTGCAAGAGCAACGGGTTCTGGATGTGGATCACATAGTACTGTGTGCCGGTCAGGTCAGCGTGAATGCTCTGTACCAAGAGCTGGAGCAGGAAGACAGTAAAAACTTCACGCTGCACCTTGTTGGAGGGGCAGAACTGGCGGGTGAGCTGGATGCCAAGCGAGCGATCAAGCTTGCTAGTGAGTTAGCTGCAGCCTTATAGAATCGTTTCTTCTTTCGCATGCGGCATAATGCTCTTTGCATTAAGTATCCGGGTACTTATGCCGCTACATCTTCACCTTCACGTTCTGGAACACCTTTCTGGCAACGAAAGGCGTTCGTAAATTAACGAACCTGGAGGGGAGCTCCCAACCTCCAAGGGATTGAATGACCTGATACTCGGAAGACCTTCGTCCGGTATGTGCAGCTATGGCAATAGGCTCCATAGTACTGCCCAATCGGGTAAATAGAAGAGTCGCTGTGTTATCGGTTCCTTTCTCTCCGGCAGACATATGATAGATTTGTGTAGGTTGGCCCGCTTCACTTGCCAGCGCCTTCCAGCCATCCCCACCAGACGACAAAAGCCTTAGATCATCCCAGTGTCTGCAGTTTTCAATTTTTTCAAGGCATTTATACACCTGTTGCTTACGTTGTACAGTGTCGGCCTGCGCGGCAATAGTATCTTTCAAGGCTTTGTTAACCTCAAAAGTATTCAGCTTCTGCCTCGCTTGATGCGCAGGTGAGAACCAATCCGGAGTAGACGCTCTCTTGCCCCCTTTTCGGTGCCCTCCTTTTTTTCTGGGACTGGGCTGTGTAGCACCAGCGATGCTCTCCAGGTTGTAGACTTCACAAATGTCTGGATTGTCTGTCGATGAAGCAGCCTGATCTGGCAAACCTGCTTTCTTTTGCAGGTGCTGAATGATGGCTTTATTTAAAACCGAAACCACAAAAGGATTTGCTTTCGTTATCTCAAAGAGCTCTTTCTCGGAGAGTCTGCCCTTTCTATCCAAAACCAGTTCACCCAAAAGGGCATTTCTAAGACTCATCTCATATTTGCAGGGCAGAGTATCCAACATGGTCTGGAACCAGACGAAGGCATCCTCATCCTCATCTTGAACATCCTTCATAGACATGCCAATCGCAGTAAGGATTTCACGGGGGTCATCAATTGAGTTCAGAAAATAAGCGGCTACCAGCACAAGTTCCCCATAAAAAGATCGGAAGTTTCTTTGGGTGTCCTTACTATTTAAAAATTTATCAAGGTCATTGTACATACACTGCTGAACAGCATGGCATTGCTGCACTCGGTTCATAGCCCCCCAGTCTGGGTGCCGTTGGTACACATCCTCCAGGTATTCAGCAATTCCCTCCTGAAAGGCATCCAGCCTCAGACATTTCACAGCCTCATCGGCATTTCTCATGGCGTAAATATTGCGAAAAAATGCTGTTACTATCTGAAGGGACTTTTCCTCCCTTAACTTAATAAAATAAGGGTTCCTCTGAAGTAAACGCCTTGTCAGATTGATGGAGCGAAGCGCACAACTGCTAGAAATGTGTATCAGGCAATATTTAAAACATTTGTAGCCTGCAAAACAACAAAGCCCACCCAAAGACACTCCAACCGCTGCCCGTGTGGCAACAAGACCATGGGTAGCAATACCCTTGAGAAGCGTCCCCCCTAGAAAAGAACACAGATGGTTGCCCGCAAAGTAACCAGCAGAGCCTCCCACTAGTAAGCTCCCAGCGCCTGAAATAATTTTGATATTGCGAAGTGTTAATTTGTTAAAAGTAAAATCAAAAAGCCAGCCTTTAAACTTGATCCAAGAGTATTCACCAGGACGATAGAGATAAGAATTCTCAGTAGATCTGACTTGTCGCAGCTCTCTAATCAGGCGCTGGTAGCGCCGGGTTTGAAGCTCGCGCTGTGTTCGCATCCGTACCTGCGTTCTCTGTGCGAGAGTCGCATTTGCTCCCATACGCAACCGGTGCTGATAAGCCATAAGAAGTCTCTCTAAATTCTGTCAATAGCAACTTAGACAGGCTTCAATACTGCGAGTTTGTTAGTGGCACTAACGAGGTGCTTAGAGACCCTGGACTTCCGCTCGCAGTTCTCTGGCTACAGCCACCATGTTCCCCAGCGCCGCCTCCACTTCCGGCCAGTCACGGGTTTTCAGGCCGCAGTCCGGGTTTACCCACAACCGCTGGGCTGGAATCTTTTCTGCAGCCTTTTTCATCAGTTGCTTAATCCATTTCTTCTCCGGCACATTAGGGGAATGAATATCGTAAACGCCAGGACCAATCTCATTGGGGTATTCAAACCTCTCGAACGCATCCAGCAGCTCCATATCGGAACGGGAGGTTTCAATGGTAATCACATCTGCATCCATAGACGCGATGTACTCAATAATGTCGTTAAACTCGCTGTAGCACATATGGGTGTGAATCTGGGTTTTGTCTTGCACACCACTGGCGGAAATACGAAAGCTTTTGGTTGCCCAGTTCAGGTATGCAGGCCAGCCCCTCTTCTTCAAGGGTAAGCCTTCCCGAATAGCGGGCTCGTCGATTTGAATCACTCCGATACCGGCTTTTTCCAGATCTATCACTTCATCCCGCAAAGCCAGCGCCAGCTGCAGGCAAGACTCTTTGCGGTCCACGTCTTCACGGGGGAATGACCAGCAAAGGATGGTCACTGGCCCTGTAAGCATGCCTTTCATGGGCTGCCTGGTTTGCTGCTGGGCAAAACGGCTCCACTCTATTGTCATGGGACAGGGGCGGGAAATATCTCCTACAATAACTGGCGGCTTTACACAGCGGCTGCCGTAACTCTGAACCCAACCGTTGGATGTGAAGGCGAAGCCGTCCAACTGCTCGCCGAAATATTCAACCATGTCATTACGTTCCGCCTCCCCATGAACCAGAACATCCAGCCCCAGCTGTTCTTGACGGGCCACAACATCCTTAATTTCCGACTCCATCTGCGAACGGTAACTGGCTGCCGAGAGCTCACCCTTTTTGAACTGTCGGCGCACCCGGCGAATCTCCGTGGTTTGCGGGAAAGAGCCAATCGTTGTAGTCGGGAACAGGGGCAGGTTCAGCGCCTGCTTTTGTATCTGAGTGCGGGCAAAATAAGGTGAATGTCGTTTATCCATCTCATCACTGATGTTCTGCACCCGTTGTTGCACAGCAAGATTATGGACACGGGATGATACACGATGCTGCTGAACAACCTGATCAGACAATGCTTTAAGAGCTAACCCGGAATCACTGGGCTTGCCAGACACCAGTGAAGCAATAGCGGCAACCTCTTCGCACTTTTGAACGGCGAAAGCCAGCCAGCCTTTCAACTCATCATCCAACTTGTCTTCACCAGCAACATCCACTGGTACATGCAGCAGAGAACAGCTGGGTGCAATCCACAGTCGTTCACCTAAACGCTCAACAGCATTCTGCAGGCTGTCCACAACACCGCTGATATCAGCCCGCCAGATATTCCGGCCATTCACCACGCCAACAGACAGAATTGTGTGGGGAGAAATACGATCCACCAGTGTAACAACCTGTTCTGGTGCTCTCACCGCATCAACGTGAACACCGGCAACCGGAAGGCTGGCCACCAGTGCAGCATGACCATTCAGTTCACCAAAATAAGTGGCGAGAAGAATTTTCACCTTCGCACTTTGCAGGCGGTTATACACACCTTCAAAGGCTTGCTGCCATGGATAAGGGAGGTCGAGAACAAGAATCGGTTCATCCATTTGAACCCACTCGATACCAAGGGCGGCAAGCTCGGCCAGTGCTTCGCCGTAAACATTCACAACATCGTCCAGCAACGACAACCGATCAAACTCTTCTCCCTTCACTTTGCCCAGCCACAGCCATGTGAGCGGCCCGACCAAAACCGGCTTTACCTTATGGCCGAGGGCCAGCGCTTCTCTGGTTTCTTCCACAATGGCGCGGCAGCTGAACTCGAAAGCCTGCCCTTTATGCAGCTCGGGAACGATGTAGTGATAGTTGGTATCAAACCACTTGGTCATTTCACTGGCAGCAGCAGGTTCACCACTGGGTGCGCGGCCACGGGCGATGCGGAAAAGAGTGTCGATATCGCTGAGGTTAGTATCGTCCTGCACAAAACGGCTGGGCACAGCCCCCAGCATCAGAGAGGTGTTGAGCACCTGATCGTACCAGGCGAAATCCCCGGTGGGGATAAGGTCGAGCCCGGCATCCCGCTGGAGATTCCAGTGTAAGGCTCTTAGTCGCCTGCCCTCTGCCAGCAGCTCGTCTTTGGAAAGCTCACCCTTCCAGTAAGTTTCCTGTGCTTTCTTTAATTCCCGTTGCGCACCAATTCTGGGAAAACCCAGTGTGTGCGATATAAGCTGAGGTATCGGCAACAGTGCTGACATAAGAGACTTCCTATTCGATTAAGTACCCGGACCATTGCACTTTCCGGCAACACCCAAATTCAATACAACTCATTATTTTGAACTTCAAATTGAGAAGACCTAAGTGCCCGGGCCATTGCTTTCGAATAGTGGTGACTAGCGGAAAAAGACGCCGTCAGCCTATGCGAAAGCAGTGGTTTGGGTACTTAATATAGACATCCTACAGAGAACGAATAATAAAAAAGGCTTATCTTTTTGAACTGCCTGAAAACCCTTTATGTTCGCAAAACCAAATATCTACACTTACGACAGTGGATTTATAATTCCAGGATCTGGCAGATGAGATTCTGCCTCAAGTGCGTTTAGCAGGAGGGAAGTCGGGGAAGCCTTCTTCTCAAGTTTGGACGGTGTGTGTTCGGTATAAGCCGTCTATGCTTAACGGCCATCATTCACTGGCCAGGGGATATGCTGTTATGGTGTCTTCTATCAAACGTTCTTTCGTTTTTTATCTGGGCCTTTTCTGTATCAGTCTGAGCACACTTCTTACTGGTTGCAGGGACGATAATACAAAACCGTCCGATGAAGCTCCTGTACTGGAGGAAGACGTGGTGGTTGTTGAGCCCATTACATCAAAAGAACCCAGCCAGGAAACAAGTGTCCCCATTCCCGTTGCTGATGCCTCTCACGAAGAAGAGATTGAAAAAATTATTCAGGATGAAGGCGTCACTTTTGAAGATGTGGATACCGTTTTCCATTTTGGCTTTGATAAAGACACCCTTGCGGAAGATGCAATGAATGAGTTGCTCTCCCTGATTCCCGCACTCCAATCTATGCCGGGAGTCATTGTTATTGAAGGGCATACTGATGCTCGTGGCCCCATAGGTTATAACAAGTTACTGGGGATGCGTCGTGCACAGGCGGTTGCTAAAGTGCTTATCGATAACGATATAGACAAAAAGCGGTTAAAGCTCACCAGCTATGGCAGTGAACACCCTCTGGCTCGTGGTGATGACGAAGCCAGTTATGCCGAGAACCGGCGTGTAGAACTGTTTGTGAATGCAAGCAATTCAGACGACAAATCATAGTGGGGTTCATATGGAGCAAGGGGGCATACACTTGCCCCCTTGCTCCATTATGAAGGTTATTCTTCCGGGCTTTCGGGTGTGTCTTCTGCAGTGTCAACGACTGTCTCTTCAGCGCTTTCAGGGTTGGCTTTTTCCAGATCTGTTACACGCTTTTCCAGTGCTTCAACCATCTCCCGAGTCCGCTGAAGAACGGCAACCTGACCGTCAAACTCCTCACGAGTGAGCAGTTCCATCTTGCTGAAAGCATTGGTCAGGACGGCTTTTACATTTTTCTCAAAGTCTTCCTTAAGAGGGTGCCCCTGCCCTACGATATCCTGCAGTTTTTCGGCAATGGAACCAATGAAATCGGCTTTACCAGTCATACATTCCCCAATCTCTGAAATTATCTGGGAGCAGAATACCTATGGGGCTGGGCTGCGTCAAAACTGAGCCTGTGCACCATCAAGGTGCACACCTTGCCCCGATAATGATTCCCCAGTGCATATCTGTGCATCATTGCTGACCACTCACACAAAAATTACCCTGCTGAAACCCCGCAACCCTATGAAAAATAATATATTTTCCCATATGGCATGATGACTGCTACCTAGCCAGACAAGTGCGCATACTCATGCGATACGAATGCTGGCGATGCCGGAATTCGGATTTTGATTGGCACTCTTATATCAATAACATCAAAGGCGTAGAATTGCCCTGTTCCCTCAGGACAAAAACGATAACAGCTTTGGTGTTGTAGAAATTGCCAGGTCATCCGCTCCACACGATCACCGGCGCATCAATCAGGAGATAAGCTAATGAAGTTAGTTTCAGCGATTATCAAGCCCTTTAAGCTCGATGATGTCCGGGAAGCACTTTCCGACATTGGCGTTCAGGGTATTACCGTGACAGAAGTTAAGGGCTTCGGTCGCCAGAAAGGCCATACCGAGCTCTATCGTGGTGCAGAGTACGTTGTGGATTTCCTTCCCAAAGTAAAAATTGAAGTTGCCATTGGTGACGACCTGCTGGATCAGGTTATCGAATCTATCACCAAGGCCGCCAACACCGGCAAAATCGGTGACGGCAAAATCTTCGTGACCGAACTGCAACAGGCCATCCGTATCCGTACTGGCGAAACCGGCACTGCAGCGATTTAAAACAGCATTTCCGAGCAAGTCCTGAATAAAGTGCGATTGCCGATGTGGGCGGCACTCGCAAATTAAAGAATAAAAATCCTGGGGGTTACTTAAGATGGAAAACCAAATCTTCCATTTGCAATATGCAATGGACACCTTTTACTTCCTCGTGTGCGGTGCACTGGTTATGTGGATGGCCGCTGGTTTCTCCATGCTGGAAGCCGGGCTTGTGCGTTCCAAGAACACCACTGAAATTCTTACCAAGAACGTGTCCCTGTTCGCCATCTCCTGCACCATGTACCTGATTGTTGGTTACGACATCATGTATGGCGGAGGTGTTCTTTTAAGCGGCGTTCTGGTTGGTGACACGCACGTGACCGACACACTGGCTGATTTCGCAGCCCGTGAAGACGGTTTTGAAGGTGGCGCTATCTACTCCAGTGCGTCTGACTTCTTCTTTCAGGTTGTATTCGTAGCAACCGCCATGTCCATCGTATCCGGTGCTGTTGCCGAGCGTATGAAGCTGTGGAGCTTCCTGCTGTTCGCGGTTGTGATGACCGGTTTCATCTACCCAATGGAAGGCGCATGGACCTGGAACGGTGAGTCCGTATTCGGTTTGTACACACTGGGCGATCTTGGTTTCTCCGACTTTGCTGGTTCCGGTATCGTTCACATGGCGGGTGCGGCTGCCGCTCTCGCTGGTGTTCTGCTGCTGGGTGCCCGTAAAGGCAAGTACGGCCCTGACGGTGAAGTGAACGCGATGCCTGGTGCAAACCTGCCTTTGGCCACTCTGGGTATGTTCATCCTGTGGATGGGCTGGTTTGGCTTTAACGGCGGCTCCGTTCTTAAGCTGGGGGATATTGCTAACGCCAACAGTGTAGCTATGGTCTTCCTGAACACCAACGCTGCGGCGGCCGGTGGTCTTGTTGCTGCTCTGATCACTGCACGACTGCTGTTCGGTAAAGCCGACCTCACCATGTGCCTGAATGGTGCACTGGCAGGTCTGGTTGCCATCACGGCCGAGCCAAGCACTCCGACTCCAGTCGAAGCGACTCTGATCGGTACTATCGGTGGTGTACTGGTTGTGTTCTCCATTCTGGCTCTGGATAAGCTGAAGATCGATGACCCTGTCGGTGCAATCTCCGTACACGGCACTGCTGGTCTGTTCGGCCTACTGGTTGTTCCTTTTACCAACAGTGATGTGACCTTCACCGGTCAGCTGATTGGTGCAGCAACCATCTTCGTGTGGGTATTCTGTTGCAGTCTTGTAGTTTGGGGCGCCCTGAAGGCGATCACTGGAATCCGGGTGAGCGAAGAGGACGAGTACGAAGGTGTGGATATCGCGGAGTGCGGTATGGAAGCTTATCCTGAGTTTACTTCTAAATAAGCACTTTCAAACAAGAGCTAGTTTTCAACAAAATTTGTGATTTTTAATAAAAAGCCCCCGACAGTTGATATTGTTTGGGGCTTTTTTCTATATAAGTCTGATATTATGAATGCACCCTCAATAATTATATGAGCGAAACCTAAAGCCACAAAGGATTCGTGACGTTGGCTTAACCTCTACGTC
>NZ_SMME01000643.1 GCF_009711465.1 Parendozoicomonas verongulae | reverse complement strand
TTTTTTTTCAATAAATACGTAACTGCCGCCAACATATCACACCACTCGAATAGTAATAATGCGTCTTTGTACGCATATTCCCGCACTTGCCCCATTTGTAAAATTCAACGAAATCAAACAAAAGCGGTCATTGTCGTGTATGGCTAGCCTTGAAATACAACAGAATCATATCGCCCAGCTTTCCAGGGTTAACCTTAACCTGTTGCCTCATCTGGATATGCTGCTGGTAACGGCCTCCGTTTCAAAAGCGGCCCGTTTGATGTGCGTGGCTCAGTCCACCATGAGTAAAGCGCTGTCTCAGCTGCGGGATTTTTTTAATGACCCGCTACTGGTTCGCCGGGGCAATCACTCCATCCTTACTGATAAGGCCATTGCCCTGCAGAGACCTGTGCGCCAGTTAATGGAAAGTGTGGTCACCCTGCTGGACAACCATAACGAAACGCCAGCCACCAGCACACGTACATTTAATATTGCTCTTGGCCCCATGGCGATGGATCTTGTAATGCCCAGGCTTGTGAGCGCCCTCCACGCTCAGGCTCCCAATATCAAACTGCACTGCCAGATGGCCTGCGGAGAAGTTCAGGATAGCCTGGTAAAGGGTGAGTTCAGCCTTACTGTATGTACCATGCAGGAGGCCTCCGAGCCCATGCTGAATTATCACAGCTATTCCAATAGCTTCGGCTTTGGCCTGCTGATGGATGTCGATCACCCTCTTGCTCAGAAGGAGCAAATCACCCCGGACGATTTGAGTGCTTACTCCTACGTACAGGTGATGGGCGGGTTCAGTAACTGCCAGGCCGTGAAAAATTTTCTGGACGAACTGAATCTCAAACCGGAGATTCGCTACTCCTTCCCGAATCTGGGAGCCATGACCAGTGCACTGGAGGGTAGTCAGCTGCTGACGCTGATTCCCAGCAATCTCAAGTATCAGACCAAAGGCACCAGCCTGACCATGAAAACCCTGCCCAATCAGGCGCCTGACCTGAATTTCTGCATGGCGTGGCCAGATCACTGGGAGTACAACCGTATTCACCGCTGGTTCCGGGAGCTGATTGATCGGATTGTTTGCGAGGTGGCCAAGCCTTATCTGGATTTAACGCCTTTACCATAGGGCGTTACTCCTTCAACTACATCATCTGACAGAGTTCGAAGATTTGGAAAGCAACTGGCATTTATTCTGCTTATAATATCGGGCACTCCATTGTGCAAACACTTTCTGCTGAACAAGTCGGACAAGGAAGCAACGTTGTGATACTTGATAAATGCCTCTTTCCTGTGGCCGGATACGGAACCCGATTTCTGCCTGCTACCAAATCCATGCCCAAGGAAATGATGCCTGTCGTCGACAAGCCCCTCATTCAGTATGCCGTTGAAGAGGCTATGAACGCAGGCGTGCAGGACATGGGCTTTGTGACCGGTCGAACCAAACGAGCCATTGAAGACCACTTCGATATCAATTATGAGCTGGAAAAGGAAATTGCCGGCAGCGGTAAAGAGCAGCGCCTGTCCAGCATCCGTGAGCTGATGGCGGCCTGCAACTTCAGTTATACCCGTCAAAAACAGATGCAAGGTCTTGGCCATGCCATCCTCACCGGTAAAACTCTGATAGGCGACAACCCCTTTGGTGTGATCCTCGCCGACGACCTGTGTATTAACCCGGAAGGTCAGGGCGTTCTGGCGCAGATGGCAACGCTGTTCAACCAGTTCCGTTGCACAATTGTAGCCGTAGAAGAAGTGCCTGAAGATGAAATTCACAAGTATGGTGTGATTGCTGGCGAGAACATCAGTGACGACATTATTCGCGTGACCGATATGGTAGAAAAGCCCGCCAGAGAAGATGCGCCAAGCAATCTGGCGGTGATTGGTCGCTATATCCTCACTCCCGATATTTTCGATATTCTCGAAAACACACCACCCGGCAAGAACGGCGAAGTGCAGATCACCGATGCTATTCTCACCCAGGCCAGGCAGGGCTGTGTGCTGGCTTATCGCTTTAAGGGCCATCGGTTTGATTGCGGTAGTGTACCCGGCTTTATTCAGGCGACGAACTACGCTTACGAAAATCTATTCAAAGGCTAATCAAGTCGACCCTTCACTTTTATAGGTGGAGGGTTTAGCAAAATCCGCCATCACCACCTACTTTGTAGTCTACTGCTGATCGTCACCTCAGATGGTTTGGATAATGTCTGTTCATAGTCGTTTTATCCCTGCATTACTTCTTATTGTATCGCCACTCTTCAGTCTCTCAGCCACGGCAGATGAAACCGAAGCAACTGCAAACCCACCAGCCAGTGCAATGGCTGTTGAGGCTGCGCCTCCCCCAAACACTCCCCCGGCAGATGAAACCGAAGCAACTGCAAACCCACCAGCCAGTGCAATGGCTGTTGAGGCTGTGCTTCCCTTAAATGTTTCCCTTGCAGATGAAACCGAAGCAACTGCAACCCCACCAGACAGTGCAGTGGCTGTTGAGGCTGCGCCTCCCTCAAATGTTCCCCCTGCAGATGAAACCGAAGCAACTGCAACCCCACCAGACAGTGCAATAGCTGTTGAGGCTGTGCTTCCCTTAAACGTTTCCCTTGCAGATGAAACCGAAGCAACCGCTACCCCACCAGACAGTGCAATAGCTGTTGAG
>NZ_SMME01000121.1:105-270 GCF_009711465.1 Parendozoicomonas verongulae | reverse complement strand
CCTTTGCCTGTAACTTTGAAGGGTGCAACAGGCGTTTTATCCAGGCCAGTCATCTTACCAAGCACCAGTACGTACATCGCAATGTGGGAGGTAAGTGACACAAAAGAGCACAAGCTATGTTGCTATTCTCTTTGTTCCTTTTATGAGAAAGAATGGAATGATCTG
>NZ_SMME01000121.1:0-95 GCF_009711465.1 Parendozoicomonas verongulae | reverse complement strand
CTCATCAGACACAAGCGTATCCACACAGGGAACAGGCCCTTTGCCTGTAACTTTGACGAGTGCACTAAGGCTTTCACCACATCCGGTAATCTCAC
>NZ_SMME01000574.1 GCF_009711465.1 Parendozoicomonas verongulae | reverse complement strand
CACGAATATAATAAAGCGATTGGAGCAGGACAGAACTCTGATCAACTATGGAGGGCTCTTCCAGCCGGTAATTAAACTGTTATGTACGCTGAAGGAAAAAACCTCAATACAACAGGATTATCTGCTTGTCGCAGCTCCTGTCGACCCTGTTGCTGACAGCAAAACCATATCACTTAAAGCACGTTGGGATCTCATGTTACCTACCCTGATGCCCACCGTTATCACACTGGATAACCCTCACTGGGAAGACGACATACAAAAGATGACAGCATCTGATAAAACCTTGGATAAACCGTATAAATAACTGCACACAACCAAACATTACGTACAACTGTCACGCCCTGTTCCGCCAGACGCTCCGCAACATCCGTCATAAAAGCATGATGCACCGGCGCACCGGCACCATGGGCAAGTATCCGGTTCCAGAGATAACGATCCATAAAAGCTCCTGCAGTGATGCAACAAAATGGTCTATACAGTAACGGTTTCTTATTTCAGCGCTGAGAGGTTTCCCAATGCAGGCAGATAACCTTTCCAACCCAGCACCACTGGGTTTAATGGGTTTTGGAATGACAACAATTTTACTCAACCTCCATAATGCAGGGCTATTCCCTTTCTCTGGAATGATACTGGCCATGGGATTGTGCTATGGCGGCGTTGCACAGGTTATCGCCGGTATAATGGAGTTTCGCAAAGGCAACACCTTCGGTACCACGGCCTTCACATCTTACGGCCTGTTCTGGATGAGTTTCGTGGCACTGTCGCTTTTCCCAGGGCTGGAAACGCCTGTTGCACAATCCACACCACCGGCATTTATGGCCTGCTACCTTCTGCTCTGGGGTGTGTTCACACTGTTTATGTTCTTCGGCTCCCTCAAAAAAACAAAGGCTCTTCAGTTTGTATTCGCCTCACTGACCCTGTTGTTCTTCCTGCTGGCCGCAAAAGATTTTACGGGTTATGCCAGCCTTGGCGTTTTTGCCGGTTATGAGGGGATTATCTGCGGCGCCTCCGCCATGTACCTCGCTATGGCAGATGTGATCAACGAAGAGTACGGCCGTATAGTTCTTCCTGTGGGATAACCCCTTTTAGAAGGCCATCGTGCCATGGACTATATTGTTTCGCTCATTGTGAACCTGAGTGCTGTATTTAATGACCGTCCATCGCAGTCTGGCCTTTACAATCCTGATAACTTTGAGCTGTCTGGCTCGGGCATCCTATTCACACAGCCCTTCAATGCTCCCCACCTCCCTGCCCGATGGCTTTGTTAAGGCCCGCCTTTTTGAAGAAGGTGATAACCGATGGCGATGGCACCTTCGCAATGAAGCCGGTAAAGCCGCATTGTTCTCAGCTAATATCGGCGTGGGTCTGTTAGCGGCCTATTTCATCAAAGCGCCGTGGCTGCGAGCGGGGGTGGGCCTCTCCATTGATTACCTGAATGCCGGCGACTGGACAGACTTTATCTGGCGGCAGGGAGTAAGAGCCCCGTTAACCGTAGACGCTTTCACTATTCAGAAAGGTTCCAGAAACAGGCAATGGCTGCTCCCCCTGACTTACC
>NZ_SMME01000772.1 GCF_009711465.1 Parendozoicomonas verongulae | reverse complement strand
TTCAGGCTCATTTCGTATTGGAGAAGACTAAATGGGTGGGAAGATAATAGCAAGTGCTATATTTCTTGATTTTGGTATTACCGATGCTATCACGGACAAACACAGACAGTACCCATCAAGCTTTGTTATCCCAATCAAAAAAAGAAAATAGATTTGTGCCAATTTTCATATAACGAATAAGGATAGATCGCGCGAAGCCGCGATCTTATCCCATTGTTGAACAAGCCCGGATTTGACAGGCCTTATTGAGACTCTATTGCAAATTGGTATTTGAACGGATGGAACTATGAAAGGTTTTCCGGCGATTCAATTTTTTCAGGGTGAGCGCAATCCAGCTGCCACTTAAGCTCTGCGGCAGCCAGGGTGGATGAGTGTCTGACAGCGGTTCATTCTCCTCTATTGTGACTGATGGCTCACTGTGCTGAGCCTCCTGCCCCTTTATCTGTCTTTATGTCGGTTTCAGATACTGGCGGGCTATAGTCTTCATCGCCTCACCGCAGTGTTTACAGTAAAAAACGGGCCGAACAACGGGTTCTGTTATCGATAACCTGACGTTCAGTATCAGCTGTACCAGTACTATCAGTTTTTTGGCATTACTGTGTAAAAGCCCGTAATTGCGAACCCGCTGAAACCCTCTCGGCAGAACATGCTGCAAGATCAACCACAGAAAGTCTTCTCCCGGGAGTGTTTGGGTATTCCGGAAACATCCGGCCACTGATTCCAGAAACATTCGGCCGGTCATTACGGGCCATTCGACACCCCTGGCACTCTTGCAGTGTCAGGCCTTCTGACGGTGTATGAACACCTCCCCGTTTTGGAAGGCGTGAGTGAGAGGTTATCAATCAGGGCGTTGATCGTCTGACTGGCATCCTGTTGGGTCACTTCTGTCAGCCGGGTATAGAGGGCCGTAGTTTTTGGACACATATGCCCCAGATGATCCTGAATCACCCGCAGGTTAAGACCACTCTCGAGCATGTGCGTGGCAAAGCTGTGACGCAGGGTATGGGTGCTGACCTTTTTGTTGAAACGGGATTCCTGAACCCGCTGCTGTACCATTTTCTGGATGCCCCGGCGATCCATAACGGTTTTGGCGTAATGGCGTTCTTCATCCGTTCTTCCATCCGGGAAGATAAGTTTGGGATTTCGGTGGGTTTTCCAGTAGTGGCGGAGAGCGACAAGTGTTCGCCTGGGCAGCGGGACGAAACGATCCTTGCCTCCCTTGCAGTGACGCAGGTGAACATCAATATCATGAATAGTCAGATTGAGGGCTTCACCAAGACGGAGCCCCATGCTGTAAACAGTGAATAGAAATATCTTGTACCGGTATTTGTGGGTGCCACGGATCAATGTGGCCACTTCTGTCTGTGTGAGAACATCGGGTAAGCTGCGCACAATCGGTGGCTTCACTATCTCGATAAAGTTCCACTCCCGGCCAAGGATATGCTTCCAGAAAAATTGCAGCCCGTTACGGTCGGTTTTGACGGTGCTCCAGGAGTGGGTTTTGACCAGATCAGCAAAGTAGGATTTCAGATCATCCGGTGTCAGGCGATCCGGGCAGCAATCAAAAAAAGCAGCTATCCTGCGCAGCGGGCGGCTGTAGAGATCCAGGGTGGACTGACTTTTGCCTTGGAGAATCAGGGCCGTTCGGTGTTTTGGTAAAGACGATCGAATCGGGCTTGTTCGTTGCGATTCATCAGTGTGACCTCTCCTCAATCCGCTCCATTATGGCGCGGTTGGGGAGAGTTTTAGAAGAAACAGCCTATCGGGTTATATTCGCCGCGTAGCGGCTTGGTTCAACGAATAAGGTTAAGGATCGCCAAGCCAGAAAAGCTATAGCTATGTGGTGCTATTACTTTGAGCTGTGGTGCAATCTGAGAGCGGAAAACGCTCCTAATAAAGGCACTTCTTCACTAGGGGGGTGGGTTGTTACTTGTTTGAAAGCCTTGGATTTACGTGTTGCCTGCTTGAGTAGATTAGTGATTATTGTATACCTGTCATACATGGCAGGGTTTGTTCTTCTGTACAAAGGTCTATTCTTTTTTGCTACGCTCAATGGACTTTTGTTGGAAAACCAAAACCGCCTCAATGTAATAAGTGGGTCAGCACCGGCATTAAGCAAAATCTGAACCACCTCGGAATGGCCATTCTGAGCCGCTTGATACAAAGGTGTGCGACCTTTCCATGTTTGATTAACCTCTACCCCTGCGTCCACTAAAATCTGAACCACCTCGGAATAGCCATTCTGAGCCGCTGGAAACAAAGGTGTGAGCCCTTCCCATGCTTGATTAAGCTCTGCCCCTGCGTCCACTAAAATCCGAACCACTTGGGAATGTTGATTCTGAGCCGCTTGATACAAAGGCGTGGCACCGCTCCATGTTTGATTAAGCTCTGCCCCTGCCTTCACTACAATCTTAACCACCCCGGAATGGCCATTCTGAGCTGCCATAAAAAGACCGTGAACAGGCATGCCAGACACTCCAGAGATAAACTCTTCGTTAACCTTAAAATCACCTTGATCTAAAAAATACTGCACCACATCCACATTACCTTCACGGCACGCAGCCAGAAAATCGTGCTCATTATATTTATTCTTCAGAGTCATAGTCAGGTCTGCTCCAGATTCCCCTGCGGCCAGAGTGTTTACACCAAACCCTAAAGACAGGAGGAAACAACTGGCGTAGAAGAATCGCTGCCTCTCATAAACCCCTAACACAACTCACCCCATAAACCGCCATAACAAAAGGGATAGAAGGTATGGCAATCAACAAGGAAGATATCAAGTTATTCGAGCTCTAATGTCTGACAGACTAAGGCGACAGTGGTAGCCGAGGGAGTCATGCTGGATTCAAGCGCCGGAAATAGCACTCTGGTCAATGATTCGTGATGGATGGAGACGTACACTGCGGTTGTGTCCACTTTTGCGGCAATAAAAAGGAAAATAAAGTGTTCAAATTAACCGTTGATGAAGACATTTGTTTATATCTGGAACATGAATCCTTTGCACCCAAGTACTACGAGCTGGTCAATAAAAACTACGATTACCTGTCCCAATGGCTTGCGTGGCCTGCACACTGCAAAACGGTAGACAGCTACAAGGATTTCGTAAAAGGGTCCCTGAAAAGGTACGCAGAAAATAAAGGTATGAGTTGTGCGATAGAGTACAAAGGAACAATTGTTGGCAACATTGGGTTTAACGCCATTCACCACAATCTCAAGAAAACTGAAATTGGTTATTGGCTTTCAGAGTCTCATCAGGGCTTTGGAATTATCACCAGGTCATGCCGCTTCTTGATTGACTACGCCTTCACAACTCTGGGTATGGAGAGAGTACAGATTAGTGCGGCAAAAGATAATCTGCCCAGTCGGGCTGTGTGTGAACGTCTGGGAATGAGGTTAGAGGGAATTATCTCCAACTGTGAAAAGGTTGGTGACAGAGTTTTGGACCATGCTGTATACGGTATTCATAAGCAGTAGTTAGAGTTGCTATACATGCAGATTGATGCGTACACCTCTTAAAGCTAATCCACCGGCTTCAGCCGGTGGATATTCAGTTAAACAGGCTGTTATCCCTGCTTATCAGGCGGCCTGCGCTACACCTGCAACTGTTGCTTCCTTTGCCTTCCATATGTGTACTAACCCCTTAAACTGAAAAGCAACTGATATGTCAGTGATATGTAAATGGTATGTCCATTGTTCCTTATGAGGTTTGACTTGCATCAAACAAACCAGAGAGGCGCATCCGTTAATGTCTGAGTGTTCGATTCGGCATGGTGCTGAACGCCCAAATGAGGAATGGGAAGTGGACCCCTACGATGTAACTGGTGTTGTGGGTGTTGTGATCTATCTGACACCGTTTGTTTTGGTGCAACTGGGAAGGATGGAAACTGAAGAATTACGGTATTCGCTGTTAAACCTCGGAGGTGCGGTGTGTTTTCTTATATCATTGACACACACTTTCAACCTGGCTTCCTTTGTCAACAATATTGTTTGGGTTGTTTTCAGCCTGGTAGGTATCGTACGTACTGTGCGGGGCCGCCGAAAAGTGCTGGTTGCAGGTTGATTTAATCGTTTGTTTTTTTGGGAATTTATGAGCTTGGAAGTATCTCTTACAGAAGCAGCCTGTGAGCAGTTGGAAAGAATGATTATTTTTCAGAAGTTAGCCCCAGGGGCTATGTACTCTGAAAAAAAACTGGCTGAAGCTGTAGGTATGGGGAGAACCCCGGTGCGGGAGGCTTTGCAAAAACTGGCCTGGGAGCAGATGGTGGTGATTCATCCCCGTCGTGGTGTTCAGATCCCTGATATCACTGTTGAGAATCAACTTAAACTGCTGGAGGTTCGTCGTCCGCTGGAGGCGTTGTGTGCGAAGCTGGCAGCGGAGCGTGCAACCGCAGAACAAAAGCTAAGAATGACCGAGTTGGCCGTGGGGATTTTACAGTGTGCCGGTGAAGAAAACGAAAAGCTGTTTCTTGAGTACCTGCGTGGGTGTCATGATGCTCTGGTGGACGCAGCCCGTAATGAATATATCAGTAAGGTCATGCGTCCGTTGCAAGGCCCGTCACGGATTTTCTGGTTTCGTCACCAGCACCCGTTGCAGCATGTAGAAACGGTGCACCCGGCTCAGCTTCACGCAAATATTATGAATTGTGTGGCCGATGGTGATGCAAGTGGTGCGGAAGCTGCTTCCCATGCACTTGTCGAATACCTTCGCCAGTTTGCCGTAGCGTGTTTACACAGAGCATAATTCTCGTTCATATTCTGGGGCCTTGTGTACAACCTCTGAAGCACTCAATATTCCCTGTGTGAAAATGGATCAAGCGTCCACTAAACAACCGCCTTCCACTCTTAGGGAACGGGTCGCCAGCTGCCCATGAAACTCATCATCATGGGCAATGCAGATCATCGCCTGCGGCAGTTCCAGCAGAATCTGGATCAGCCGTTCGCGGGTCGGGTTGTCCAGAGCGTTTGTAGGTTCGTCCAGCAGCAGAACCTCCGGCTCCATTGCCAGCACAGACGCTAAAGCCACAAGCCTTTTCTGGCCGCCGGAGAGCTGCCAGGTAATCCGCTCTTCCAGCGCTTCTATTCCTAACTGCTTGAGAACTGTGCGGGCCTGTGCCTTTGCCTCTTCTGGTTTCATGCCCTGATTGAGCGGGCCGAAGCACACTTCTTCCAGCACGGTTGGGCAAAACAACTGATCGTCAGAATCCTGAAACAATAAACCTGCTCGCCCACGGTATTTACGAAAATCCTTCTCGTTGCTCATGGATTGGCCAAACAGTTTTATGGTTCCACTGTCGGGTTTTAGCAGCCCCATAACCAGCCGAAGCAACGACGTTTTCCCGGAGCCGTTAGGGCCAAGCAATGCGATCCGCTCACCACTATAAAGATTGAAAGAGGCGCCCTGAAACACAGGTGCTTGTTCACCATAGGAGAAATGAAGGTCTTCAACCTGAATCAGCGGTGCACTCATAAAAACTGAACTCCAAGAAAAGCACCGCATACTCCGGCATTAAAAATAAGGAAGGCTGCATCAGCCCAACCCATGTGGGATATTGTCATCACATGCCAGCGGCCATCAAACCCACGGCAGCGCATGGCCTGTAGCATCCGTTCGGCTCGGTCGATACTGCGGATCAACAGTGTTGTATAAACCCAGGCCAGTGTTTTCCAGCTTCTCAGGTTAAAACCCGCGTGAAAGCCTCGGGCTTTGAGAGCGTTTTGCAGAGTGTGATATTGCTTCTGCAGCAGGTCGAGGTAGCGCACAGTAAACAATAAAAGCGCAACCAGCTTTTGTGGGCAGCGCAGTTGGTACAGGGCATGACCAAGGTGTGCCGCTTCCATACCGCTGATGAGTGCCTGCATGATAAGGATGGCTGCGTTAGCTCTAAGTGCCAGTTGAACCGCGCGTTCAAGTCCGGGCTGCGTTGCGTGAAATCCTAACACTGTAAACACCGTCTCACCGGGTATCTGAAACGGCACCAGCAACAACATAAAAACCAGAAAACCGTCGATGGCGAGAATGCGCTTTACGGCTTTTGTCAGTGTTATGCGAGAAAAACAGATAACGGCAATAGCTGCGATAAGGACCATACCAACAAGTAGTGACAGGCTGCTAACTGCCATGGTTGTTCCTGTAAAGGAAAAGGCTGCCAGCAGGCAGGAACGGGGGTCGAGGCGATCAACAGGTAACAGCTGGTTCACTTGTTCTTTTTTCTGGAAAGATAAAATGCCGCGAAACCTGCCAGTCCGAAGATGTAGCCAATAGCGCCAAGAATATCCTGGTAGTAACGCTTTTCCTGCAGCTGCTCGATCTGTTTGCGCAGTGGAACCAGTTGCCGTGCTACGGCTCGGTCTACTGCCTGATCAACCACTGAAGCCAAGTGCCCGGAGCCTCGGGGTGTTGGTTTTGAAGTGTCTTCAGCGGGAGGGGATGTTGAAGTTCCACCCATCTCTTCCGCAGTAATGGTGTACTCCGCCACATGCCCCTGGGAGGCATTTGCGTGAATGGTGTATTGAGCTGGTGTAAGAGACTGGAAGGTGAATGAGCCGTTGTCGTTTGCTTTGGTGCTGGCAATCACTTGCCCATCCTTAAGCAAATCAACAGCAGCTCCCCGAGCCTTTCCTGCGCCCACAAAGTAAGCTTCACCCTGAATAACCGGGCCTTCTGCCGTGGCAAATATCTTGAACTTGTGAGCCCAGGCCGGGCTGGCAGACAGCACCAGAGCCAGAATGGCAATGCATCGTTTCATCATAATCAAACGGCTTTGAGTCCCAATACAGAAGGGCGAACCTGATAAAGCATGGAGGTTGCAAAGGCCGACAGCACACCTTCAATCACCATAATAGGAATGTGAGCAAGGAATACAGCTTTGGCTCCCGTGATAAACTCATCTCCACTCAAGGCGAGTGATGTGGCCACCATCAGGGTTGTCAGCCCAAGAGATAAGACTCCGGCAGCAAACCCGACAACCGATGCCTTCTTTCGGGAGCAATTCTTCAACAAGGGGCGTAAAAGATGACCGGTGATGACCGCAGGCAGTGCTATATTCATCACATTCACGCCCAACACAAACAGTCCGCCAAACCCGAAGAACAGCGCCTGTAAAATCAAACCTGTAAGAATGGCGGGAAAGGCCAGCCACCCCAGCACCAGCCCCAGCAATCCGGTAAACACCATATGCACACTGGACGGGCCAACGGGCACATGAATCAGGGAGGCGATAAAGAACATGGCTGCGAGCACAGCAGTTTGGGGCAGCTTCTCTTCCGTCATCTGTTTCAGGCCAGTGGCACAACCTGCTGCTGAAACAGCAGCACCGGCTATCAGTACCGGTGCAGACAGAACTCCATCAACAATATGCATATAGCTCCTCTACTTCATATCTCGGGCGTGAACCCAGAGCACGGCATCGTCTTCCAAAAGAACCTCTTTCTTATGACCGTCAGTTCCCTTGATTGTGCTCTTTTCCTGAATCAGGGCCGCAAATCCCCACCATCCTGCACGGGGAAATGAGTAGGTGAACTCTCCATTGGCATTGGTGATAACCACCTGATTGAGATAAGCATCTGCGGGAATGGCGACCTTATCCGTGTTGCGGAATTCAATTTCAACGGTTGCGCCGGGCTGAGGTTTGCCGTTATGGATGACAACACCGGTAAAGCTGCCGCCTGTCCACAGGGCATAGGGGCGCGTTAAAGGAATGATTTCACTGGGCAGACCAACGGGTTGGTTCCAGCCTTCGCCAGCACCGTAGGCATCAACAACAACTTTGGTGTTCTGGCGAATATAAATGTTTTCTGCAGGCTCAAAATACGGAGCTGGCTGGAGGTAAAACTGGTAAGTGCCGGGACGTTTCACCTTGTATTGCAGGCTGTAGGATTCCTTTCTTTTGTAGATTGTAGGAATCAGGCTATTGAGTAAATTCTCCTTCTCCCCATTCACCATAACACCCGCTGCCGTCGGGACACCCATGTCCATAACTGGTCCCCCCTCCATCGGGTGAGTGAAGAGAATATCGAAGTTCAGCGTGTTTCCCGTGCTTTTGGTTACAACCGGCGTTTGGGGAATCATCTCCTGAAAATGAGCAAAGCTCGTCTGGGAAACGCCCAAGATGAAAAGGCCAAAAGCAGCTGTAAGCGTGCGAAGGGAAGAGGCCATGGCAGGAATCCGACTACAAAAATCACCAGAGATTATACAGCTCACAGAAGGTTGGCTATGAGGGAAAGTGTCAGGTATTAAAGGAAAGCTCAGGGCTTGCGGTGATACCGGCTTTTCAAAAGACCATTCTGGAATACTTCGGTATTGATATGTTCAAACTCCATATGGGCACCGAGTGAGCCGAATAATTGTGTACCACCTCCCAGTAAGATAGGCATCTGGATAAGTGTTATTTCATCCACAAGGTCTTCCGAGAGAAAACTACGAATAACCTTACCGCCATCAATATAGAGGCGGGTCAGTTTTTTCATTTTCATGGCACGTACAACTTCATGAGGGGTACCGGCGAAAATGTCGACTCTGCCTTCCAGGTTCTCAGGAACTTCTTTCAGGGTTTTGCTCAACACAAAGGTCGGCTTGGAAAAGGGCCACTTCGGGGAAGACTTAAGAACCGCCTCAAAGGTCTTTCGCCCCATCACCAGCCCATCTATGCGCAGCATAAACTCCATAAAGCCGTAATCCAGATTGTTGGGGTTGGGAGGGTCAGTAAGAAAATTCAACCCGCCGTCACGGTCGGCTATATATCCATCGAGGCTGATACCGATGAAAATTTTTACGGACACAAACACCTCCCTGTGTATTTATGATCTTGCTGGCAGATCATTTCACTATAGAAGATGTTTGCCGTTAAGTGAGCCAGAGAATGGTCCGGGTACTTAATACTCTATACAGCACCGCGAGAACATCGGATAAACACCAGCGGCGGTTTTCGTTACACTTGTCCGTCAGAATTATTTGCCACCTTTTTACCGGAGCCACTGACTAGAGCTATGGACGTCACCGCAATTCTCGACTCTCTGAACGATGCTCAACGTGAAGCTGTCACGCTTCCCCTTAGCTCTTTTCTTGTGCTGGCGGGGGCTGGCAGTGGCAAAACCCGTGTACTGGTTCACCGGATTGCCTGGTTGGTGCAAACGGAAGGGTTGTCTCCCTGGTCCATCATGGCAGTCACTTTTACCAACAAGGCTGCGGCGGAAATGCGGGGCCGTATCGAAGAAATGCTCGATATGCCTGTACGTGGCATGTGGGTTGGCACCTTCCACGGCTTGGCTCATCGACTGCTTCGTGCTCACTGGAAAGAGGCGGGGTTGCCAGAAAACTTCCAGATTCTCGACAGTGATGACCAGCTGCGCATCGTTAAACGTATTATGAAAGCCATGGGGTTGGACGACACCAAGTGGCCTCCCCGTCAGGCTCAATGGTTTATCAACGGCAAAAAAGATGAAGGCCTGCGCCCCCAGCATTACGATCCCGGCCATGATCTGTATGAGAAAACCATGCACACCATTTACTGCGCCTACGAGGAGCAATGCCAGCAACTGGGCGTGGTGGATTTCGCGGAACTGCTGATGCGTTCCAACGAATTGTGGCTCACCAACACCCAGCTTCGCGACCATTACCGTGATCGTTTCCGCTATGTGCTCGTGGACGAGTTCCAGGATACCAACGCCGTGCAATACGCCTGGCTGCGTAACCTGGTAGGCGACAGCGACAATATGATGGTGGTAGGGGACGACGACCAGTCTATCTACGGCTGGCGTGGTGCGAAAATTGAGAATATCCACAACTTCTCCCGCGACTTCAGTAACGCCAAAACCATCAAGTTGGAGCAGAACTACCGCTCCACCGGCACCATCCTGAAAGCCGCAAACACTCTGATTGCCAACAACCCGGATCGTCTCGGCAAAGACCTGTGGACCGAAGGTGTGGATGGCGACCCTATTCGTGTGTACTCCGGTTTTAATGAGGTGGATGAAGCCCGCTTTATCAGTGATCGCATTCAAAGCACCGTTGATGGCGGCATGGCGCGCAGTGATATCGCCATCCTGTACCGCTCCAACGCGCAATCCCGTGTACTGGAAGAAGCTATGCTGCGCTGTGGTATTCCTTACCGCATTTATGGTGGCCAGCGATTTTTCGAGCGAGCGGAAATCAAAAACGCTATGGCGTATCTGCGCCTTTCCAGTAACCGTGACGACGACACCTCTCTGGAGCGTGTTATCAACGTGCCACCTCGCGGCATTGGTGATAAAACCGTGCAGGCTATTCGTGACGTGGCCCGTGAAGCCAATGTCTCTATGTGGCGTGCGGCCAAACAGATGATCAGCCAAAAACTGCTCACCGCCCGTGCTTCTAACTCGGTGGTAGCCTTTATCGAAATGATTGAAGGTTTGTCGTCGTCTGGCGAAGACCTGCCACTTCATGAGTTTGCAGATCACGCTGTGCAAATCAGTGGCCTGATCGAGATGTATAAAAAAGAGAAAGGCGAGAAGGGCCGTGCCCGTATCGAAAACCTGGAAGAACTGGTGTCTGCATGCCGAGAGTTTGATCCGGAAGAGGTGTTCGACGACGAAGAGCAGGAAACGCTCTCACCACTGGATGCCTTCCTTGCCCACGCTGCACTGGAAGCCGGTGATAAGCAGGCCGACCAGTTCACCGACAGTGTGCAGATGATGACCCTGCACTCGGCCAAAGGTCTGGAGTTTCCACTGGTGTTTCTCGCTGGTATGGAAGAAGGGCTGTTCCCTCACAAGATGTCTATGGAAGACCCGGACGGTTTGGAAGAGGAGCGTCGTCTTTGCTACGTGGGCATCACCCGCGCCAAAGAACATCTCTACATGACCTACGCCGAAAACCGCCGCCTTCACGGTCAGGACACCATGAACCGCCCATCCCGCTTCCTCCGGGAAGTACCAAGGGAGCTGATGGACGAAGTACGACTGAACGCCAGCATCAGCCGCCCGGTTACGGCAACGTCCCGCGCAGTTCCCAGCGCAGACGTGCCCGGCACTAACCTGCGTTTAGGGCAGCGTGTATACCACGAAATGTTTGGAGAAGGCGTAGTGCTGAACTTTGAAGGTCAGGGAGCACAGGCACGGGTGCAGGTGAACTTTGATACCGAAGGCAGTAAATGGCTGATGGTGGCTTATGCCAAGTTGGATGCGCTTTCTTAAAGCGTGTTTTTGGGTGTAGGGGCACTGATTCCTGATCATGGGAGTCAGTGCCTTACCCACAACGACCTTGTTATTGACATAGAAAGAAAAAGAGCAAAGTCTACTTCCCATGTACTTCTTGCCCTTTCAGGGAGACGGCCGAGTTGGTTCAGCGCATACAGATTGATGAAGTAAGTGAAAAACTTATTCAGGGGAAAAGTGGAGTACACCTTTGCTGTGGTGATGATGGTCATAATTATTATGTCAAAGGCTATCAGGTTGAAAGGTTTGATCAGGCAAAGGAGTGGATATGTGCCAACTTGGCCAAAGCATTTGGGTTGCCGGTAGCTGACTTTTGCTTGGTAGATGTAGATGAGTACCTTTATCAAAATCTCAAGGAGAAAAGGCTGAGAGATCTTGGGTTTGGAACCTGTTTTGCCTCTCGTCAGGTTGCCTATGCCAGTTGGCCTGGAGCGAACGAAATTCTAACTAAAGTGTCCATACCCTTACAGGCGGATATTCTGGTTTTTGACTGGTGGATCAAGAACTTTGATCGAACTACAGTAAACCCAAATTTGCTTTGGGTACCCCATGAGGAGAGGTTAGTGGTTATCGATCACAACCTTTCCTTTGACCAAGAGGAAGGTGAGGTTTTTTTCTTTAACTCTCATATTTTCAAGGATGTTAAAGGGCAAGCGTTTGGCCACTGGGTGGCAGCTCAGGAATATCAGGAGCGTATGAAGAAAGCTCTTGAGGCCTTTCAGCCTGCTGTCGATACTATAAATGAGGTTTGGCAATGGGAGGATCTTGAGGAATCTCGCCCATTTAGGCTAGACTCCCAAGCCCTTTTGACCATGTTGGACAAGTACAAAACCCCAGAATTTTGGAGCATGAAATGAATAAGTACGCTTGCCGTTATGCCATTGTGCAATTCATGCCCTACCCCGAGACTGGGGAGTTCGCTAATGTGGGTATTATCACAGCTACCCCTCAAAAGAATCTGTTTGCTTTTCAGCTTGAAACTCAAAAGACCAAGCGATATACCGACTTTTTCAATCATCTGGATCGTAAGGTATACATTGGGGCCATTAAAGCTCTTCAGGAAGAATTGGTCTTTCTTGAGCGAGCGGTAGTTAATGGGAAAATTACGGCGCAAGCAGCCTTTGATACGATTGTGCGCCCACTTGATACTTTGTTGCGTTTCAGCCCAGAGCGCGTTCGGATGGTTAAAGATACTGACAATGTGGTAGCTCTTCTATTTGAGCGCTTCGTTATGCATGACTTTGCAAAAACGGAAGGCTATGAAACAAATTTGCAGAGGCGTGTCGGCAAGTTTGTAAGAGACTTGCAGCTCAAGAATCCTTTCAGAAAACAGCGGCTGGGTACTGACCTTTTTCATGTGAAGATGCCTCTGGTTCAGGATTGTGATAGTTACTGCAGGATTATTAACCCTCTGTATCTAAACCAAACAGAGCCTCAGAAAATAATTGAACATGGCAACCTTTGGGGAAGTAAGCTGGAGACTTTGTTGACTCTTAAAGCTCTCCCTGGAGCGAGTGATATTTTGATCCCGGTTGAACAGCCACAAAAGTGGGATGATGATCATTTTCAAGCATGGAGCATTGTGAAGGGCAAGCTGGAAAATTATGGTGAGCTTGTACCGGTTAGTGATACCAAAAGTATTGCCAGGTTTGCCTATAAGGAAAAATAATCTTTAGCTTAGGCTTGAGGTAGAGTGGATATTTCTGTATTACCTGCTTATGTGACACTGGTCATGTAAGTGGGCTGTGTCCCTTTTCCTTACTGATTATCTCAAAAATAAAAATGCACATTCCTCCAAAGTTCAAAGAAACCAATCCGAGTATACTGCACCAGTTTATTCGTGAAAATCCACTGGGAACACTGCTCACCTCCCACAGTAATTCACTTGACGCAGACCATATCCCTTTCCATCTGCATCATTCGGGAGATGGTCAAATAGTGCTTCAGAGTCACATAGCGAAAGCCAACACCCTCTGGAAAACTTGCTCCGATGGTCAAGAGGTTCTGTTGATATTTCATGGTCCCAACGCTTATATAGTGCCTGTCAGAAAACCCTCAAACCCT
>NZ_SMME01000509.1 GCF_009711465.1 Parendozoicomonas verongulae | reverse complement strand
GCAGGAGAAGAACCTGGGCACATGGGCCATCGGCAAGCTGAATCTGTACCTGCACAATATGCGGGCGGAACTGGAGCGTGGGGATACCCTTGTTAACCCGCTGCATCTGGATCAGGGCAGCGTTAAAAACTTTGACCGTGTCATTGCCAATCCGCCATTCTCAGCCAAGAGCTGGTGGACGCCTATCGAGGTGAACCGTCCCAAAAAGGTCGGCAAAGACGGCAAAGAGAAAGAGATAGCACCCAACTACAAGAAAGAGCTGAAAGACCCTTACTCACGACTGGGCTACGGTACACCACCCCGTGGCTATGCCGATCTCGCCTTTGTCCAGCACATGCTCGCCAGTGTCAAAGAGAATGGCCGTATGGCCGTGGTACTGCCCCATGGCGTGCTGTTCCGTGGTGGTGAAGAGGGCAAGATTCGCACAGGCCTGCTGAAAGGCACCAGCGAGCTGCCCGGTGATCGTATTGAAGCCGTTATCGGTCTGCCGTCAGCCCTGTTCTACAACACCGGTATCCCCGCCTGTGTATTGATCCTGAACAAGCAAAAGCCCCAGAGCCTGCGCAATCAGGTAATCTTTATTGATGCCAGCCGTGAGTTTGCCGAAGGCAAGAATCAGAACACCCTGCGCCGGAAGATATCGAGCGCATTACCGAGACCCACAGTGCTGCGTACCATAACAGCGTGGAAGAAGAGAAATACTGTCGTGTAGTGCCTCTGAGCGAGATTGCCGAGAACGATTACAACCTGAATATTGCCCGTTATATCGATACGTCTGAGCCGGAGCCGCTGGTGGACATTCCGGCTGTGCTGGGAGAGCTGGAAGCTGTAAGCCTTAAGCTGGAAGCGGTTGATCGTGAGTTGGGTGGGTATTTGGCGGAGCTGGGGTTGAAGACTGCTCCGGTTGTTGGGGAATGTGTTTAATGAATGCTGCCCACAAAGAAATGAGTACCCCTCTAGCTTTTATCCCTGATGACTGGTGCGTGAAAACGTTCAAGGATGCCTTAGTCATCGTGGAACGTCCGGTTAATATGTCGGACGATTCAAATTATCAGCTCGTAACTGTTAAGCGTCGATATGGTGGTGTAGTAGAGCGCTCTTATTTAGTGCCTGTCAGGAAACCCATTAAA
>NZ_SMME01000134.1 GCF_009711465.1 Parendozoicomonas verongulae | reverse complement strand
GGCTTGTTCCCCCGTTTCCTTGCCCTCGTAAGGAGATGTCGCGAAGTCCAGAACGGCACCACTACCCAGGGTGATCAGAACCAGAATTCTCAGGATCGGAAAACCAATGCCTTTTTTTGGGTTGAGGGTTGCGGATAAACAGCCTGATTGGCGGGGCTGTCAGGCATGGATAATGTTGATCCATCGACTAATACCACACGTCGGTCATGCCACCGCCAACTCTCTGGGCTTACGTCATCAAGCCGCTGCCCCGATAGCTGAGAAAGTGTTTTCACATCACG
>NZ_SMME01000070.1 GCF_009711465.1 Parendozoicomonas verongulae | reverse complement strand
CCATAGGGTCATTGGAATCCAGCCACCGGAATGGGTTATTGAAAGCAAGCCAATACAGTGTGAACCCGTCGACACTGGCTGTGGCTAAAGAGTGGCGCCATTGTTGAACATCTATTGTGAAGCGGTAAAGATTATCCGGGGCTCTGTCGCGCTCATCTTCATCATTGTCACTGAGACCTGTCAGTGCATGGGCTCTTTGAATCACTTGGTCATAAAAGTTGATAATTGGCGTTGG
>NZ_SMME01000569.1:299-1492 GCF_009711465.1 Parendozoicomonas verongulae | reverse complement strand
TATCCACGCCAGGTCCGCCAAAGAGAAGGCGTCTCCAGTCATGCTGCCTATGACAATTCACTATGAGAGGAGGCACTGCCGTGTGCACGGATTCAGTAAATTCTGCCAGCGATGTGCCGTTATCAACATCCATGGCCTCACCAGCCTGTGCAGTCGCAAGGTCATCAGGTTGCCACGTATTGCCAGGGCGATCGACACGACGCCAGAAATCAGCACCCGGAGCATTCGAGCAGGCTTGACCCGCCCTTTGAAGCTGGTCCCGGTGAGCCAGGACAATAATTTTTACATGTGTCCCCAGCGGCTGTTTTTGCTGTGCCTGTTTGCTGTAAATACTGGGAGAATCAGGGTCCAGAAGATCATTAAAGGCAGTAATTTCATCAGCCCTCATCTTACTGATATCAAGAACCAGCACCAGAGGAGAGGAATGCTTGAACAACTTGCCAGGATGAACCTGGTGACGGCCATCGTCTGCAATGGTCAGACGATGAACAAGATTATCCTGTTCAAGTCCATCGTGAGAATTCATAACAACAACGTCAGCATTCTGATGCTGTTTATTAATCGTTTGCAGAGTCAGTAAAACATCCTGATCAGAAGCAACAAATTTCAGGTCAAATGCAGGGGCTGATTGCAAGACAGGATTTAAAGCAGAAGAATGGCTGACCTGTTTGTCATGAATCGGGGAAGAGGAAGCCTTCTTTTTATCCGGACTTAACTGAGAGAGAATATGTTTGAATTTCGAGACTGAACCTGAATCGGAATTGCATCTTCTTTTTCCAGCGCCAAATGGCGCTTTACTATCTGGAGGTCTTTTCCTTGAGATAGAATGAAATGGCTGCATTTTTGATAACCCTTGTGCTGTATCCCCTGAACCACTGAAAATATCGACAGCACAAGCCATTTTGGGTTCCACACCTCCCTTCTTTCCGACCTGCTCGCCCATTACTTTCACATGATTGTGGCGAGTGAATTTTTTCGCTCTTCAAGGAACAGCGTCGGAAACGTAGCGGGCTACGTGACCAGAGTTGTACGCAGCTCACCAGTATCCAGTTTCAGTCCATTGATAAATTCCTGAGCGATAATCGTCAAATCGTTATTATCAAGAATCAGAGCACCATGGGATCGGAAAGCTGTTCTGAGGTAATGTCCGTAGATGTCCCACTTATAACGCCTTCTTATCTCTGTCATAAGCA
>NZ_SMME01000569.1:0-289 GCF_009711465.1 Parendozoicomonas verongulae | reverse complement strand
GCCGTTGATTGAGGAACATGGTGCCCTATTGGTATTGAATGCAGCGTAAGTTCGGCCTGAGTATTAAGCCAACAGACAGTTATCCCCCCTCCGTTCACATGAGCTGTCTGATACACATAATCTGCAAAAACGTCTTTGATAAGCTCAGAATATTTATGAGAAATAGCGAATAACCGTTTACACAATGCCTCTTCATCAGGACAAGGTTGGCAATGATGCTTACTGAGTTCATTGGCCTTCTCCCTCAAACTTGTATACTCCCACAGAGGGGCCCCAGACAGAATGACAG
>NZ_SMME01000316.1 GCF_009711465.1 Parendozoicomonas verongulae | reverse complement strand
CAGGAAGATACTGCCAGCATCCATGATCAGGGCATCGATCCGCAGCAGGAGGCGCCCCTTCTGCCCGGGCAGCTGCAGTAACTGACAGTCAAAGAGAGGCCAGGTACCCGGATCACTGACCCGGTGGGATTCGGTGTGGCGAATACTGGCGAGCCGTGTGGCCAGTGTGGTGTCATCCAGAGCTTGCAGATCGGTGACAGCAATAGAGTACGCTGGTACATCGTCGAGAACCTGCTGTTGCCCGGAAGACAGGATAACAGTACGCAACATGGGATGACGGGCAATCAGGCCCCGCCAGGCGTGTTCGAGGCGGGATGTATCCAGTTGCCGGATGTCGTCCAGATCAAACTCGATATAGCCCTGGGCGGCGACCTGCCCCAATTCAAAGCCGGATTGGCGACCTAACCAGTAGGCCTGCTGAATGGGGTTCAGGGGGAAGGGAGCAAGAGCGTGATCGGGATCCGGAGAAACTTGGGGAAGTGCCAGCGCCTCATCGGTGCCGGTCTGGTCAATATGGTGAGCCAGCCGGGCCACAGA
>NZ_SMME01000852.1 GCF_009711465.1 Parendozoicomonas verongulae | reverse complement strand
ATTATGCGAAAGCAATAGTCCGGGCACTTAGACTTTATTAAAAGTTGCTCTTTAAATGATTAAAGGCAAGTTGGGCTCCTGCTTGATTTTTTCTGCACAAAAAACGAAAAAGCCCGCATTAACAAACCGTTGTTAATGCGGGCTTCTGCACAGGGCCGGTGCAGTCTCTTATGTGAAGCGCACAAGCTTAAATCTTGCTGGTCAGCTCCGGTACAGCTTCAAACAGGTCAGCCACCAGACCGTAGTCGGCAACCTGGAAGATTGGAGCCTCTTCATCTTTGTTAATGGCAACAATGATCTTGGACTCTTTCATACCTGCCAGATGCTGGATAGCGCCGGAGATACCCACAGCCACATACAACTCGGGAGCAACAATCTTACCGGTTTGACCCACCTGCATATCGTTGGGAACAAAACCAGCGTCAACTGCCGCACGGGATGCGCCAACAGCCGCACCCAGCTTGTCTGCCAGGCTGTAGAGAATCTCAAAGTTCTCGCCGTTACCCATACCACGACCACCGGATACCACAACACCCGCAGCCGCCAGCTCAGGGCGATCAGACTTGGCCAGCTCTTCACCAATAAAGGCAGAAGTGCCTGCATCTTGAGTTGCCTCCAGCTGTTCTACGGTAGCAGAACCACCGCTAGCAGCCGCTTTATCAAACGCAGTACCACGCACAGTGATCACCTTTACAGCGGCAGAAGACTGCACTGTCGCAATGGCATTACCGGCATAGATAGGACGCTTGAAAGTGTCGGCACTTTCTACGCTGACGATATCGGAAATCTGGTCAACGTCCAGCAGGGCCGCAACCCGTGGCAGTACGTTTTTACCAGTGGTGGTAGCAGGTGCCAGAATATGGCTGTAACCCTTACCCACTTGTGCAATTAGCAGGCTTACGTTTTCGGCCAGCTGGTTCTGGAAAGAGGCATTGTCTGCTACCAGCACCTTGCTCACACCGTCAACCTGAGCGGCTTCTTCGGCAACAGAACCACATGCGGTTCCGGCAACCAGTACGTTAATATCACCACCAACAGCCTTGGCGGCGGTAACAACAGCCAGCGTTACAGCATTCAGGCTGGCGTTGTCGTGTTCAGCTATTACCAGAATGCTCATCAGATCACCTTCGCCTCATTCTTGAGTTTCTCGACCAGCTCTTCCACACTGCCTACCTTAATACCCGCCTGACGCTCAGCCGGTGCTTCCACCTTCAGCAGGGTGATGGAAGAGGCGACTTCCACACCGTATTCCGCCGGGGTCTTCACAGCCAGAGGCTTGCGTTTAGCTTTCATGATGTTTGGCAGAGACGCGTAACGGGGCTCGTTCAAACGCAGGTCTGTGGTCACAACCGCAGGCAGGTTCAAAGCAACCGTTTGCAGGCCGCCATCGACTTCACGGGTGACATTCACCTTGCCATCCGCCACTTTCACTTCAGAAGCGAAGGTGCCCTGGGGCAGGCCTGCCAGCGCCGCCAGCATTTGTCCGGTCTGGTTGTTATCACTGTCGATGGCCTGCTTGCCGAGGATAACAAGGTCAGGTTTTTCTTCTTCGTAAACAGCTCTCAGGAGTTTGGCGACAGCCAGAGAATCCAGCTTGTCTTCGGTTTCAACTTGAATGCCACGGTCTGCACCCAGTGCCAGAGCAGTACGAATTTGTTCCTGGCAGGCCTTGGGGCCCATGGATACAACAACAATTTCTGTAGCAACCCCCTGCTCTTTTAATCGCACAGCTTCTTCAACGGCGATTTCACAGAAAGGGTTGATGGCCATTTTTACGTTGGTCAGATCAACATCGGTATTGTCAGACTTAACGCGTACCTTGACGTTGTAGTCTATTACGCGTTTGACAGCTACAAGAACCTTCATATGTTTGCAGCCTTCCTTTATTCATTGTTGGGCTGGAGCGGTGTGTGAGTCGGTCAAGGCGCGCTCACGCCTGACTCCCCCTTCGCGGAACCGAGTGTATCAGCAGACAAATACGTATTCAAACGTATGTTTGAGATGCACACACCCACTCACTTTTCATCAACAAATAGGCAAGCGAATAGCTTTTATATACGTATTTGCCGTTGGCACTTCCTGAACTCGGCTTTATAATGCCTCAAAAAATTCAAACAACTGTTTGACTCTAGGATAAGTCCAAAATTGCCGAATTGACCACACTGGAGGTCCCGATGTCCGATGAAATGCAACGTGAATCCATGGAATTTGATGTTGTCATCGTTGGTGGTGGCCCGTCAGGTTTGTCCGCAGCCTGTCGCTTGATGCAGCAGGCTCAGGAAGCCGAACAGGAACTGACCGTCTGTCTGGTGGAGAAAGGCTCCGAAGTGGGTGCCCATATTCTTTCCGGTGCTGTCTTTGAGCCTCGTGCCCTGAATGAACTCTTCCCGGATTGGAAAGAGAAAGGCGCGCCGTTAAACACACCCGTTACCGATGATGAAATCCACTATCTCACCGGCCCTGAAAGTGGCAAAAAGTTCCCCGCCTTCATGACCCACAAAACCATGCACAACGAAGGCAACTATATTATCAGCCTGGGTAACCTGTGCCGCTGGCTCGGTGAGCAGGCCGAACAACTGGGGGTAGAAATCTTCCCCGGTTTTGCCGCGCAGGATGTGATTATTGAAGACGGTGTGGTGAAAGGCATTATTACCGGCGATATGGGTATTGCCGAAGACGGCTCCCATAAAGACAGCTACATGCCCGGCATGGAGCTACGCGCCAAATACACCCTTTTTGCTGAAGGTTGTCGTGGTCATCTGGGCAAGCAGCTGATCAGTCAGTTCAAACTGGATGAAGGCAAAGATCCTTCCCACTACGGCATCGGTATCAAAGAGCTGTGGGATATTCCTGCAGAGAAGCACAAGCCCGGTCTGGTACTGCACTCCGCAGGCTGGCCTCTGACCGAGAGCGGCTCCACCGGCGGCAGCTTCCTCTATCATCTGGAGAACAATCAGGTGGTTGTGGGCCTGATTACCGACCTGAACTACTCCAACCCTCACGTCAGCCCGTTTGACGAATTCCAACGACTGAAAACCAACCCGCTGTACAAGCAATACCTGGAAGGCGGCAAGCGCGTGTCCTACGGCGCCCGCGCTTTGAACAAAGGCGGCTTGCAGTCTCTGCCAAAGATGGCCTTTGCCGGTGGTCTGCTAATCGGCTGTGATGCCGGCACTATGAACAACGCCAAAATCAAAGGCTCTCACACCGCTATGAAGAGCGGTATGCTGGCGGCTGAAACTGTATTCAAGGCCATTAGCGGTGGCGACGAAGGCGGTAAGGAGCTGACATCCTTTGCTACGGCCTTTGAGAACTCCTGGCTTCACGAAGAGCTGCACGCCCAACGTAACTTCGGCCCGCTGTTGCACAAGTTTGGTGCCTTTGTGGGTGGCGCTATCGCCTGGTTTGATATCAACATATTCAACGGTAAGCTTCCGTTCACTCTACGCGACCCGATTGCAGATCACACCCAGATGAAGCCTGCGTCGGCATGCTCTAAGATTGATTATCCAAAGCCAGACGGCAAGCTGACCTTTAACAAGCTGGATTCTGTATTCCTGTCCAGCACCAACCACGAAGAAGACCAGCGCTGCCACCTGCAGCTGAAAGACCCGGAACTGCCTATCCGCGACAACCTGCCAAAATTTGACGAACCCGCCCAACGGTACTGTCCGGCCGGTGTTTACGAAGTGGTAGAGAATGAAGACGGCAGCCAGCGATTCCAGATTAACGCCCAGAACTGCGTGCACTGCAAAACCTGTGATATTAAAGATCCAGCTCAGAATATTACCTGGGTAACACCTGAAGGGGCTGGTGGGCCGAACTATCCAAATATGTAAATGACGCCCATAACCAATAAGGCAGGGAAACCCCTGCTTTATTGGTTTTAACGAGCAAAGCTACTCTAAAATCTGTTACGCGAAAGAACTTCCAACGATTTAGCGATGAGTGGAGCTTACCGAGAGACTGGTGCGATCTGAAAAAACACGCCGCCACTTTCAACTCCGTACCACTCTCGCTCTCCCATGGAACGAATCTCTGCCATATCAACCAGTTGGTAGAACACATTCCTGTGCAGGCGCGCCTCAAGACCTTTTCGGACCAGAATGTAAGGAGCAGGCTCTTCTGTTCCCGGTGCCAGCTCAACACGCAGAGGGTTATCCGTGCTGGCAATCACACTGTCCCCGACATTGGTCATAAACCTCAGGGCAGACTTGCCATCCTCTTCCACCCGCTCCACAGAAATTGCAATGAACGGAACATCCTCAACTGTGATACCCACCTTCTCAACAGGCGTGACCAGAAAGTAATCGTCATCATCCTTACGCAACACTGTGGAGAACAGCCGTACCATGCGCTCACGGCCAATCGGGCTGTTCATGTAATGCCATGAACCATCCCGCTTGATGACCATATCACTATCGCCACAGAAAGGAGGGTTCCACTTGTGCACGGGAGGCAGAGCATTCTTTTTACTGGCTTCAGCTACCTGCTCAAGCAGGTCTCCTGTACGATCATTTTTCTCTGACACGAAACTGCCCTCTCCCACCATAAAACAGCACAAATTCACTGAATTTTTTTCAACTAGTATATGGCTTCAACGGATGGAAAATCGAGGAACTCGTGGGTGATTTTTTCATAAATCCTTCGCAGTCTCTTTTACCTATGGCACATTATCAGCCAGACAAGCTGCATTATCAGGGAACTTGTAAACCAGCGTCACAAAATAAAACTGTAAAAAGTGGAAGGTACAGAAATACCTGCTAAATAATGAGAATCATTCTCACAAAAATATGGTATTTCAGTGAAAAACTGGTGCATACCCCTTCGACAATTCGCCCTTAACCTTCTGTTTTTGATCTCCATTTTATCCTATGGAAGCAGTTATGGAGACAACCATGAAAACATTACCGAGCTATTCCCTGAAGGCTCCGCAGCATCATTCAAAATCCATGAAAAAACCTCCAGCAATAACAACCGCCAGGCCACGATTACACTGAAAGGGTCCTACGGCACCTATCCCTATCTCGCCCCATGGGACACAAGCAGCCGTCCTGATTGCCACACTCTTCAGCATGAAATTCTTGAGGCTTTCGACCTGGAAGAACAGCAGGTGCACTTTCAGTGTTTCCAGCCAGAAACAGCAGAGCACTCTATCGCCCTGCGATTAAAGGAAGATCCACAGTGGCAATTAGAGAGTCTGGTCTGGCATAACGGCTGGGTCGGCATAACAGCATGGGTTGTATCATCTGTAGCGGTGGACACCGAGAAAATGAAAGAGCTTCTGGCCAGACAAAACCGTCTTATGGAAAACTCCCGGCTGATGGCTACACAATGGCCAGGGCTTGGGACAAGAGAACAGAGCCTGCCATCTGCCGCCCTGTCCTTCCTCTATGGCAGCAAAGCCGCCTTACTTAACGGATTTGTGATTGCCTGGCATACCAAAGAGATAGTGGAACATGGAGCGCATATTGTAGCGGCCATGAAAAGCCATAACCTGAGTAGCTTTTCCCTGAACCTGCTGGCTTTGGCGTTACATACCCTGGATGGACTGGAACATATAGACAGCACTTTTGTCGGTGATTATGTGCACCTGAATTTTCGAGGCGACATCATTAAAGCCAGCCCTGCCCCCCATGCCACAAACATTAGTATGAGCGGTACATCACTGGCTTTTGCCGTACACGATTTATTTTTTGGACACTGCCACGACTGCCACACTCAATCAAAACTGAATAAAGTGTGGAAAGCCTTTGGCTACCTGCATGCAGGCTTCCACACTTATGAGCTTTATGAGGCCTTGAGCCGGTGGTATTACGGTGAACCTGCCCACGAGCACTGTCACCATTAAATCGCCACCATAAAGCAGATACCAAAAATCAGGAAGAAACGCCCTGTCAGCGGTGGCAATCGCACAAGGCGTTTTCTTTCTGAGGCCTGCTTTACAGTACGCAGCAAAGCCACAGGTTGTTTTAGCACCAAAGCGGGTACCAGCATCAGCCAGGGCAAAGCCATAGCCCCCGACAGGCCAATCGCAAAGGCCATAACAATCGCGGCAACACCCAGCAGAATATAAATCAATGAAGAGAATCTATAGCCCATACGCACGGTGAAGGTGCCAATATCGTTATCAATATCTTCATCCACATCCCGCAACTCATTAGCCAGTAGTAACATACTGGAGATCATACTCACCGGAATAGAGTACAGAAAAATATGGTGCCCCAGATTCCCTGTTACTGCGAGATAACTGCCGGATACCATCAAAACTCCCGTAAATAGAAAAACCCCCACAACACCAAGGCCACGATTTTTATAAGCAATGGGGGTTCCCGTGTAGTAGTACCCTCCGGCAGCACCCAACAGGACAATTAACAAAAGCTTCCAGCCCGCAAAGTACACAAGCACGATACCTATTGCTGCAGCAACAGAGGTTATGGCTTTTGCAATGGCCATATTCTTACGAATCATATTGCGAATATTGCTGGCGTACTTGTCATCCCTGTTCGCCCAAAGGCGTAGATCAGCATAATCATTAAACAGATTGACCGCAGCCTGCAGAAGAATGCCGGCGATCATCACCAGGGTTGCCCGAAGAGCATCCCCTTCACCTGCACCATAAGCCAGGGCAATACCCAGGCCACAGGCTACAACCGCCACACTCAGAGAGAAAGGGCGAAGCGCACGCACAAAGAAATACTTAGATGGAGCAGGGAGATTTACGGAGTCAGCACTCATTTCAACGATTCAACTTGTCATCATGTGATAAATCGGGGGAGGGAATAATAGTGAAGTCTGCTCAGTGCGCCTACCCGCACTGTCCGCAGCTTTACAAACCAGCGACAAACAGCAGATAAAAAAGAACCGGTGTGCTGGGGGAAGCATCACCGGCCAAGACCATTCAGTTATTCACACACCCCAAAACAGAAAGAGGACGTTTGCTTTACCTACTTCACATTTTCTCCCCCTTACCCCCTCTTCTTCAGGCAAGGTGGGAAAAAGAACCGGTGTGCTGGGGGAAGCATCACCGGCCAAGATCATAGGAGTGAAACACAGGTACACAATCCAAAAGTACCAAGGTCATTCGCTGACCTCGCCAGTGAGATTGTAGGGGGATATCAATCGCGCTGGCGGGTACAAGTATTACCCACTTCGATAGGAACGCCAGCTCATCATTAGATGATATTTTTATAAACTATGGTGCGCAATTTATGGAATGGTCTGAAAGAATTGCCGAGCTGGCCGTGAATTTGCTTAATTGCAATCGAGAGGGTCGGACACGCCACAGAACCGGGCATTTAAGAGAAAACGAGAGTAAGGAAAACAGAATGAGGGAAAAGAGGGAGAGTTTTCAATTATGATAGAAATGTCGGGCCATTAGCATATTGAATCGCTGCTGCCATTCTATACTCTGGCCCGCCACTGCTTGACGGCTTTTCCGGGTTATCTGATTCGTTACAGGACTCCATCGAAATGGAAACCCGCATCCTCAAATATCCCGGAATGGCATCAGAGAATTAAGCTGTTTCAGCTTCTTTCTCTTCTGCTTCAGCCTTGAGCTTGTCCAGTTCCAGCTTAGTAGCATCAAACTGTTGCTGCAGCTGCTTCTGTTTACTCTTTAGGGCTTTGTTTTCTGCGGTCATATCCCTGTTCTGCTCCTGAAGACGCTTAATCTGCTTCTTCATACGATCAGGGTTCTGTTCGCGGAGAACCTTTATTTCTTTGTCGAGTCCTTTGATCTGGTTACCGGCTTTGACAACTTTGCCATCGGCGGTTTCCAGTTGACTCTTCAGGCTTTGAACTTCTTCAGTATGCTTCGTGGTGATTTCCAGAAGCGCTTCCAGCCGACGTTGCTCAATCAGCTCGAGCTCTTCATTCTTGAAGAAACGTCCGCCCACGCTGAGCGTTCCCATTGGATTTACCTCTTGGACGATATCTTTCTGTGCGGGATTCAATTTGGAGTGATATTTTGATGTGTACGAAGCCGCTAGATTATACACATTCAAAATAATAAGTCAGCCCATTTTGCAAAAAAACCGCAAAAAAGTGCCCACTCCCTGTAAAGCTGGGCGGCACATTACCAATAAACGACATGCATCGCCAGCTTTAAGTAACCAAATCATTGCTTTCGTGTAGTCTGGTGGCGTTTTATGCAACTGCTACACACTGATCACGTACAGAGGAATAAAGTCAATAGGCTTATTCCGCCACAGGCATTCGCACCAGCGCCTCGCTCAGCAGGTTCCAGAACTTCTCAACACTATCAATTTCCACCTTCTCGTCGGGAGAATGGGGGAAGCAGATGGTGGGGCCAATGGAGAGCATATCCCAGGTAGGATACTTACTGCCCAGCAGACCACATTCCAGACCCGCGTGAATCACCTTCACAGCAGGCACTTTGCTGTACAGCGCCTCATAGGTTTCCTTCATAGACGCAAGTATCGCGGAGTCCATATTCGGCTGCCAGCCTGGGAACAGGCCCTCCAGGCGCGCTTCCATACCAGCCAGACGCATCAGGCCAACCAGACGCTCACCCATTTCAGATGTAGCGCTGTCTACCAGAGAGCGGGCAAAACAGTGAACACCAACCTTGCCGTCGCGCACAGTCATAATGGCGAAATTGTTGGACGTCTCAACAACGCCTTCCACACTTTCACTCATACGCTCAACACCGTTTGGCATGGCATGGAACAGGTTCAGCCACTTCTGCTGGTCTGCCTGTGCCATAACCTTCTCGCCAGCTTCAACAGCTGTTGCCGTAATAGTCACACCGTCATCAGTAGCTGACAGAATATTACGGGTAATGGCCAGCTGCTGATCCACAATAGCCGCAACATCTTCGGCCTTATCAGCGGGGACAGCAACAGTCGCAAAGGCTTCGCGGGGAATGGCATTGGAAAGGCTGCCACCGTCGATGTCTGCCAAACGCACACCTGCATCCTGAAGAGCTTTCAGCAGGTTCACCATAATTTTGTTGGCATTACCGCGCTGCAGGTGAATATCGCAACCAGAGTGACCACCTTTCAGACCTTTCACTTCCAGTCGCAGCCAGTTCATACCGGCAACGGTTTCCTCAGCATAGGAAGCTTCGCCCAGTGCATCTACACCACCAGCGCAGCCAACGTATAGCTCACCTTCTTCTTCGGTATCCAGATTCAAAAGAATGTTGCCCTGCAACCAGCCTGTTTTCAGCTCTTCGGCACCGGCCATGGAGCGCTCTTCATCGATAGTGAACAGGGCTTCTACCGGGCCATGCTCCAGCGTTTTGCTTTCCAGAACAGCCATAGCCGCTGCCATGCCAATGCCGTTATCTGCACCCAGAGTGGTGCCACGGGCTTTAACCCAGCCATCATCAACATAAGCTTGAATAGGGTCTTTGCTGAAGTCGTGATCTGTATCTGCATTCTTCTGGGGAACCATATCCAGGTGGCCCTGCAGAATCACACCCACACGGTTTTCATAACCTGGAGTCGCAGGCTTTCGAATCACTACGTTACCGCAATCATCCGTGTCTGCTTCCAAACCCTGCTCGGCAGCAAACGCCAGCACATGCTGACGCAAAGCCTCTTCTTCACCGGATGGGTGGGGAATATCACAGATGGACTGAAAGTGCTTCCAGAGGGGGGCAGGTTGAAGATTGTGCAATTCAGACATGACGTCAATCCTTTACAGCGTTGCTGTATTGAGAAGTATGTTGCATTTATACAACCGTAATTACGACAAACCCCATAGGGACATACCGCAATTCACACTTCTCTGTTCAATTAACGACTAGTCAAGCACCTCCACCTGCATGCCAACAGACAACAGACCGGTACCATGGTGAATCATATTCTGCCCAAAAATAACTCCCTTATCGTTACGACGATACTGCGCCAGTGTACGCAGGGGCTCTTTGTTTTTTTCTGCTGTGTCTGTGTTCACTGTTGTCATCACACAACGTGTGCAGTCTTTTACACCGGAGAACTCTATGCCGCCAATGCGTATACGATTCCACTGATCTTCGGCGTGAGGCTCACAACCTTTTACGACGATGTTTGGGCGAAAGCGTTTCATAGGTACACTGTCTTCACCATTTTCAGCTAACTTAGTGTTCAGTAATTCCAGAGAAGCTTCGGAGATCAGTAAAAAAGGGAAGCCATCAGCAAAACTGGCGCGTATGCCTTCTTTGGCATAGCGGCGATCTACCTGCCGAAAGCTGGTATCCGGCATAAACACTAAACGACAGGATTTACCAATCACCTCACTGCACCACTGGGCTGCGTTATCACCGGCATCCCGTGCGCCACATGTGTCACTCCAGACTGTAGCCGAACACACGCCCCCCTGATCAGGCCGGGATACAGCCAGTTCACCCTGTTCAGGATGCCTTAACACAAGGCCACTCACTGTCGGCACACAGACAATCTTCACCATTTGCGGATGTGTGCGCTGACTCACAAACAGTCCAGTGTTACTGTCAATAACCATCCAGCGTCGGTCACCGGTCAAACCAAAACTATCCACTGTCCAGTTTGTCGCAGTAAGCTGGCGACAGGATTTAACGGGGTACACTGCAAGTTCTGAAACGATCAACATTTTTTACATTCTTCTCAGCACGACTTTCGTCTGAAAGTGTATCCAGATTCCATTCACATCAGCAGGTGCTGCCCAGTGAATAACTGTTAGTTACTGTCTCTGCCTGCCCCCACAACGGTCAAAATAAACGCCTGCTCAAAGGCTGCTTCCTTCATGGCTTCATAACGACCAGATGCACCAAAGTGCCCTGCTCCCATATGGGTTTTCAGAAACACAGGGCTGTTACCGGTGTTTCGTTCACGCATGCGGGCAACCCACTTGGCAGGTTCCCAGTACTGCACCCGGCGATCCTCCAGCCCACCCAGAACCAGCTGGGGCGGATAATTTGCGGCCTGAATATTGTCGTAAGGAGAGTAGGTTTTCATATAGTCATATACGGCCTTGTCCGCCGGATCGCCCCACTCATCGTATTCGGTCACAGTCAAAGGCAGATTGGGGTTTTGCATAGTGGTGAGCACATCCACAAACGGCACATCCAGCACAGCACCGGCAAACAGTTCAGAAGCCATATTCAGCACAGCCCCCATCAGCAGACCACCGGCACTGCCGCCGGAAATCACCAATTTATTTTTATCCGCAAAACCTTCATCAATCAGCATACGGGCGCAGGCCACAAAATCGTGGAAGGTGTTTTTCTTAGACAATCGTCGTCCATCCCGGTACCAGTATTCCCCCAGATCAGCACCGCCACGGATGTGGGCAATAGCAAACAGCAGACCACGGTCCAGCAGATTAATGCGCCCACGGGCAAAGTAAGGATCTTCACTGGCACCGTAGGAGCCATAGCCATACAGCATCACAGGGGCTGGTTTTTGGAAGCTCTCCTTTAAACCTACAATGCTGACCGGCACCTGAACACCGTCGTGACTGGTCGCCATCACACGGCGGGTTTCGTAACGGGACGCATCAAAACCGCCGAGCACGGGCATCTGCCTGCGCAGGGTTTGCTGCCCGGTTTTCAGGCACACATCAATCACCGAAGGCGGGCAGTTCATGGATTCGTATTCCAGACGCAGGAAATCCGCTGCATACTCCGCATTATCACAACCGCCCACAGACCAGGCTTCGTCAGGGAAATCCAGTGTCCGTACACTGCCTTCTTTTTCCCGGATACGCACCTGCACCAGCCCGCCTTCCCGTTCAAAAGTCACAATGTGTTTGAGGAACAACTCGTAATCTTCCAGGGTCACATCATCACGGTGAGGCAATAGTTCCTGCCACTGATCCGGTGTTTCAAAATCAGCCGTCACCAGACGGTAATTAATACCTGTATCATTGGTGCGAATAATCAGCTTCCCGCCATCGGAATCCGGGTAATACTCCAGCCCTTTTTGTCGGGGGCGAATCATCTTCAGGGGCGTCTCGGGGGTGGTTAAATCGCCCACAAAGCATTCCGAAGTATCCGTACTGGCCAGCTCTACGAAAAAACAGGTTTCCGCGCGGTCTGGATAAGCGGAGAGGAAGAACCGTTCATCGCTTTCTTCCAGAAGGGTCAGGTCAGCTTTTCTGCCTGTGCCTAAACGGTGGAAACACAGCTGCCATGGGCGGTAGTTGTCGTCCAGACGGATATACCAGAAAGACTGACTGTCTTTCGCCCATACGACACTGGCCGCACAACCGTCCAGTACATCGTCCAGCAGCTCGCCGGTGGCGAGGTTTTTGATCCGTAATGTCCAGCTCTCATTGCCAGCAAAGTCTTCCGCCCATGCCAGAAGCTGATTATCGGGGCTAACAGCCATAACGCCGAGATCAAAGTAATCGTGGTCGTCCCCCAGAGCTGTGGAGCGTTCGTTACCGTCAAAAATAACCTGTTCGGGCTGATCACCATGGCGGCGGTAGTGAACCGCATAATCCTTGCCCTTAAAAGTACGGCTGAAAAAGGTATAACCATGCCATGTGTAAGGCTGGGATTCGTCGTCTTCCTTCAGCCGGGCTTTCATCTCGTCGTAGAGGGTTTTCTGAAGCGCATCTGTGGAGGCCATACCCACTTTGGTGTAGGCATTCTCAGCCTTTAGCCAGTGCTCGACCTCTTTGCTGTCCCGCTCTTCCAGCCAGCGATATTCATCCACCCGTTGCCCGTGGGAATCTTCAACCTGAACGGGCCGGGAAGGTGCAACGGGGGGCCTGGCGGAAAAAGGGGGAAAATCCATAAAACAGCAAAATCCTGAGGTATAAAAATAAGAGAATGGCTGATTGTGCCCTGAAATCTTATGATTGCAACCTATGCTTTTCAGGGCTGTGCTTTCCTCAACGGCGGGAGATCAGTAAAATCAAAGAATTGTTTATTTTTGACTAGGTTACAGAACATTCCATGACCCTCACCCAGTATTTAATTGCCTGGACCGTTTATATCACTGCAGCCATTGGTTGTCTGGTGGTATGGGGCAGAATGACAGCGGGTCTGAACCCCAAACTGGCCAGCTGGCTGAGGTTCTGGGCAGCCTCACTGGTGCTGACTCCCGGCTTTACCGATCAGGATATGACCTGGTTTTCCCCCGCAACCCTCGCCATGATTTATGATGGCCTCACCCATGGCCCGGAAAGCATGGTGCACAATGGCATAGTTGTTGTTGTATCCCTGATTGTTTTCTCTCTGCTGAAGCTGTTGTTTTTCTCCACGCCCAAGGGCGCCCGGGCTTCAAAAAATAGCCAGCCCACCTCCCCCAAGCGCACTGAACCCAACGTAAGTGCTGATCCATCCTGATGCTGTACGAGGAAGTCATCTATGTGTGAACTGCTGGGCATGAGCGCCAACACACCCACTGACATTGTTTTTAGTTTTACCGGATTGATGCAGCGCAGCGGTGTCACCGGCCCCCACCGGGATGGCTGGGGTATTTCCTTTTATGAAGGCAAGGGCATTCGGGATTTTCGTGATCCGAACCCTGCGTTCACATCTGAAATCGCTCAGCTGGTTCAGCAATATCCTATCAAAAGTGAAACCGTCATCAGCCATATCCGTCAGGCTAATGTCGGGCAGGTATGTCTGGAAAACACTCACCCCTTTACCCGGGAGCTGTGGGGGCGCTACTGGACCTTTGCCCATAATGGCCAGCTGAAAGAGATCAGATCCAAACCCCTCAAGCACTACTTTCCCGTGGGAACAACCGACAGTGAATACGCCTTCTGCTGGCTGATGGATCAGGTACGGGAACGTTTCCCCAAACCGCCCTCGCGCACAGAAACCCTCTGGCGTTTTATCCGCACCCTGTGTGATGAGCTGCGCACCATGGGTGTTTACAACATGCTGCTCAGCAATGGCCGGGATCTGGGCTGTTACTGCTCCACCAAACTCTGCTGGATTACCCGTCGTGCGCCATTTACCAGAGCGTCGTTGAAAGACGCGGACGTGACTGTCGATTTCCATCAGGAAACGACACCAGATGACGTTGTAACTGTAATTGCGACCATGCCACTCACAGATAACGAAGAGTGGCATATTATGGAGACGGGAGAGATTCAGATTTTTCGTAAGGGGGAAGCTCTGGTTCTCTAGCGTTAACAACAATGTTAGTGATTCCGCCATGCAAATCCGCAAAAAATAGCCCGTAAGCCTCACTGCGGATGGAGATAAGCATGGAGACACGTGGGCTCATACCACCTCCGACACCAGCGGATAGTACTGTCCCGGAGCCTTTAGCCGGTGAGAAGGAATCAGTCGCTCAAAAAGGTAAAGACAGCTCTGCAACAGCAGTGGCTCAGGCTGCTGCTGTTCAGCCAAAACACCGTTTTCACTTTGAAAATGGGTATTGTTACATTCCTTTTGGCGAATGGAATAAATCTCTTTTAAAACGCAAAGCAGACAAATGCCTGTTTTTCATCAGCTCCATGCGTCATGCACTCATTGTTCCTGCAACCTATGGCTACCCACATCTAACCATTGATATTGCTGAAACACGCTTCCCCCATGCACTGCATAAGACAAACGATAAGGTCGCCATAAGGGTGTCCTGTGCCCACTTCTCCGCATCAAAACGTGGAGACCGCTTCGGGTTTTACCTGTGTGGCAGTCAACTTATTCCAGATAAAAAACTTCCCGCGGATATCGAACACACCGTGTGCCGCATTTTGAAACAGGCCTCATTGCCCTACTGGCTGGTGCAGGAATACAGCCCTCCCACTGAGCCCCCTGCTGAAACGCTCCCGGCGCGCGAGGAAACGACACCACCTGACAGAGAAGAGCCAGCTTTTCAGCCACCTGAGCTGCCACCCCCACCAGCCGACACCAGAGTCGTTGCACACCCTATGGCCAAAAAACCAGCCAAAAAATCAGCCAAAAAATCAGCCAAAAAACCAGCCCAAAAGAGTAAGCGCCCACCACAGGCGCCTGCCACCGTTGTTCCCCCGAAAAGCTCTTATGATATCTGGGGTGAACAGCTGCAGGTTGATAACTTTCTGGAAGCCCTTGATCAGCTTGATCTCTCTGTATTCAGTGAACAGCAGCTGCCACAGGTATTAGATTACTTCCGTCATACCAAGGCCAAAAGAACGCGTCAGACCAACGATTACAAGTGCAAGATATTAGAAAGAGTAAGAGTGATACCAGCCACATTATGTGAGAATCTGGAGCTTATGGTGACAGCCACAGAAAAAACCGGGCGCAGGCAAAAGATATACCAGAAAGCTTCTATCAGAAAAACAAAAAAAGAGATTCTTGCCACAAAAGATGTCAGCTCTCCTTCGGGGGGTGGGTACGATATGTCTCAGTACGATGCGGCACTGGATTCCGGGCTTCATCAGATACGCCCTGAACATCTTTTTCCTGCCTCAAAAATCCCCAGCCCAGATGATCAGGAGAAGTATGCCGCCTACCGGGCTGCAATGCTTCTCTCTATCAATAATCTGGGCGTAAATTTCTACACCCTCAGGAGCCAGGAATTTTTTGGCCGTGCTTACTATCTTGCGCGCCATCTGATTGTTGCATGCAGGAAATGCGCACCTTTCATTGAGAGGCAGGTGATGCAATTTGAGACATTTATGAGCGATCTCAGTGATCACTATGACAGGAAAAGGAAAGAAGCCTCAGTCGATATTATCACCCCTGAGGACTTGCTGAAGCAACAGGAGAGCAGTAACAAGATCAATGCTATTAACGATGAGGCCATTCAGACGTTCAGCAGCCTTGCACAGACACTGGGGGATATATCCACTCAATTGCCCTACCTGACTCTGAAGACATGGACACTCTTCGAGAAAAAGGCGGCTGTTTTATTAAAAAATATCCGCAAATTTGACCCTGCCAACAGAGACGATATGTGCCTGGCCCTGACATATATGGAGACCTTAATAGCGCTTCTGGAATCATTGGAAGACGTGCCCGGTGAAAAATATCATTCAGCGCAAACGGGTAAGCCCTCCAGGGCTGCTCAGGCAGCACCACGAGGGACTTCAGAATGAAACGGACAGGCACAGGACGCAGCCATCTTTTCCTGCTGCTGCAGGGCACGGCACTCATCCAGCAGCAAACTGCGAAACCACATATGGGCCGGGTCACGGTTAACAAGGCTGTGCCAGGTGAGCTGATACTGCGAGTTGAGGCTTGCCATCTCGGCAGGCAGAGCCACCACCTGCAGGTTATAGCGATCCACCAGCATCTTATTCAGGAATGTGGTACCAATCATCATGGCATCGGACTGACTGACCACTTCAAAGGCGAGATGGGGGTCGGATGTGGACAGCATCACTTCACGGTTGGCCAGCAGCATAGCTATTTTACTGGCAAACGGATTCTCTTCGTATTCTGCAATAGTCAGCCGCACATGGGGGTAGGCAAGAAACTGGGTCCGGGTTAACTTCTCAAGGCTTGCGTAAGGGTGATGACGAGCCATCAAAACCTGCCCGCCCACCGGCCCGATAATCTGCCGATGCAGATCCGCCCGCTCCAGTGGCAGGATATTGATACAGACATCAAGCTTACCAGTCCCCATATCATTCAGGCTGTGTGGCGACCAGGGATGAACCCGCACCTTCACCTGAGGCGCCTCTTTGCGCAAACGTATCAGCAAGGGCGGAATAATCTGCATGGACAGATGTTCCATCACGCTGACAGTGAATTCCTTCGTACACGTGGCCGGGTCAAATTCCGGTGGGGTAATCACACGGGACACCATGCCCAGAGCATCCCCCAGCTCGCTTTTCAGTTCAACGGCTCGTGTTGTAGGTTGCAAACCGTGGGGGCGGCGGATAAACAGGTCATCACTGAAAATATCCCGCAAACGCCCAAGGGAGCGGCTGATAGCCGACTGACTGAGGCACAGTCGATCCGCTGCCCGGCTGACACTGCATTCTTCCAGAAGAACATGCAGGGTCACCAGCAGGTTAAGATCAACACGTCGCAAATTGTCGGGTTTCATACAGCACTCCACAAACCCGGCTGTGCAGAAAATTGTGTAAAAAAGAGGCACGGCCAGATTGCGGGATACTAACCGGTTATACGGCGGCGGTAGGATAGGTATTTGCCGACAGACAAACCTGTACGACAAAAGGCAGCCGTTTGGCTGCCCTTTGGGGTGTCTTCTAAACGAGATTAGAAGCGGTAGTTGTATTGCAGGCTGAAGATGTGGGCATCGGAGTTTTTGATTTTGCCGACTGGCGCATCATTGTGCTCGTAGATATCTTCACTGCCGCCGTTGATGTAGCCATAAGCAAAGTCGACAGTGTTGTTATCACTCAGAGCGTAAGTACCACCAACGGTGTACCACATACGGTTTGTATCAGGGATACGGAAGGTGCGGTAGTAATCATCTACTGGGCTTTCATCTCTGGCGATACCGGCGCGCAGAGTCAGGGCATTGCTGTAATTCCAGGTTGCACCTACAGAGTAACGGTTCACGTCGTTCCAGTGTTCTTCAACGGATGGGATGTTTGCACCGTTAGCAAGATCAAACTCAATTCTCTTGAAAGAAGACCAGAATGTGCGTTGAATGCTGGCCTGCAGAGATACGGTATCAGTCAGGTCATGATTAATGGAGAGTTCAGCAATTGCTGGAAGAGTTAGGTCAACCTTGCCTTTTGTATTCCAGTTAGCGCCTCCAACCCCAGGTGCACCATTAAATACATCAGACTTAACTTTTCCTTCCAAGGTGTTTTTAACTTCAGAACGATAGCTCAAACCAACACGAGTTGCGTCAGTTGCCTGCCATAATGCACCAACATTCCATCCCCATGACCAATCATCCCCTTTCATCGCCATCAAGGTCTGAGAGCCTGCTGCCACAGGAGTTGAAGAGGTAAGCTCTGCTTCTGTATGAACAGCATTAACACCAAAGCCAAAGCTCAAATCTTCGTTAAATTTATAGGAAATGCTGGTATTGAAATTCATGGAAGTGACTTCACTCTTATCCGCCTTATCTAAACGGCTAAAAGAAGAACCATAATCAGTACCAAAGCCAAAGTTAGTAAAACCACCAAAGCCAACTGCAATCTGATCGTTGATAGGCATAACCATATAAGCAGCAGGCACAAAAGCTTCACCGGCTACTTTCTTGGAACCACTGTTGCTACCGCTAGCATCTTCAACATGAATCCCAGGAACCACATAGCTACCCACCAGAGTAATGGTGGTGCTGTCGATCATGCTCATACCGGCAGGGTTACGCGCTACAACAGAGGCATCATCTGCCATTGCAGCTTCACCTGCGAAGGCGCGGCCAAGGCCGGCAGCGGAATGTTCGCTAACCTGGTAGCCTGCTGCATTGGCCTGCATTACAGGCAACATGGCTGCACAGAGTGCAGAGAGGGTGAAAGCTTTTAAGCCGTTGCGGTTCATGGAAAACCTCAGTCTGTGTGATTTTTAGCGTGCGTTATTGAACGGCCTTTTATCGTAATGGCCTTATCTGGTTACGAACCTTACTAATAGAAACCACACAAAACTAATGACTTTTACTGCATTCTGAGTTGCACAGACTGCATATCTTTTTAGTATGTAAAAAATTTGTAACGGCGCATTTACATAAGCAAACAAAAACCCGCTAATTCGGATGAACTGGCGGGTTTTTGTTAGGAGTTGATTGGTGTTTAATCAATCACGCATACATCAGAATACATAGTTGTACTGTACGCTGAAGATGTTGACTTTGGCTGCTTTGATTTTGCCTTCAATAGTTGCGAGCGGAGTGATATGGGATACATCAGCCTCTTTGGATCTCAACAGAGCGTAACCAAAATCAACTTTCTGGGCATTATCAATCTTGTAGCTGGCACCAGCTGTGTACCACTGGCGATCAACATCGGGAATGCGGAAGTCACGTTTGCTGTTTCTTACAGGACTGTTGTCGTAGGCATAACCAGCGCGCAGAGTCCACTGGTCATCCAGCTTGTAGGTTGTACCAATTGCCCAGCGGGAGCTATCCCTGAAGTCTTTTTGTTCAGACGGAACCGGGACACCACTTTTCAGCTTAACGGTGATTTCTTTAAAGCTGGACCAGTAAGTGCGCATGTAGCTTGCGTGAACAGCCAGCTGGTCAGTAACATCCTGATAAACAGACAGTTCAGCAATAGCTGGCATATCAAAGTCGACAGAGCCTTTGCTGTTAAACTGGGGAACAATCCCTTGCCCATTGAAGACATCGGATTTGGCCTTACCCTCAAGGCTTGTTTTTACTTCAGAGCGATAACTGGCACCAATACGTGTTCCTTTCAAAGGTTCCCAAAGCACACCAGCATTCCACCCAAAGCCCCAGTCATCACCCTTCACATTGATAATAGTGCCGGAACCAAGCGCGGCTGGGTCAATTTTGGAAGCACTTTTTTTAAGCGTGGCTAGGTCAATATTTAATAGTTCAGTGATAGCTGACAGATCTGATTGGAGAGCAGCCAGCGCCCTATTTTTTGCTGAATTATTCAGGTAGCTATCCAGCTCACCCTGCACGTAAACCGCATTAACACCAAAGCCAACGCTCAGGTTGTCCTGGAGCTTATACGCAAGGCTGGTATTGAAGTTCACAGACTTCACATCGGAATGGGTAGCACCAGCAGCTGCCGTGGACTCTTTTCCATACTTGGTGTTAAAACCATAATTACTGAATACACCAAAACCAACGCTCAGCTTGTCGTCAATCGGTGTTGTGTAAAACATAGCTGGAACAAATGAGGATTTAGCAACATCTTTATTGTGGGTTGTATGCCCAGACACTCTGGAATCAACTTCAACATCAGTTTGTACATAGCTGCCCACAGCCGAGAACATAGGGCCTTGCAGTTCCGTCATACCCGCCGGGTTACGGGCAACCACAGAAGCATCATCAGCAATAGCTGCTTCACCGGCAAAGGCGCGCCCTAAGCCAGCCGCACTGTGTTCATTGACCTGAAAAGCACCCGCATTTGCCTGCGTGGCTGCGCAAAGTGCTGTCAGTGCAAAAAACTTTATTGCGCTGTTGCGTGTCATGATAACCCCTTTTACTGGTGCCAAACTGTCTTGTTAGCTCCTGTGCAACAAAGCCATTTCGCACGAAATATACAATTCATTTACAATGGCGGGGAATTCTACAAAAACTTGTACATCGGCTCTAATGACTTGCACTTCTATCAGGTTTTACTGATACGCATATCTCTTCTAACGACATTTGCAGTACATTCTCCTATGGCAAAGAGGCAGAAAAACTCAGGTTCCGCTAAGGGTTTTGTTAAGATACCGGCGCTGACAACTTCTCACCCCAGACCCAGAACGAATGACTGCAATCGAAACCCCTGCGCCTTTTCTTGTCCCTTTCTGCGAAGCACCCGTTGATATCCTCTTTGCAGACGACACTTGCTTGCTGGTCAATAAACCTTCAGGCTTGCTTTCCGTTCCGGGGCGACACCCCGCCAACCGTGACTGTGTGATCTCCCGCCTGCAGGAAACCTACCCAGATGCCCAAATTGTTCATCGGTTAGATATGGACACTTCAGGAGTGATGGTGATCGCCCGGGGAAAAGAGAGTCACCGGCATTTGAGCCGTCAGTTTCAGGAGCGGGAAACCGAGAAAAAGTATTGCGCTGTTGTGGCTGGTTTGGTGGAAGAGGATAGCGGAGTCATTGAGCTCCCTCTGCGCTGCGACTGGCCCAACCGCCCTAAACAAATGGTGGATTTTGAACAGGGCAAACCTGCTCTCACAAACTACGAAGTTTTGGAGCGATGCCCTGAAGCCAATACCTCTCGCCTAAAGCTCACACCCGTCACAGGCCGCTCCCACCAGCTGCGGGTTCACTGCACGGAGCTGGGGCACCCGATTCTTGGTTGCCGGTTTTATGGCAGCGCAGAGAGTATTGCGGCCGCGCCACGGCTCAACCTCCACGCCAGCTACCTCAGGGTGAAACACCCGGTGACCGGTGATGCGTTAATCGGGCAGTCTGAGCCTCCGTTTTAGAGGGTGGCCACCCCTCTGAAAACATTGATATAAGTCAAACCCGCAGATAGAGTACAAATCCGATAACAACGACGAAAACCGCTGCGGGTGTAAGAATGAAGTTCAACAGTACCGATGAGTATATTGCCACGGATGATCTGCGTCTGGCGGTTAACGCCGCCATCACTCTGGAGCGCCCTCTGCTGGTGAAAGGGGAACCCGGTACCGGTAAAACTATGCTGGCTGAGCAGCTGGCTCAATCCCTGAACATGCGCCTGATTCCCTGGCATATCAAATCCACCACCCGGGCCCATCAGGGCTTGTATGAGTATGACGCCGTTTCACGCCTGCGGGATTCTCAACTGGGTGTGGTGGGTGTGAACGATATCAGCAACTACATCATCAAAGGCAAACTGTGGGAGGCTTTTGAATCGGATGAGCAGGTTGTGCTGCTGATTGATGAGATTGACAAAGCAGATATTGAGTTTCCTAACGATCTTTTACTGGAACTGGATCGCATGGAGTTTTATGTGTATGAAACCCAGCAGCAGGTCAAAGCAAAGAAGCGCCCTATTGTGATTATCACCAGTAATAATGAAAAAGACCTGCCCGATGCTTTCCTGCGCCGCTGTTTCTTCCACTACATCAGCTTCCCTGACCGCAAAACAATGAAAGACATTGTTCAGGTACACTTCCCCAATATAAAAGAAGAGCTGGTGCAAGAAGCGCTGGAGGTGTTTTTTGATGTCCGCAAGGTGCCCGGTATCAAGAAAAAGCCGTCCACCTCGGAACTGGTGGATTGGATCAAGCTGCTGATGGCTGACGACATTTCCGAAGACCTGCTGCGTGAGCGCGACCCCACCAAGGCTATTCCCCCTCTTGCAGGCGCTCTGGTAAAAAACGAGCAGGATGTGCAGCTTTTGGAAAAGCTGGCCTTTATGGCGCGGAGGGGCGGTTAAAAATTCGCCACACGATATACGCATAACCCTGACACAATTGACAAACCCCCTCCACAGCTTCGCCTTATGCAAAGTTATAAGGCGAAATCTTTTCCCTTAACAAAGACAACGGTTTTTTTCTTTTCAACCTGCCTAGGTACCCCCTTCCCTTGCTATTCACGAATCTGCATTATCTGGGTACATAAAAAGACACTTATGTCAGTCAACAGTTTTGAAAAAGCTCTGGAAAATCTGAGGGGATCCTTATGCAACAGGTTAAACCTGAAGGTCGTGTAGTACTCAGTAGCCAAATGGCTATGGAAGACAATGGTCGTGACAGCGATGATATTTTCACACAGTCTTCACGGTCACTGGAGATCATCCAGATGGAAATCCAGAATGTGATTTCCAAATACGGCTTTACCAGCTTCCGTTACAGCTCTATGCCCACAGATCTGGGCAGCCGTGACAGCTCTGGCATGCTGAACTTTGATGTCAAACAGCGCGCCGATGGTCGTGAAGGCTTTGGTACAATGTCTGATAAAGTGCTCAGAACTTACTATCACACTCTGGCGGAAGGGGATGATACTCTGCAGCGTTTGATCTCTGCCTATGAGCCGATCATCTATCCGACACCCGGTACGGGCAGCACCCCGGCCATTGAGCTGTTCCGCCGTTACGGTATTTCCAGTCAGGTGCTGATTCCCCTGCGCTGGCAGACAGGCTCCGACTGGCTGTGCGTATTCTCACTGCAAAGTGATCTGTTGCCTGATGAGCTGGCTGCCCATTACCAGTCTGTCCGCAAAGTGCTGAATGTTCGCATTCTGGGCTGGCATCTGGAACTGATGGCTTTCCGTCAGGAAAAGTTCAACCCTTACATTGTCCGCAAGGTGCTTTCGCCCCGCGCTCGCCATATCCTGAAGCTGGCTTCTGAAGGTCTGTCTTCCCGGGCTATTGCTGAGATGACAGATATCAGCGACAACGGCGTAAACTACCACTACCGTGAAGCCAAACGTGTTCTCGGTGCCCGTAACCGCACCCATCTGGTTTCTCTGGCCAAGGATCATAAAATTATTTAATTTTTCTTGTCCGGAAGATAACAGAAGCCAGAGTCATTATTGAGTAATGTCTCTGGCCTCTTTCTTTTGCTAACCTATGCAGCTCGCAACACATTAAAACGACAAGAATATGCTGCTGAATTTCTTCGACACCCTCCGACGCTACAAGGCACCGGTCAGTATTCGCGAATATCTGGATCTTCTCGAGGCACTCAAGGCCAATCTGGTGTTTGCAGACCGTGAACAGTTCTACCATCTTGCCCGCGCTGTTCTTATCAAGGATGAACGTCACTTTGATCGTTTTGATCGTGCGTTTTCCGCGTTCTTTGAGGGGGTCGATACCCTGGAAATGCTCCCGGAGGCCATGATTCCTGAAGAGTGGCTGCGCAAAGAGTTCGAGAAATTCCTTTCCGAGGAAGAGAAAGCCAGGGTCATGGGCCTTGGTAATTTTGAGGAGTTGATCAAACAGTTTAAAGAGCGTCTGGCGGAACAGCAGAAACGTCATCAGGGCGGCAGTAAATGGATTGGTACCGGGGGCACGTCTCCCTTTGGGGCTTATGGATTTAATCCCGAAGGCATCCGCATGGGGCAGGATAGCGGCCGCAATCAAAGTGCCGTAAAAGTCTGGGATAAACGGGAATTCCGTAATCTTGATGACTCCGTTGAGCTGGGCACCCGCAATATTAAAGTGGCCTTGCGTCGTTTAAGAAAGTTTGCCCGTGAAGGTGCGCAGGAAGAGCTGGATATGGACGACACCATTCATTCAACAGCCCGGGCCGGTGGCATGCTGGATATCAAAATGGTGCCGGAGCGCCACAATAATGTGAAAGTGCTGGTGTTTATGGATATCGGCGGCACGATGGACGCCCACGTCAGAGTGTGTGAGGAGCTGTTCTCCGCCATCAAAACCGAGTTCAAGCATCTGGAGTTTTTTTACTTCCACAATTTTATTTATGAATCTGTGTGGAAGGATAACCTGCGCCGTCATAAGGACCGTATTCAAACTCTGGATATCTTTCATAAGTTTGGGGAAGACTACAAAGTGATTTTTGTGGGGGACGCCACCATGGCACCTTACGAAGTCACCGAAGCCGGCGGCAGTGTGGAGCACTGGAATGAGGAAGCGGGTTCCATCTGGATGCTGCGGTTTATGGACAAGTACCGCAAACTGGTGTGGCTGAATCCTTATCCGGAAACCCATTGGGAATACACCACATCCACTGACCAGATTCTCAAGCTGGTTGATAACAGGATGTATCCCCTTACCGTGAAGGGGATTGAGGATGGCATGCGTTATTTGAGCCGGTAAGTCAGTACCCTGTTGCTGCGCTGTACACGAATACCTTGCAGCTCTTTCATTTGGGTGAGCTGATAGGAGATCTGAGAACCATCACTCATGGCCAGGTCATACTGATAACCGTTGCCAGCACTGTAAGCGAACACTTCCTTGACTGATGCAGGTTCTTCCAGCAGCAGGAACTGACTGAGATACTGACGGCTGTTTAAAGGCTGCACCCGCTCTTCCGGCTGACTGGCAAGGTGTCCCACCATCTCTCCCATATGGGCAAAAGTCCCGTACTCCGTCACCCGTATTAACTCTTCAACCTCGCCTTTTACGGGCTTATTTTCAGGGGATTGCTTGATTCGGGTGAAGACCATACCACCGTCTTCCTGTAAATCTTCATACTCTGGCAGGCCAAGTCCGGCTGGAGGTGTTTCACTGAAGTGGCTGCTTAATCGCAGGGTGCTGCCATTGAGCCACTTTTCATGGGTCATGACAACCTGACCGGGCCAGGATTGACCATCAGCCTCCAGAGTGACCTGAAAACCCAGGTTTTGTGTCGTGTGAGTATCACCACTTAAAGCCACGGCCAAAGCGGCTCCCAGTGACAAAGTGATACCGAGTGAGAAGCTGAGAAATGATTTGGATACACTGGATTCCATAAATGGTCTGCCCCGAAGTCATTGATCTTAAAAGTCACGGCATCCATTCCAGCTGTGTTAAGGCGTGCGCCTCTTCCTTGCCTGAAGTCAGACAGAGTAACTAACACAAGGTTCAGCCAGCCTAACGGCCTTTGTCAGTCATACTGACTGTGGCGGTCAGGCTGACTGACAAGAGAGGTGAGGGAGAATCAGATTTCGGATGTATCCTGTTGTAACTGTGTTTTCCGTTCAGCTTGAACACGCTCAATAATCCCGAGGTGCATTCGAATTTCAGGGGTTTGAGGATCAATGGATTCAAACAATACTTGTGCTGCCTGAAGGTTCTGGTTGATACCTTTGAAACAGTACATCAGGCTCAGCGCTCCCATATAGGCCTCTTTCGGCTCCATATCTACGGGTTTACCTGAACCGATCCGTTCAACAGCACGGGTCATCTTGTCATTCCAGACTTCCCATTCTTCCAGCTCCAGCTCTTCTTGAATGTGGTAGGCGTGATCGCAACGATCTTTGAGAATCTCGACGGCATCGTCCCGGGCATCCTCATCAGTGACTGCCAGGTTTTCAAGTCGATCAACAGCTCTCAGGAAGCCACTGCTGTCCCCCCCTTTCACTTCTGTACGCAAGGCAAGAGCCCCCTGCAGCAGGCGTAACTGTCGGGTTACCAACTCTCTCACTGCCTGATCGTCCTCTCTGGCAATCTCAGCAGCGTAGTTATCAAGAAGGTTCAGAACCTTGTTTGTGGTTTCTGTACCACCCGCCACAGCCGCATCCTTTAGCGCAAACATGGCGTCCAGATGGTCATTGGAGTCCCAGAAATAACAGGCCAGCAGAAGTCTGGCCTCGACATGACTGCTATCCTTCTCTGCAATCCTTTTCAGTACCGGAACGGCTCGGCTGATACGGCCCGACTTCCACAGGATTTCTGCAAGATTCATCGCCTGCATGCCCGTGGCATCGGCACACTCTTCAAAAGATTCCAACAGCTCAGGGCTGATTGGTGCCAGCACACTAAAGCCAGCATTGTAGATGTACAGTGCCAGCCCTTGTGTAGCAGGGTGTTGCAGTGCGTCGTGAGCCGCGCGGCGCAACTGGGACATCATGGATTCATTGCCCGGTTCTCTGGCCTCTTTCACCAGGGAATCCACATGCAGGCTGTTCAACAGATAAAGAGCTTCCTGCAGTCGGGCCTGATTCTTCATGCACTCTTCAACCCGTCCAAGGAGTTGATCTAAAGCGATGGTGGACTGTCCCTTCTCGTAGACTTTCGCCAGCAAGCTATCCAGCTCCTGCTGAGTGCTGCGAGGAAAACAGTAGAGACCGGTGGCCAGATTCTGCATGGCAGCAATATTCAATGCACCGGCCCCATCAACAATCAGGTTCTGTTCCAAAACTGCTGGCAGAGGAATTCTGGCATTACCCAGCAGCGGACTACGTACAACAGGGCGGCCATTTTCCTGCCCTATGGCGAAGGCTATGTTACTCATAAAATAAAGAACAACTCGCACGCCTGTATTCAGGACAGACGCCATAATCCTGTTACCCAGCCCGGATTGCGGATCTGCCTTGACATTGACTTTTAACTTGCGAAGTTTACTCAGGTGTAAAGCACCATTTGAAACCACTATATCTCCGCTCACATTCAGGGTTTTATTGCGAAACAGCTTTTTCACAAAAGCGGGCATAGGGAGCGAATTCCGTATCTGAACACCCGGTGTCGGGCCAACCAGCTCTTGATGGAGAGCCTCCCTGTTTTCTTTCGCTTGTTGCGCGGCGAAAAGTTGCCCCTCTCTTTCCTGAAGGTGCTCAAAGCTCCTTTCTTCTTCATCCTGCATGGCTCTGACATTGAAGGACACCTGATCATTCACAAGGTCATTAAACCCGATTGATGCTCCCTTAACTGTTAAGTGACCATTAAGGTTATGATCCAGCATTAAGCCCAACCCACCCACTTTCATACGGCCAGAACTCACATTTTCAATACTCGCCCGCAAGGTTTCATGGGCCAGCACAACTTTTTTTGTATTACGCCCTTTATCGGTTTCAGGCATTTCTGTCATCACCACTTTCACACCACAGAGATGACCTTTCCCGTTGAGTGGAAACGAGAAATGATGTCGAGGCCACAGAGGATTCTCCATGCCCGTATCAACCACAATGTCCCCATGACCTTCAAGATTGATACGACCAAGATCCACTGTCGTTTTGTTTTCTTTCACATTCCTGTGCTTAACCGGTTCGGACGTAACATAAACATCACGTATCTGTCCTGCAACATCTTTGGGCAGTTGTAGCCGCACGTCTTCCGTCAAAACTAACGCAGATTTCAGGGTATCACCCTTCAGGCCATCAATATCAACCCGGCTTTTGCCCGTCAATCTGTCATAGACGACACCGGTTCTACCTTCCATAACAATTGTTGCTGCACCATCAATCAGAAGATTATCTAAGGGGCCTTTCTTTTCTTTTGTCCTCAGTTCTTCGGTATTTTCATCCATAGCCGCTACAAGGTTTTTCATGAACGCCGGCTTGCAGGTCACAGTCACTAAACCGGAATTTCCCTGATCTTTCTGACCTACGCTCAGGCACACCTCATCCTGAGATGTGCCTGTTCTGTTTATGTCAATGCTAATCCCACTGACACCCCCACTCACTTCCAGGTTACCTTTTGTTTTCAGATCCAGGCGGCCAACTTCTACATGAGTTGACGAATCCCCCTCCGTGCGCCAAACCGCTTTTTCCGGGCTAAGCCTGGTTGTCCGCTTATTCACGTTCTGCACAAGGTCAACCTTAAGGTCACCAATATATCCACTCACTGTGTGACAGGCATCAGGGGGAAGTTTCTCGAGAAAACCTTTTGAAACAGGCGTTTTTTCCAGAACTTGCAAAGGGTCGGGCGGAAGAAGCTGACCAACCGCCTTGCTGGCCAGTGCTACTGGCCCAGTGGCATCAACATGAATGGAGCCGACCTTAACCCCCAGAGAGGCCATGCGCGAGGTTTCGCTCATCTCTCCTTTCAAGTCGGGATTCAGTGCTACATTCAGGTTCTTCACTGCAACGGTGAGATCTACCTCTCCATGGGTATCAACATCCAGCTGATGCACATGAACATTCACGGGTAATCGCAGCTGTGCCAAGGCCTTGTGCAACACCGAATCAGGGCTACGTCTGGCCATATTCAAACCACGTGTAATGGTTTCTGCCGTGGTGCCTTCCGTTTCAACACTCACCTTTCCGATGTCTGCACTGACATGTACGGGAGCATCTTCTTTATCACCGGTGGCCGCACTGATCATGGCTTTTGCCAGCTGGCCCATAGCCGGAGCCAAATCCTTTTTCTTGCAGTCGAGATACTTTTGAAAAGCTCCTCCAATAGGGCCGCCCAGGGTAAGTTTTATCGGTGTAATACTGAGTCTGACATCAGCTTTAACACCACCATCAATGGGCGCAAGGACACTGGCTTCCACATCCGACAATTCAATATCAACAAACGGATGACCATTTTCATGCCGGGTAACAATACCCGTAGGGTTGAAAGTCACATTGCTCAGTTCGAGAAAATCATCCTCAAAAGGAATTTTCAATCTGGAAACTTTCAGCTGTGGCAGGCTGGTTTTCCCTTGATGTACACGACGAAGACTTAACACCAGAGAAACCAGTTGCCGGTTAAAAATATCTTGATTCTCTTTTGCTAAAGCCAGATTGTGCTCGTAGGCCTGTTTTTGTAGCTCAAGCTGTGTTTCCACGTCACTGCGTCTGTCTGTGACTTCGTCATCTGCGGCCAATGCCTGTGCAGCCATACGCACTTCATCTTCTGCCTCCTCGAGGGTACGCATGAATTTGTCATTTTGCGTTTGCAGCTGTGCAATTTTGTTTCTGTAATGCTGAGCCTGATCGCTGCTGGGGTCTTTCTGTTCGGCATCACGCAATTTCTGTTGATTGCGGACAATGTCTCCCTGCAGTTCTGAGTGCTTATCCTTAATATCCTTCAGTCTGCTATCCGTTCTTTTCTTAGTCTTTTCGTGCTCTTTATGGAGTTTTGATTGCATTTTGCGGGCTTTACCAGCCTGTTTTATTTTTTCTTCCAGCTCGGCAATCTTTTCCTTGTAATGGCTGGATTCGTAAGAGTCCACGGGCAGATACTTCTTTAATGCCTTCTCAGCGACCCATCCAATCACTTTTTCTGCCAGATTTCTTTTCGCATTGAGGTTTTTTGGTGAGCCAGATTGGTGTTCAAAACCTGGATGATTCAAAACCTCATCAATATCTGTATTAGAATCCAGATTGCTGAAGTCAGCTCCAAATGTCTCAACGGTTCCATCATCACTGATACTGGAGCTTCTTCTGTGCTCACCGTTGTTAACAAGCTTATCTGGCAATTGGTGTGAACCCACAAAGGGTAAAGCCGACTTGGGCAATGGCTGCATTGCACTTTTGGGGGGCGGAGAGTCAAGGGGTTCAGCGGGAACCGGCTTAGGTTTGGCTTTTATAAACCGTAAAAGCTTTCTTTCTTTTTGGGGAGGTTTTACCTGCGGGATAACAGGCTCATGACTTTCCGTTCTTCTGCCTGAAATGTCTGAGCTGGACTCTATGCCAAACTCACTATGGAACTCTTTAACACTGGCCTGTGCTTTGGTTTCCTTAACCTCTCTACCAATACGAACCAGAAGAGTCCGGCGCATCTGGCTGATTTTCTTTCTGGTTCCACGGAAAGGCTGTTTTTTTGAAACCCCAGTTCCCTGAGGAGAGTACTTATCCCCGGAACTATCTATACCACCGTTCATCCTTAAAACTCCCTGGAACCGTTCTCACCCTTTTAACGGGCAGGCCTTGTTTCAGGTTAGCCAGAGAAGCAATAGCACAGAGACAACGGGAATCAGAGCGTCATTTTTTTCAGTAACTGCCAGTGTAAATCAGGGTCTTACCGGCACCTGCCGGTATACTGGCAACAAGGTATCTGTTCTACGGACCCTGCAAATCCTCTCATAAAGCACCCTTGGCAGGTTTTTTATCCAGTTCCTGAAGCTCTACCTGTAACTGGCGAAGTTGCTCCCGCAGCTTCAGGTCTTCAACATTTTCCAGACTTTTCTCAAACTCAGACTTGGGCGGAGCCTGGATATGAGTTTGAGACTCAAGCGGTTGAACGACAGCTGCTTGATGACTCCATACTGCCCAGAGTATGAAAAAAATAGCCACCGTCATTACCACCGTCAGGAATATCCCCAGGCTCTGGAGCTTTGACGTACTCGGTGCAGCAGTTGAGACTGCCAGCGGTTCAATTTGACGAACGTCTACTGTGATATTTTCAATCACAGGTTCTTTCTCGGGCTTTTCTCGCGGCCCTTCAACAGGGGCGAAAGAAAGGGCGGAAAAACTTGCACTGATTGTTGGGATAGTGGAATCAGCAGATGCTTGTGCAACAGCATTATCAACAGCGACCAGAGCGTGTTCGTCAATGGTAAAAGAAGACGACAGTTCCGGTTCATGCACAACCAGAGGTGGCTCGACACTTACCAGTATTCCTGCCCGCTCGAGGGTGTTTTGGTATTTTTCTACCTGTGAAGAATGAAGGTTCTTTTTAATCACAACGGGCCTGCCGGAAAACAGCAGACTCAGTTTGGCGTTGTCGTTCACTTTCAGAAGACGGGATAGATTAGACCTGGCCTTTTTCTGATCGAAGCCAATAAGAATATCCCCTCGAAACACCAGTCGGTGAAGCTGCTCCCCGGCTTTCTCTTTCGACATTTTCAATCCCTGCTATCTATCCGGTTTGTATTGTTATTTCCGGCGGTTCACATTACTCCTTTGTAAACCGTATAGATAAGATAATAACTAAGTCTTGTAGAGCGTGAAACACCTGAACAAAGAAAGGAGAGCCGCAGCTCTCCTTTCTTTTGAGCGGATAGAAAAATGTCTCAGAGCATGGGCAGCTCAACATTTTCAAACAGCTCTTCAATATCTGCCTTGTTGTGACGGGCAACAGCCTCATCCACCAGCTCACGGGTAAGGTGAGGTGCGAACTTCTCAATAAACTCATACATGAAGCCACGGAGGAAGGTGCCACGACGGAAACCAATATGGGTCACACTGGGAACAAACAAGTGATTGGCATCCAGAGGGACAAGATCTTTATCCAGTTCAGGGTCATAAGCCATACGGGCAACAATGCCGATACCCAGCCCAAGGCGTACATAGGTTTTGATCACATCAGCATCTGCAGCCGTAAACACAACCTTGGGGGCGATACCCTCTTTAATAAAGGCGTCGTCTAATCGGGAACGTCCGGTAAAACCAAAAACGTAAGTGACAATCGCATACTTGCCAATATCTTGCAGGGTCAGCTGAGGCAACTGTGCCAGTGGATGATTGCGGGGTACAAGAATGCACCGGTTCCACTTGTAGCAAGGCATCATAATCAGATCACTGAACATCTCCAGCGCCTCTGTGGCAATGGCGAAGTCAACGGTGCCGTCTGCAGCCATTTCAGCAATCTGACTGGGTGTTCCCTGGTGCATATTGAGGGAGACATCAGGATATTTCCCAATAAATTCCTGGATCACGTTGGGTAAAGCGTAGCGAGCCTGGGTGTGAGTGGTAGCGATGGAGAGCGTACCCTTTTTCTCGTTGCTAAATTCCTGTGCAACCTGCTTGATAGAGTCTACTTTCCTAAGAATCTCTCCTGCAGTTTCAATAATTTTCTCACCTGCAGGTGTGATTCTGGTCAGATGCTTACCGCTACGGGCGAAAACTTCTACTCCCAGCTCATCTTCCAGAAGCCTGATCTGTTTGCTTATTCCCGGCTGGGATGTGTAAAGGCTCTGTGCGGTGGCCGATACATTAAGATCATGGTGGGCAACTTCCCAGATATAGCGTAACTGTTGAAGCTTCATTCTATTTGTCTCCGCTCCGCCCATATACGGTGAGGGTATAAAAATATAATAAAATATTACTTTATAGAATAGATAGTGGTCGATACATTTGCCAGCAGCCTGATAAGAGGAGGGTTTTTAAAATGATTATTCCCAAGTGGCGAAACATTACTAACTGTAGACAATAATTTTAATATGGATGCTCTTCTTTATAACGTTCTACTTTATGCAGCAGCCGGTGCAGGGGTTGGTTTCGCGGTAGGACTCACAGGCATCGGCGGCGGCTCTCTGATGACGCCTCTGCTGCTACTTTTCGGCTTTCCCGCGCCTACGGCAATCGGGACAGATTTGATGTACGCCTCTATCACCAAGGCTAACGGCGTTGTCGCTCACCAGCGTCAGGGGAGTATCAACTGGAGGCTGGTCGGTTTGCTGGCTTCAGGCAGTATTCCTGCATCCCTGTTCACTATCTGGTTACTGGATAACTACTTCCATAGCAGTGAGGCCTATACCCGTATTCTGACCAGCAGCCTTGGGCTTATGTTGATTCTCACTGCATTGATCCTGTTATTCCGCCACAGAATTGTGGCCTCTGGTGAGAATGAGGGCGTGGTGAACTGGTTACAGAGTAAATCTCACCCCGTCACGGTTATCATGGGCCTGTTCCTCGGTTTTCTGGTCACACTCTCCTCTGTTGGTGCCGGAGCCTTTGGCACGGCGATCCTGATGGTTTTGTTTCCCACTCTGGCTGCCGTAAGGGTGGTGGGCACCGATCTGGCCCATGCAGTTCCTCTCACCCTTGTAGCCGGTGTTGGCCATTTATTCCTTGGCAATGTCGATTTCATGTTGCTGATCTGTCTTCTGTCAGGCTCTATTCCTGCTACGCACTTTGGTGCCAGGATCGGTCAGAAACTTCCTGAAGTTCTTCTCCAGCGGATACTGGCCGTGATCCTTCTGATCATGGGTATTCGTTATGCACTCACCTGAGTGCGCTCTCACCGAAAGATTGTGGACACATGTAGTTTTTATTAGAGTGTCCACTGCCTTCTGGCAAAACGACGAAAAGCCTCTCTGAAGTGGATATACCTGATGACAACAGATCTCAATCCCCCCTCCGTAGAAGACCTTAACATTGAGGCACAAACCGTCCTTATCACCCCTAAGGACATGAAGGCCAGTATTCCTTTAACTGAGGATATGCGCGAGAAGATTCAACAGAGCCGCAATGTCATTCGCAACATTCTGGAAGGCAAAGACAAACGCCTGTTCGTTGTGGTTGGCCCCTGCTCCATTCACGATACCAAAGCTGCTCTGGAGTACGCCGAAAAACTGCAAGCCCTGTCCGAAGAACTTTCCGATACATTGTATCTGGTGATGCGCGTTTACTTCGAGAAACCAAGAACAACGACAGGCTGGAAGGGTTTGATAAACGACCCGGATATGAACGATTCATGCCATCTGGAAAAAGGTCTGCGTATGGCTCGTCAGTTGTTGCTGGATATTGTGGAGATGGGCCTGCCAACATCCACTGAAGCACTCGACCCTATCTCGCCGCAGTATATTCAGGATCTGATCAGCTGGTCTGCCATTGGGGCACGCACCACAGAATCCCAGACCCACCGGGAAATGGCCAGCGGCCTGTCATCAGCCGTTGGCTTCAAGAACGGTACAGATGGTGGCCTGACCGTAGCGATTAACGCTTTGCAGTCTGTATCCAGCCCCCACAGTTTCCTTGGTATCAATCATAACGGTCAGGTTGCGGTGACTCACACCAGAGGCAACCCTTACGGTCACGTTGTTCTGCGTGGCGGCAATGGCAAACCTAATTACGATTCTGTGAGTGTGGCAATCTGTGAAAAGCAGCTGGAAAACGCGGGTTTGAGCACTAACCTGATGATTGACTGCAGCCATGCCAACTCCAACAAAGATCCAAGTCTGCAGCCTCTGGTGATGGATAACATCGCCAACCAGATTGTGGAAGGAAACAACTCGATTGTCGGCCTGATGGTAGAAAGCAACCTGGGGTGGGGAAATCAACCCATTCCAGCCGATCTCAGCCAGCTCAAATACGGTGTATCTGTCACCGATGCCTGCATTGACTGGGAAACGACAGAAACCACTCTAAGGGATATGGCAGGCAAACTACGAAACGTACTGCCCGGACGTGAGCGTTAATCATTATTAGAAATCTTTAACTCCTCCCCTGACTGGGGGAGGCCTGAGGATAATGATATCCGGGTACTTATAGATCCAGCCCGAGCTGGGTAACGGGCAACTCAAACTGGCGGGGTTCGGACTCAATCAATCGGTGTTTTCTTAAACCCGGCATATTGGAAATACGCTGGTCCAGAATAGCTGTACAGATATGGCACGTTGTACCCAGATGTTTGTTAGCCAATACCTCAAACCCTGATTCATTTTGAATCAGTTTCATACAAAGAGTCCGGTTTCCCTGCCCTTCGATATCATAGTTAGCCTCGACAATGTGACGCGGCCCGAATTCGGGGGCCGTCACAAAGTAGTCAGAGAGTATGCTCTGTTTGTAACGCTTCACGATTGATCAGTCTGAACCATAAGCTGCAATTGGAAAGGCGACGTAGCCTACAGGAAATCAACACCAGATACTAATACGAAGAAATATCCAATGAGACGGCACAGCTCTCCAGCGGAAAAAGACGCCGTCAGACTATGGGAAAGCAATGGTCCGGGTACTTACTCTCTCTGTCATTTTTACTCATCATCAAAGGGCTGGTACTGGATACGATTCACCAACCAGATTTTATCGCCCGATGGCGCCTTTACCCTCACTTCGTCGTCTACCGTTTTACCCAGTACAGCGCGGGCCATGGGGGAATTGACTGTAATGTGGCCTTTTTGGGTATCAATCTCATCACTGCCCACTATACGACAGCGTAAAATGTCCCCATCCTCATTCTCCAGCTCAACCCATGCCCCGAAAAAGGCCTTGCCTTCCTGCTCAGGGGAATATTCAACAACCTTAACCACCTCCAGTCGTTTTCTCAGAAAGCGTACACGGCGATCAATGGCCCGCAGCTCCCGCTTACCTTCCTTATATTCCGCATTTTCCGAGCGATCTCCCAAAGCTGCAGCTTCCGACACGGCTTGTGTCACCTGTGGCCGTTTAACTTTCCAGAGATAATCCAACTCTTCCCGTAAAGTATCCTTTCCGGCCTGTGTGATCAGGTGTGATTTCATAAAACCTCAATGTGAAACGGCGGTTGACCTTGACAACAAATCCCTTAATGTAACATTAGATACCTATGAAAAAAGAAGGGGGAAGGTTATTCAAACGGACTTACTGGCCCATGAAATCGACTGGCTTCTCACAAGCCCTCCTTTATTGACGCCCAAAGCCCACCCTCGCATTCTCGCCCAGGGGGCGAATCGGGCGCTCTTGCCCTGGCTTGCCAGACAGGCTCTCGAGAACACATCTGTTTTTGAGGATATGCTCGCTCAGCGCCGTTCAACACGCCTGGGTATCCGCTATGAAACTCTCTGGCAATTTCTGTACAAGCAGACACCGAATTGCAAAATTCTCGCAAGCAATCTTCCTGTAAGGGATACCACACGTACACTAGGTGAGTTCGACCTCCTCTATCAAAAAATGTCACAGCCTGCGCCTCGGTATATTCATCAGGAAATGGCGATCAAGTTTTATCTGGGAAAACCCTGTAGTCAGGGCAACTGGTTTGACTGGATAGGCCCCGATCATTCCGATCAATTGGGCGTCAAAATGAAAAAGATGTTTGACTCTCAAATTCGCCTTTCACACACAGACGACGGCAAACGTGTACTTAATCAATTAACAGGCCATCAAATCTGGGAGCAAGAGCTCCTCATTCAGGGTTACCTGTTTTATCCCTGGAATAAACCCTGCCAGGCACCAGACAACAGTCACCCTCGGCATCTACGTGGTGACTGGTTGCCTCTTAAGCAACTAAGACAGTACTGCGAAAGCCTCGGAACTGACGCTTTCCTGATACCACCCAGACAATTCTGGTTATCGCTGCAAGCCCCTTCAGAAGAACTCACGGCCTTACTCACCGTTTATTCTTTATCTGACTTTTCATCCAGCCTGACCCAGCATATTACGCAAACCAATAAACCCATATTGGCAACGGCAGAGTTGCTTTCAGGCACACGCAAACTGTTCTTTGTCACTCCTGATCATTGGTGACCCCACAGAGCTAAAGCTTGTGGGGGGGGGGGATTTAACCTCTAGCTATTAGATTTCTGCAGCGAGTCTTGATCCCTGATCAATCGCCCGTTTGGCATCCAGCTCGCGGGCTTCATGGGCACCACCAATCAGGCTTACGTGCACACCCGCAGCTTCCAGTGGTTTTTGCAGCTCACGGAGAGGCTCCTGCCCGGCACAGAGTATCACGTTATCGACCTCTAACAGCATATCCTCCTCGTTCCGGGTAATATGGAGACCATCGCCGTCAATTTTCCGGTACTCAACCCGATTCAGCATTTTTACCCCTTTGCTCTTCAGGGATGTACGATGAATCCAGCCAGTGGTTTTGCCAAGGTTCTGTCCCACTTTACTCTTCTTACGCTGCAACAGATAAATCTCTCTCGGTGAAGCTTTCGGGGCAGCAGACACACCTTCTACACCACCACGGGCGTTGAACTCAAGATCAATACCCCACTCTTTAAAGAAGGCTTGGGCATCAGGAGTTGCTGAAACACCTTCATGAGTGATGAACTCGGAAACATCAAACCCAATTCCTCCCGCACCAATCACCGCCACTTTTTTACCAACGGGCTTGTTGTGCAGTAAAACGTCCAGGTAACTGAGTACTTTTTCATGATCAATGCCGGGGATGTCTGGCACTCTTGGCGCAATACCGGTTGCCAGTACAACATGGTCATAACCTGTGCCACTCAGATCTTCGGCACTCACTCGCGTATTCAGCCGCACATCTACACCTGTAGATTTGAGCTTATGATCAAAGTAACGGAGGGTTTCATAAAACTCTTCTTTACCGGGGATGCGCTTCGCTACATTAAACTGGCCTCCGATACTGCTGGCCTGATCAAACAGAGTTACCTTATGTCCACGTTCCGCAGCAACGGTTGAGAAAGCCAGCCCCGCAGGCCCTGCCCCTACAACCGCAATACGCTTGGGTGTTTCATTATGATGAAGAGGAATATAATTCAACTCAGTTTCATGGCAGGCGCGAGGATTCACCAGACAACTGGTCAGCTTACCCGAGAAGGTGTGATCCAGACACGCCTGATTACAGCCAATACAGGTGTTAATACTTTCACTCTTACCGGCGGCAGCTTTATTCATAAACTCCGGATCAGCCAGTAAAGGGCGAGCTATAGACACCATATCAGCCTGCCCTGAAGCCAGAATACTTTCTGCCACATCCGGAGTATTGATGCGATTGGTGGTAATCAGCGGAATGTTTACTTCACCTTTAAGCTTGGCGGTGACACTGGCAAAGGCGCCTCTGGGCACCATAGTGGCAATGGTGGGAATGCGAGCCTCATGCCAGCCGATACCAGTATTAATGATTGTGGCACCGCACCGCTCAACAGCTTTTGCCAGATCGACAATCTCGTCCCAACGACTGCCGCCTTCCACCAGATCCAGCATGGAAAGACGGTATATAATGATAAACTTGGGGCCTACAGCGATGCGAACGCGGCGAATAATATCCAGTGGCAGACGTATACGATTCTCATAGCTGCCACCCCAGTGATCTTCGCGCTTATTCACCCGTGCTGAAATAAACTGATTGATGAAGTACCCTTCAGACCCCATAATCTCTACGCCATCGTAACCGGCGTGTTTGGCCAAAGCCGCACAGTTCACAAAATCATAAATTTGCTTTTCGATCTCGTCTTCAGTCAGCTCGTGGGGCTGGAAAGGATTGATGGGAGCTTGAACAGCCGATGGCGCAACACATTTGGGGTTATAGGCATAACGTCCCGCGTGTAACATCTGCAGGCAGATTTTACCGCCATGCTGGTGAACTGCCGTGGTCACCTTACGATGCTGAAAGGCTTCTTCTTCATTTGTAAGCTTGGCAGCCCCCTGAAACACAGCGCCCTCTTCGTTCGGAGCAATACCTCCAGTGACAATCAAACCAACACCACCACGGGCACGCTCTGCGTAGTACGCGGCCACCCGTTCAAAACCATTAGGGCGTTCTTCCAGCCCCGTGTGCATAGAACCCATCAGACAGCGGTTTCTCAAAGTGGTGAAGCCCAGATCAAGGGGCTGAAGAAGGTGTGGGTAGTGCAGGCTTGAGTCGGCCAAAAGCAACTCCTCTCGTTATTCTATTTTCTGACGGAAAACAGCTACGAACCCCCTGCTACTTGCCGCCTGGTCTTTTACAATAGGTCTGACAGAGTCAAAGTAACCAGACGGGCAGCAAACAACAATGATAGGCACTGACAAAAATATGATTCCTCTGTGCCTTGTTATATTTGAGGCTTGCACTCGCTCGCCTCCCCGTGAAGTCCCGTTCGCTCAGCATGACAATGCCGCCATCTAGCTCAAGGAAAGCGGAACGGGTGGAAAAAGTAACTACAGAGCTGCCAACGATATAAAGATCAGATTAACGGGCCAGACGCAGGAATACCTTGACCATACCAGTCTGATCTGTACGCTCCACCCGAATCTGGCGGACTTCCAGCCCTTCCCTGTTGTGGAGTTGTACCAGCCACCCCAACAGCTTCTGGTAAGGTGCGGCATCCAGCCAGACTGACACACCTTGTCGGGCGGGCTGTACACGGGTCAAATTCAGTCCGGCTCGCTTACCACTGCTGGAGATAGCAGCGGCTGCGTCTTTTTTCGGCCCAGTGTTTTGGCTTTTTATAAGCACTTTGGTGCGCTCATAATTTGCAGCTAAAAACGCTTGAGTTTCCCGTTCAAGAGTCAACTCTGCGTATTCTTTGTCTGCCCAGTCATCTAAAGGCTTCCACACAAGAAACCAGAACAGTACGATAACCATGAAGCCAGAAAGTGCCATCAAGGCACGCTGGTCTTTCTGGGGCATATTCTGGAAACGCTCCCGCACAGGATCAATAACAGGAGTCAGCTTATTTGTCAGTACACTCATCAGGCTCTCCTCACTGTCAGACGGGCAGACACACCTTTGACATCCTGATTCCCGGTATCCATTCGGGCGTTAAGACCAGCGGATTTCAGTGCATCCACATAACGATTAAGAAGCTCGAAGCTGTCAGCATGAACATCAAGGGAAAGGCGGCCGTTGACCTCATTAAAATCCATTGCCTTCGGTATAATGCCTTTACCAATTTCGTCATCGCTGACATTAGAAATCACTTTCAACATATTAAGGAAATCAGCACTGCTTTGTTGCTGGCTGGAGTCTCGCAGAAAGCGTGTTAGATTATGACGAACATCCACAACCCGCCGGTCGTCAGGACGCAGCTCTTTATAGGTGGAAAAATTTTCATTCCTCAAAGCTTGCGCCTGATACTGGAAATAAAAACCGCTTCCGGCATTAAACAGTAGTTCAATCGTTAGCCATAGCCCTGCCGCAACGGCCACAGGGCGCCACTGACGCCAGCGCCGGGAGGATTTGCGTGTACATTTGAATGCACCAGTGCGAAAATCCAGTAGCTGGCGCTTTTGAAGAGATCGTGCCATTTCCGACAAAAGGAATGGGAGCAGAGAGGCTTCTGCACGTACCTCACAACTCACCGGAACATCCTGCCCTGCTAAAGTTTCAAGACGTTGTACTGCAGAACCGTTGAGTTCGTCGGTGTAAACAGTCATACCAGCCATCACCGGTTGACGGTGTTCGACAGCATCATCTTCCTGAAGACCATTTTCTTCAGCTTCATCTTCCAGAAGGCCGGGCACAACGATATCAAGGGCATCTCGATCCAGCCATTGGCCGAAGCTATTATGGGAGGCAACAAAAGCATGTTCTCCTTCCAGCCAGACCGTTAATTCCCCGTCTTTACCCTTGAGAAACTGTGTTTCCGAAAGCACTTTCACAGGGTCAAGATCGACAGCCGCAAACTTCTGAAGAATGCTAGTCATGGCGCTGTGACCGATGCAGGCAGCATAGACTGTATCATCACCAATCTGAGCTGAAACCAGATGCTGGCTCTCAATATCCGAAGCCAGCCGCTCCTCCAGAAGATAAGGTAATGCCTGTTGCCAGTGCCTGCGCTGATTCTCTTGCAAGTGAATCAAATGACTGTTGGCCATAAAACCTGAAACTACCAGCACCACCGGCAAGTCCTGCTCATCATCGGACAGGGTCTGCCACCACTGGGAAAGTTGTTCCAGATTTCCAACCTGGAGGGTACTTTCCGGGTCGTCAGCTGCGCTGCCATCCTGCGTCACCCAAAGCCACTCCAGTGAAAGTTGCCCCACACTCACATCAGAATCCGGACACAGCCTGACAATCAGTTGTGTTTTCGTTTTTATCAAACTTTCCTACCTCACTGATTCCCTTAAGGTGTTGACCCATCGGGGGTATTGCCCGATTTCCCGGGAAATAACGGTGACTTTACCTTCTGCATTTCTGGCGAGGCGACTATGCAGGTAATAAGTAATATCCCGATAACGCGCCTTGATATACACACTAAAGTAGTAGCTTTTGAAAACCACCATCCCTGCCGCTTTCTTATCTATTTTATTGCCGATCAGTGGATGCTTAATCAATTCTTTCATATCAGCAAAGCCATCCTTGCCACGCCCGTCAACAAAGGCTTTGGCATCCGATTCACTAATGCGCTCATCCAGCATACGCAAAACCTCCGCTGATACGGTATTGATATTCAAACCATCATTAGTAGGCAAAATAGTCACCAGCGGTAATACCCTTTCAAAATCTTCCGGCGAGAGAATATCCATAAGCCGCAATTCAGATACCGATGCCAGAGGGGCGTCTCCTGTCCTGTAGGGCGGAGCCAGCAGTAAATAATAGTTATCCTCAGCTCCCCCAGGGAGTGCATCCTGATTGTCATCCACCCAATCCACAATGCGGTAAGCCAGCTGTGCATCGATGCCATTAGCCACAAAAAGCTGTTCCAGCATCTTTAATTTGTCTTTAGTATCCTTCCCGGTTTTTCCTGCCAGCATATTAAGGTTGAATCGCCCCTGATCGTCCAGAGTCTGAATGGTGATTTCACCATCCTCTGTTTCCAGTGTTTTATCCAGTTCAGCCCAAGGTTCATACCAGTGATCAACAGCACGTTTAGCCTTCCGGTCCTGTTCAGCGTCTTCTTCCAACAATACGGCAACAAACTGTTCCGCCCCCATAGCATAGTGACGTGCCTGCATATTTTGGAGATAACGGGAGGTCTTCTCCGTATTAAAGTGCAGATTCGACACAATTCGCGTCGCCATGACTGCAATCATTGCAAAGATAAGCAAAACGAATATCAGAGCCACACCTTGTTCGCGACGAGGCATTAGTCATCCTCCGGATAAAGAGGAACTGATATTATTGAGCCATTGCCAAAAGGCGTGGCTTGCCCCCCGTCAGGCTGTGTTTGACTACCCTCACCGGAATTACCTGCTGGATATTGTGGTAACGAAACTTTCTTTTCATTTTCCCTGAAGGAAACGCCTGCAAGGAATTGCTGTACGCTCCCCAGTCTAGGGTGCAGGATAGTGTACTCCACTGCGGCAGGCACCATTTTCAGGCGTTCACTTTGTTTATCACTGGCAGGAGGCCAGCTGCTGTGCCAGCGTTTTTTATTATCCCGAAATCTAAGAGAAAAACCCTGAATATTATCCAGAAGCACCTGCTCACGGTAGGGTGTGTCGGGTGCTCTATCAAGGGTTTCCCAGTAACGCCTGAGTAAGCGTCCGCCATCGTAGGCATAACTGACTCGCTGCAATTCACTGCGTTTAGCATTGGTATAGTTTCGCCACCCATGGCGGGTAAATGTCACAAGTGCATTCTGAGCATTAGTGGTAACGGCTGCTTCATAGTCACCAAATTCGTTGCGAATGGGGCGCATCGCCATTTGAGATAAATCGGTATTCAGAATCGCCAGCGCTCGCTGCATCTCACTACTCTGCTCAAACAGCGCCAATGTAACCTCATGGGTACTGCTGACTGATTTAAACAGCCTGTAGCAACCGGCTGCCAGCAAACTGAAAATAGCAATAGCAATCAACAGTTCCAGAAGGGTGAACCCCGACTTTCTGGACTGCCTTTTAGCGTTCGATATGCAGGAAGAAAAGTGACTCATCTCTCCCTCTCCCGCCGGATGTAACCCGTCAAACGAAATAGTGGTCTGGCCTTATCATCAGGACGCGCCTTACCGGGAAAGACCTTCACCTCAACTTTGCGCAGGTTACGCTGAGCTGTTTCTTCAATCACATCGCGTATATACCACTGCTTGCCACTCAGCTCTATGCTGCTGTTTCGCTTTCCCGGATCGGGAAATGAGCCTTCAATGTAATAGCGGTTCAGCTGCTGGTCAGCAATCCATGAAGCCTGTATTTTTTCCTGTATATAAGCAGTCTGACGAATAGCCCTGCCATCAGCCACCAGCAGAATACTGGCTGCCAGAGCAAAAACAGCCAGAGCAACAAGAATTTCCAGCAACGTAAAACCGGCTTCTGAAGCCCATGCTGATTTAGGGGGTCTGGACCGGGCCAACACCATCACTCTCCAGAATCACCGAGTAGCGATGATCGTCTCGTAGGGTAAATTCAAACCGAAAAGGAGTGACCTGGGTATCTGTTGAAAAAATCCATGCAGGTTTCTCATTGTCCAAATCCTGCCACTTCTGCTCAGGGGCGTCCGTCACAGCCGAGCTGTCCCCATAATTGGTAAGGACGACATTATCGGGAAACCGGTATTCACGGAATGACTGCTCATTAAGCAATCGCCACTTATCTTCATCTCGTGACCAGATCCACCAGCGATAGCCGTTCCCCGTCATCGATAGCCCCATTTCTGTATTTTCCAGCAAGGCTCTGTCTCGCGCCTGCTCCATCAGGGTTTGCAGCCTCAAGGCTTCATCTTTCACCGTCTGCCCCGGACCACCCGCACTCGGAACAATCATTGCTACACCAACCACAATCCCTATAATTAGCAGCACTACCAGCAGCTCAAGCAGTGTAAAGCCCTGTTGGCACCCCATTCTGTGAACCAGGAGTCCTTTCTTTTGTGGTTGCACGCTAGTCGTCCCAGTTGCCTATATCAGCGTTGAAGCCTTCTCCTCCCACACGGCCATCAGCTCCAAGAGAGTAAAGATCGTAGCTGTTGGTATTGCGTGTTCCGGGCTGCTCATACTGATAAGGATTACCCCATGGGTCCTGGGGGATTTTTTTCAGATAGCCATCTGGGTTCCAATTGCGAGGTTCCGGACTACCCGAAGGCTCATGCACCAAAGCGTCCAGCCCTTGATCAGTACTGGGATAAAAGCCATTGTCCAGACGGTACATTTCCAAAGCACTGGCAACAGCTTTTACATCAGCATTGGCGACTGTCACCTTGGCTTGATCTGGACGGCTCATAATATTGGGCACAACAATCGCAGCCAGCACCCCCAAAATAACTACGACCACCATGATTTCGATCAGGGTAAAACCACCCTGCCTGGCAGGCATACCATTGCGTTTTAACATCATTTCCACTCCTCCAAAAACTCTTCTAATAATCTGTTAGAGGTCAATAAATTATGCGGTACACGTCTAGCCTAACAAGCTGTCCATGCTGAGAATGGGTAGAAGGATAGCCAGTACAATCACCATCACAATACCGCCCATCACCACCAGCATCAGTGGCTCAAATATCCCAACCAGCATGGAAACCCGGTTTTCCAGCTCCATCTGTTGATTATTAGCTGTGCGCTCCAGCATATTATCCAACTCACCCGTAGCCTCACCGCTGGCAATCATATGCATCATCAGGGGAGGAAACAGAGAGGTGTCCTTTAAGGCTTTATGCAAACTGGCACCTTCACTCACCTTCTTCGCCACAATAATGACCGAAGCCTTCATGGCATCATTGCTGACCACCTGTGCGGCTATAGCCAGAGCATCCACAAGAGAGACACCACTTCGGGTCAAAATACTCAATGTGCTGGCAAACTGTGCGGTATTTAAGGTCCGACTGAATCGCCCAATCACCGGTAATGAAAGAATTCGCTTATGCCACACCAGCCGGACAGCGGGCTTAGACAGGCTATACCGAATACAAAAAAACGCGATCACGCTGCCTAACAAAAACCAGGGCCACCACACCTGAAACCCTTCACTGACGGCTATAAGGAAGCGCGTTAGTGCAGGGAGTTCCTGCCCACTCTCAACAAAGACTTTAATCACATCCGGTACAACATAGCCCAGAAGAAAACTCACAATGCCAACAGCCGCCAGCATCAAAATCACGGGATACAACATAGCCAGCTGAACCTTCTGGCGGGATTGCATGCGTTGCTCTGTGTAATCTGCTAACCGGTTAAGCACCTTGTCGAGGTAACCGGCATGTTCACCGGCAGCAACCGTGGCACGGTACATTTGAGGAAAGTAGTTCGGGAAGGTATCCAGGCTTTGAGCCAGGGTATACCCCTCTAGAACCCGTGAACGAATCGCCAGCACCGCATTACGGGTACGACGATTCTCCTGTTGTTCAGCCACGGCCTGCAGTGCCTCTTCAATAGGCATAGCGGCTTGCACCAGTGTCGCCAGCTGGCGAGTGATAAGCGCTAACTGGGACGCAGAGAGCCCGCCACCGAAACTAAAGGCCGTTGATGTGGAATCTCCCTTTTTCTTCTTCTCAGCCACCTCTTCGACAGACAGTGGTGTCCACCCTTTATCCCTAAGGGTCTGGCGAATCTGTCGTGCACTGTCCGCTTCCAGAGTTCCCCTCTGCTGCTTACCCGCCTCGTCCAGTGCTGTGTATTCAAATGCCGCCATGGAGTTAGTCGTCCTGAGTTACACGGAGCACTTCTTCCAGAGTTGTCACCCCGGCCAGCACTTTGAACATGCCATCGGTGCGAATACCCGGTGAGGCTTGTCGCATATATTCCACAATGGCCATTTCACCTTCATTACGATGAATCATCCTTCGAATCTGTTCATCTATGATGACCACCTCATAAATACCTGTTCGCCCACGATAACCATTGAATTTGCAGTCACTGCAGCCTTTGGCGTGATAAAGAGTCGGGGGATGCTCAGGGTCAATTCCAAGCTGCCGGCATTCAGCATCATCCGCGATGTACCCCTCTTTACAGTTGTCGCACAGTAAACGAACCAGACGCTGAGCCATCACCCCCACAAGGCTGGAGGAGAGCAGGAATGGTTCCACTCCCATATCCTGCAAACGGGTAATAGCCCCCACAGCCGTATTGGTATGGAGTGTTGAAAGAACCAGGTGGCCGGTCAGAGAGGCCTGGACAGCAATTTCTGCCGTTTCGGTATCACGTATTTCCCCCACCATCACAACATCCGGGTCCTGACGGAGAATGGCTCTCAGCCCGCGGGCAAAGGTCATATCCACCTTGGTATTCACTTGCGTCTGACCAATGCCTTCGAGGTTATATTCAATAGGGTCTTCAACAGTAAGAATGTTGCGGCTGGCATCATTCAAAGAGGACAGACCGGCATATAGGGTAGTGGTTTTACCAGAACCCGTTGGCCCGGTTACCAGAATAATGCCATGGGGCTGGGATAGCATATGGCGAATACGGCTCATGTGCTCTTCAGGCATACCCAGATGTTCAAGACTCAAACGCCCTGCCGCTTTATCCAGCAAACGCAACACTACTCGCTCTCCATTACTGGATGGCAGTGTCGATACACGTACATCCACCTCTTTGCCTGCCACACGCAGGGATATACGGCCATCCTGCGGAATACGTTTCTCGGCAATATCCAAACGTGCCATAACCTTGATACGGGATACCAGCAATGCCGCCAGAGTCCGCTTCAGGCTGAGAATCTCCCGTAAAACACCATCCACACGGAACCGGGCCACCAGCCGACTCTCAAAGGTTTCGATATGAATATCAGAGGCACCCTCCTTGATGGCTTCGGTCAGTAATGCGTTAATCAGGCGGATAACCGGGGCATCGTCAGACTGTTCGAGCAAGTCCTCGGTCTCCGGCACGGCATCGGCAAGACTGAACAGGTCTGGGTCATCGCCTATACCTGCCACATGCTGCAAGGCATCAGCACTGTTCTGGTGATAACACTGGGTCATCAGCTCAGAGAACTCCTCTCTCTCCAGCCTGCGATAAACCAGTGTGCGCCCGGCAAAACGGCGTACTTCAGCAAAAATATCAGGCTGGGGCCTGCCATGGCTCAGTAGCAGCGCCTGGCCATCCTCTTCAGTGAGAATGACTTGATGGCGATTAGCAAACGGAAACGGCAATAACGCAACCGGGCCATCCTGGCTGGATACAGATGCCTCTGGGGCCAACTGGTCGGAGGCCAAATCTACAGAAGATGTACTCAACACTGAGCTCCTGATCTCGAAGTCATAACTGTGACATCACACCTTTATTATTGTTTCGATCGGCCAAACTCAGGATACACACAGAAAATTCATTGTTTTTATTATTTTCACCTGTTCTACCGACACGATCCTGTCAGTGGAGTCGGGCAGCATGCCCAAACCCGCGCTTAAAAATATGAAACAGGTGTTATTTTCGCAATGTATTTTGCAACATCTTCTTACGCATCTTCGAAAATAACATCAAATTTGCAAAAAAAAACCGATAACGCCTTATCAAGTTTGACGTTTTTTGAATTCCACTGTTATCTTCATAGCAGGGCAAACACCTACAATTCTACGGACATTACGAGCCTTATTTAAGCATCAATATGAATAACGACATACTGGCCATCGGGCGCCAATGGCTCGTCAAAAACCACCGACATGTTTTACTGGTGGGTTTATGCACCGGGCTTATTAGCTCTTTAACACTGCATTCCGTGCGTCTGGCTGAAGAAATAAAAGCCGAGCCGCCCGAACGCTCCAGCTACGATCCTGGCCAGAAAAGGCAGACATTAGCGGCCAATGATTTTCAGCTTCTGTTCGGCCAGGCCAATGAGAAACCCAAAGCTCAGAGTGCCTTGGAGATTCCTGCTACCAATCTGAATCTTACCTTGCGGGGTGCTCTTGCAGGCATTGGTGATGTCCCCTCCAGCGCCATCATTCAAGGCAACGACGGGCAGGACCGTTTGTATCATCCTGGAGATACCATTGTCCGTGGAGTCACTCTGGAAAGCATTCATTCCCGCCATGTTGTGATCAGCTATAACGGCCGGTTACAGAAATTACTGTTCCCAGAAGTCAGCAATCAGGGAGCAAAGCCCTATACTCCATCGCCTCCGTCGGCAAACACGCAAACCAAGCTTCCCCCCGGCCCGCTCAACAACGTTGATCAGGTTCAGGACTTGGAGAAAAAGATGGATAGCCTGCGGCGCCGGTTTGAAAACAGCGACGACAGCTGAGTAGCTTCACTACACCGTCATACAAAATCGGGCAAGGAAATATTCAGCATGTCGATAACTACAAAGAATTCATGGGTTGGCACTTAAATGACGATGCGCACTTTACTACCGTCAGGCGGTTTCAGCCTGAAAATAGCACTTCTGGTAGCCGCAACATCCTGGTTACCAACGACCTACTCCAGTCAACAAGCGTCGACTGCACAGGTGGAAGTGGATACCACAGCCAGTTCCCAGTCAGAGAAATCGACTGAGGAGAAGCGCTGGACACTTAATCAGCAAAATGCTGATATTCGTGAATTTATCGCTCAGGTGGCAGTTATCACCGGCGAAACATTTGTAATCGACCCACGCATTAAAGGTGGCAACACCGTAAGCGTGATCTCTTCTCGTCCTATGACGAAGGACCAGATTTACGATATTTTTCTGGAAGTACTGAATGCCAATGGTTACGCCGTTATTCCAAAAGGCAAAGTTCGCAGCATCATCCCCAGTACTACGGCAAAAACTGCCAGTCCGACATTTAACGGTCAAGATAAGCCGGCCAGTGCCACAATGGTGACCCGTGTCATCGACCTTCACAGCGTCTCAGCTGTGGAAGTTATCCCCATTGTCAGGCCTCTGATTGCTCAGTATGGCCATGCAGCGGCATCCGCCTCAGGCAATGCTGTAGTTGTCAGTGACCAGAAAGACAATGTGGATCGAATCACCAAACTGGTACGGGAGCTGGATCAAGCCAGTGACAACGATTACGAAGTACTGCCTCTGGAACATGCCTGGGTAGGAGATGTGGCCAAAATTATTCAGGACACGCTCGCCACCTCCAAAGGCCAGCTCCCCAGTGGTATGCAGGTCATTGCCGATGAGCGCAGCAACCGGCTGGTTATCAAAGGTAACGCCAACAAACGCTCACGGGTACGCAAACTGGTTCAGACTCTGGACAAAGAAGGCATTCGCAAATCCTCTACGAGAGTTATCTTCCTGCGCCACGCGGATGCCAAGAACCTTGCCGACATTCTGAATGAAGCCTCCCAGACCATTCAGGATGAGTCTACGGATGCAAAAAGCTCTTCCTCCAGTAAGAGCCGTCCATCGAATCGATCGCAAGCATCCAGCCAGTCTGGAAGTAAATCCAGTAATAAAGGTTTGGGTGGTCATACTTTTATACGAGCTGACGAAACCACCAATGCCCTGATTATGATTGCCGACCCAGATACGCTAAAAGAGCTGGAAGGGCTTGTGCGGCAGCTGGATATCCGCCGGGCACAGGTCCTGATTGAAGCGGCTATCGTGGAAGTCTCCGGAAATATCAACGACACCCTTGGTCTTCAGTGGGGCTACCAGGGAAAAACGGCTCCCAGTCAAAGAAGCGTCGACGATCCATCCATCGGCAATCCCATTTCCGTTGTTGGTGCGCCGCTGGATTATGCCACGATGTCTGTTGGGCAGGTCTTACTGAGAAATAGTAATTTTGGCGTACTGGTCAACGCTCTTAGCAAGCAGAGCAACGTGAACCTTATGTCCACGCCAAACTTGATGACGCTGGACAATGAGGAAGCTGAATTTATCGTGGGTCAGGAAATCTCCTTCACCACAGGTTCATATCAGCAGAGCAATAGCTCAAATACCAACCCTTTCAGCACGACTGAGAGAAAGCCTGTGGGTTTAACATTAAAAGTAACCCCTCATATTGGCGACGAAAGCACATTAAGGCTTGAGATTGAGCAGGAGCTATCCAACGTGATTGAGCCAGGCTCTTCAGTCAACAATAACAACCCCGTCACCTCCCAGCGTAAAATCAAAACCGTGATTATTGTCGATAATCAGGAAACCATTGTACTGGGTGGCCTGCTGAAGGATAACGTCCAAAAAATAACTGATAAAGTGCCGCTGTTGGGAGATATCCCCTTACTGGGACGACTCTTCACTAACAAAAAAGATGTGTTGGAAAAACAGAACTTAATGCTGTTTATCAAGCCCAGTATTGTCAGGAATAGTGAAGATGCTCAGGCTGCCACAGCCGATAAATACTCCACCCTGAGAATGATCCATAACGGAAAAAGTACCTCTCCCCTAAGAGGCAAAATGCCAGACAATGCAGATGGTTTATTCCACGGTGAGAACCATTACACAAACTAAATCATCACCTGCGGGCGTTCTACGCTCGCAGGTCCTGCTTTTAATAAGTTGTGACACAGCAAGAACGGAAAAGATGCCGTCTGCCTATGCAAAAGCAATGGTTTGGGTACCTATAACAACACCATTGAACGACTCCAGCCTTTTTCTTTCTAGTCTTTTATTCTTCAGTTGAGCATGTTTGAATTGTGGTTATTCTTCAATTCATGCACTCTCGATAATGTCCCTTTCCAGCCCATCAACCTTTTATCGCTTACTATGCTGTTTCTTTTGGCTCTTTAGTCTCTGCATCATGACTGCAGCTCAAGCATCGGGCACTCCCTCAAGCTTTAGCGCAGCCAAAAGACAAGCCATCAAAATTTACCACGGCCATGAAAAGACTTTTTACTGCGGCTGCGATTTTTCTATCAATCAGAAAAAACTTACCCCCGACTTAGACTCATGCGGGTATCAGATTCGCAAGCAGGAACGCCGCGCCAGTCGTATTGAATGGGAGCATGTTATGCCTGCTTGGGTATTCGGACATCAGATGCAATGCTGGCAGGACGGCGGCCGTAAAAAATGCAAAAAAGATCCTGCGTTTAAGTCTATGGAAGCCGACTTATTTAACCTCACTCCCGCCATCGGTGAAGTGAATGGCGACCGCTCAAATTACAGCTTCGGCGTACTTCCCAGCACTCCCAATATGTACGGACAGTGCGATTTCAAAGTCAACTTCAAACAGAGAACAGCAGAGCCCCCCGCAGCAAAGCGAGGAAAAATTGCCCGCATTTACCTCTATATGGCGGCCCGTTATAGGCTAAGGCTCAGTAAGCAGGATAAACAGCTCTACACAACCTGGAATAAAATGTACCCCGTTACACCGTGGGAAAAAGAAAGGAATGAGCGTATCAGTCAAATACAGGGTTGGAGTAACCCATACGTTTTAGAGCGGTTAGAACAACAGTAAGCCAACAGTCTCAGGTTACGCCCGTCAACCCAGCCTAAGTACCCGGACCATTGCTTTCGTATAATGATGGCGAGTGGATTTTTTCGCACT